>NZ_JBNCOB010000001.1:278168-783359 GCF_049847285.1 Micromonospora sp. DT62
TTCGGCGGCCGCTTAATTTTAATATCCCGGGCTTGTTGTTTATACGACACCGCGCGGGGCCGGGCGCAGGGATCAAGCCTGACCGCCCGGAGCCGGGCACGGCGGGCCACACCCCACCACGACGCACCACAACCACCCGACGCACCCCCACCACCCGACACACCCCAATCACGCCACGCACCGCAAAAGACCGGACGCACCGCAACCACCCCACGCCAAGAGCACCGCCCGACCCCGCCGGAGACCCCAGCCCGAACCCCCACCCCACCGTCGCCCGCGATCCCGCCCCACCGTGCTACCGGCGCGACTAGCCTCGACAGGAGGGCCGGGCGCGACGCCTGCGGAGGTGATTCGGATGGCCGCACCCACCGACGCGGCGGTGCTGGTCGGGCTCGGCACGGAGCGCAACCTGCCCGTGGTCAGGCTGGCCGCGCAGGAGGCCGCCGCGCACAACCGCCCGCTGTGCCTGCTGCACGCGTTCAACTGGACGGCCGCGCTGCAAGCGCCGTCGGTCGCGGGGCCACGCGCGGACGCCGAGGAGCTGATGTCCCGGGCCTCGGAGATCGCCGCCGAGGTCGAGCCGGGGCTGCCGGTGGGCGGCGAGATCGTCGAAGGTGCCCTCGTCGACACCCTGGTCCGCCGGTCGGAGACGGCGTTTCTGCTCGCCGTCGGGGACGGCGGCATGGCGACCAGCGGCGAGTGCGTGTCGGTGGAAACGCCCACGGTGCAGGTCGCCGCCCGCGCCGGCTGCCCGGTGCTGGTGGTCCGCCGGGAGCCGCCCCCGCAGGGGCCGGTGCTGGTCGGGGTGGACGGCTCCGACAGCTCGCAGGCCGCATTGGAGTGGGCGTTCGAGTGCGCGGCCCGGCGGAAGGCGCGGCTGTCGGCGGTCCGCGTCGTCGAGCCGGAGCAGGGCGCGGAGGATGCCGAGCTGCTGGTCGGGTTGGTGGCGCGGTCGGCGCGCCGGTTCCCGTCGGTGGCCGTGGAGTGCCACACGATCCGCGGCGACCCCGGCAATGTCCTGGTGGAGCAGTCCCGTTCGGCGCAGGTGGTGCTGGTCGCCGCCCGGGGCGACGAGCCGTGGCGGGGCATGCTCGGCGCGGTGAGTCAGGCGCTGCTCTATCACTCCCCCGCGCCGCTGATCGTCGTGCGCGGGCTGACGGGGATTCCGGGGGACGGGCACGACGCCCAGCGCCCACGGGACCAACGGCCCTGATCCACACCGGCGTCGACCGGCGATGCTGGGGCCGGCCCGGACGAATCCGCGCTCCGAGGATGCAGGATTCCCCTACCCGCGAGAGGCTCATGCAGTATGGACACCGCTCTCGACCTGCACAGCCCCCTGACCGACGACGAGCTGCGCCGGCTGGACGCGTACTGGCGGGCGGCGAACTACCTGACCGTCGGGCAGATCTACCTGCTGGACAATGCGCTGCTGCGCGAGCCGCTGGCCCCCGAGCACGTCAAGCCGCGCCTGCTCGGGCACTGGGGCACCAGCCCCGGCCTGAACCTGCTCTACGCCCACCTCAACCGGGTCATCGTCGCCCGTGACCTGTCCGCCCTGTTCGTCACCGGCCCGGGTCACGGTGGTCCGGCAATCGTCGCGAACACCTGGCTGGAGGGCACCTACAGCGAGCTGTACCACCACATCGGCCGCGACGAGGCGGGTATGGCGCGGCTGTTCCGTCAGTTCTCCTTCCCCGGCGGCATCCCCAGCCATGTGGCGGCGGAGGTGCCGGGTTCGATCCACGAGGGCGGCGAGCTGGGGTACGCGCTCAGCCACGCCTACGGCGCGGCGTTCGACAACCCGGATCTGCTGGTGGCCTGCGTCATCGGCGACGGGGAGGCGGAGACCGGCCCGCTGGCGGGAAGCTGGCTCTCCAACGTCTTCCTCAACCCGGCCCGCGACGGCGCGGTGCTGCCCATCCTGCACCTCAACGGCTACAAGATCGCCAACCCGACGGTGCTGGACCGGATCGGCGAGGACGACCTCCTCGCCATGATGCGCGGCTTCGGCTACCAGCCGTACGTGGTCGCCGGCGACGACCCGGCGACGGTGCACCAGGCGCTCGCCGGCACGCTGGACCGGGCGCTGGACGAGATCGCCGCCATCCAGCGGCGGGCCCGCTCGGGCGGCGCCGTCGAGCGTCCCCGCTGGCCGATGATCGTCCTGCGTACGCCGAAGGGCTGGACCGGTCCGCGGGACGTCGACGGCAAGCAGGTCGAGGGCACCTACCGCGCGCACCAGGTGCCGCTGTCCGAGGTGCGCAAGAACCCGGAGCACCTGGCCGCGCTGGAGCGCTGGCTGCGCAGCTACCGGCCGGAGGAGCTCTTCGACGCCACCGGCGCACCGGTCGCCGAGTTGGCCGCGCTGCCGCCGAGGGGCGAGCGGCGGATGAGCGCCAACCCGGTCACCAACGGCGGGATGGTGCTGCGTGACCTGGCGTTGCCGGACTTCCGCGAGTACGGCGTCGACGTGCAGCGGCCGGGCGAGACCGTGGCCGGCGCGACCGGGACCCTCGGCCCGTGGGTACGCGACGTGATCACCGCCAACCCGCAGACGTTCCGCCTCTTCGGCCCGGACGAGGTGGCCTCGAACCGGCTCGGCGCGGCGTTCGAGGTCACCGGCCGGGCCTGGATGGCCGACACCGTGCCCGGCGACGAGCACCTCTCCGCCGACGGGCGGGTGATGGAGGTCCTCTCCGAGCACCTCTGCCAGGGCTGGCTGGAGGGCTACCTGCTGACCGGCCGGCACGGCATCTTCACCAGCTACGAGGCGTTCATCCACATCGTCGACTCCATGGTCAACCAGCACGCCAAGTGGTTGAAGGTGACCCGGGGCATCCCGTGGCGCAGTCCGGTGGCCTCGCTGAACTACCTGCTCTCCAGCCACGTGTGGCGCCAGGACCACAACGGCTTCTCCCACCAGGACCCGGGCTTCATCGACCACGTGATGAACAAGAAGGCCGAGGTGGTACGCGTCTACCTGCCGCCGGACGCCAACACCCTGCTCTCCACGATGGACCACTGCCTGCGCAGCCGGCACTACATCAACGTGGTGGTGGCCGGCAAGCAGCCCGCCCCGAACTGGCTGTCGATGGACGAGGCCGTCCAGCACTGCCGGCGCGGCATCGGGATCTGGGACTGGGCCAGCACGGACGCCGGCAGCGAGCCGGACGTGGTGCTCGCCTGCGCCGGGGACGTGCCGACGCTGGAGACGCTGGCCGCCGCGGACCTGCTGCACCGGCACCTGCCGGAGCTGAAGGTACGGGTCGTCAACGTGGTCGACCTGATGCGCCTGCAACCGCCGACGGAGCACCCGCACGGGCTGTCGGACAAGGAGTTCGACACGATCTTCACGCGGGACAGGCAGGTCATCTTCGCGTACCACGGCTATCCGTGGCTCATCCACCGGCTGACCTACCGGCGGACCAACCACGAGAACCTGCACGTACGCGGCTACAAGGAGGAGGGCACCACCACCACGCCGTTCGACATGGTGATGCTCAACGACCTGGACCGCTTCCACCTGGTCATCGACGTCATCGACCGGGTGCCGGGGCTGGCCGACCGGGCCGCCCACCTGCGGCAGGAGATGGTCGACGCGCGCCAGGCCTGCCGGGACTACACCCGCGAACACGGCGAGGACGACCCCCGGGTCGCGGAGTGGCGCTGGGTGCGCGAGACGGACCCGGGACTCCGGGGGGGGACCAGTGAGCGCGAGGAGTGAGCTTGCGAGCCCCGCAGTCGCGAACGAAAGGCAAGCCCAGTGAGCGCGAGGAGTGAGCTTGCGAGCCCCGCAGTCGCGAACGAGAGGTGGACCCGATGAGCGGCAACGAGATCCTGGTCGGCTACGACGGCTCCGCCGACGCCTCCGCCGCGCTGGAGTGGGCGCTGGAGGAGGCCGGCCGCAGCGGACGGCCGGTGCGGTTGGCGTACGTCTTCGAGTGGCTCACCGTGGCCGGGTGGATCGGTCCCGGCGTCGCTCCCGGCGTCTGGCCGGACGAGACGGCCCGCCGGCAGGTCGAGGAACTGGTCCGCAAGGCGGCGGCGGACGCGTCGGCCGCGCACCCGGAACTGACCGTCACGGGTGACGTGTTCGACGGGCCGCCCGCGCTGGTGCTCCAGGAACGCTCGGCGCAGGCGGACCTGCTGGTGCTGGGCACCCGGGGACACGGTGGCTTCGGCGGGCTGCTCGTCGGCTCGACCGCGGTGGCCGTCACCGCCCACGCGCGCTGCCCGGTCGTGGTGATCCGCGGCGGGTCGGCCGCCGGTGGGCGCACCGGGCACGTGGCGGTCGGCGTCGACGGGTCCGAGTCTTCGCTGCTGGCGCTGGGCTTCGCGTTCGAGCAGGCCGAGGCCCGGCGGGCGCCCCTGCACGTGGTGCGGGCCTGGCAGCCGCCCACCGGCCAGCGTCCGCCGTCGGGCCCCGACGCGCGGGAGGCCGCGGCGGCCGACCGGGCCGAGCTGGACGAGTCGGTGGCGCGGTGGAGCACGACGTTTCCCGACGTACCGGTGACCGTCGAGGTGGCGGAGGGTCGGCCGGCGTCCCTGCTGGTGGATGCGAGCCGCAACGCGTGCCTGGTGGTGGTCGGCACCCGCGGCCGGGGCGGCCTGAAGGGGATGCTGCTCGGCTCGGTCAGCCAGCAGCTCATCCAGCACGCGCACTGCCCGGTGGCGGTGGTCCGGGAACGCTGAGCGTAAGGGCGCCCTGCTGTCGCGGTCCGACGGCCGGGCGCCCTCCCACTCCCACCCGTCGGCACACCCCGGCCGGCGGGCACGCTCACCGGCTCTCGGCCGGTTCCGCCGGGCTGAGCGAGAAGTAGTCCTCCTCCTCCTGGGCGAGGTGCAGCCGCAGGATGGCCGCCAGGCCGTAGAGTGCGGCGAGCAGGTCGGTGAGCTGGTCCCGGCGCAGCGGGCCGTCGCCGGCCTGCGCGAGGTGGGCGCCGATGCGGTCCACCAGCCGCCGGATCTCCACGTGGGCGCGGCTCATCGTCGAGGTCGCCTCGGCGCTGCCCAGCGGGTCGGCCAGCGCCGGATAGAGCTGGCGCTCCTCGGCCGCCTCGTGCGGCAGCACCTCCCCGACCAGCCGGCGGTGCGTCTCGCGCAGCGTCGGCAGGCACTGCGGCGCGTCCGGCGCGGTGGCGACCAGGTCGGCGGTGTCTCCCAGCGCGGCGAGCACGTCGCGGATCCCGCCGTGTTCGGCCGCGTACCGGTCGAGCAGCTCCCGGGTGCCCGGCGGCACGTCGCGGCGGCGTAGCCCGCCCCCGAGGGCGCGCAGCGCGTTGAGGATCACCAGCACGTCGATGCCCTCCTGGAGGAACGCCCCGGCGACCGGCGGGAGCCAGCCCAGGGACGCGGCCAGCATCGCCAGCACCGCGAGGCCCATCCCCACGCTGGCGCTCTGCACCGCGATCCTGCGGGCGTACCGGGCGATCTCCACCGCGTCGGCGAGCCGGTCCAGCCGGTCGACGGTGAGCACCGCGTCGGCGACGTCGGCCGAGGCGGTCGCCCCGGTGGCGCCCATGGCCACGCCGACGTGCGCCTCGGCGAGGGCGGGGGCGTCGTTCACCCCGTCGCCGACCATCACGGTGACGGCCTGGCGCGCCTCCTCACGTACGCGGGTCGCCTTCTCCGCGGGCGCGCACCGGGCCACCACGTCGTCCACGCCCACCACCCCCGCCACCTGCGCGGCGACGTCGGGCCGGTCCCCGGTGACCATGACGATGCGCCGCAGCCCCGCCTCGCGCAGCCGGCGCACGGTGCGGCGCGCGTCGGGGCGTACCGGGTCCTCCAGCAGGATCGCCCCGAGCGGGTCCCGCTCGCCGCTGACCCAGACCACCGAACGGCCGGCCAGCTCGGCTCGGGACCGGGCGCTTTCCGCCCAGTCGGGCAGGTCACCGTCGAGCTGGCCGACCCGCACCTGCCGCCCGTCGACCGACCCGCGTACGCCCCGGCCCGGCTCCTCGGTCACCCCCGCCGGCTCGGTCAGCGACAGGCCCCGCTCGCGCGCCTGCGCCACCAGCGCGCGGGCCAGCACGTGCGGGGAGAGCTGCTCGACCGAGGCGGCGAGACGCAGCACGTCGTCGCGGTCCCCACCGGGGGCGGCCACGACCTCGGCGGCGCGGGGACGGCCGGCCGTCAGTGTGCCGGTCTTGTCGACCAGCAGGGTGCGGGCCCGGCCGAGCAGCTCCAGCGAACCGCCGTCGCGGACCAGCACCCCGCGCCGGGCGGTACGCGACAGCCCGGACACGATCGCGATGGGGGTGGCCAGCAGCAGCGGGCACGGGGTGGCGACCACCAGCACGGCCACCGCCCGGACGAACTCCCCGGAGAGCAGCCAGCCCAGCCCCGCCAGGACCAGGGTGAACGGCACGAACGCGGCGGCGTACCGGTCGGCGAGGCGCACCATCGGCGCCTTGTGGGCGGTCGCCTCCTCGGCGAGCCGGACGATCCCCGCGTACGTGCTTCCCGCCGCGTCGCGCGTCGCGCGCATGCCGAAGCCGGCGCCGGCGTTGACCACGCCGCTGGCGACCTGCTCGCCGGCCGCGCGCCGCACCAGCCGCGACTCGCCCGTCACCACCGACTCGTCGAGGGTCACCGGCTCGTCGACCTGCCCGTCGACCGGCACCACGTCGCCCGGCCCGACCAGCAGCCGGTCTCCCGCCGTCACCCGGTCCAGCGGCACCTCCTCGACGCCCCCGCCCGGGCCGCGCCGCCGGGCGGTGCGGGGGGCGCGGGCGAGCAGCGACCGCAGGTCCCGGGTCGCCCGCCCCTGGGCGTACGCCTCCAGCGCCCGCCCGGTGGCCAGCATCACCGCGATCACCGCCCCGGCCAGGTACTCCCGCACGATCAGCGCGCCGACGAGGGCCAGCACGGCGATCACGTCCACCCCGAACTGCCGGCGCCACAGCTGCCGCAGCACCGACCAGGCGGCGGGCACCAGGGCGGCCACGGTGGCGGACGCCCACACCACCTCGGCCGCGCCCCGGCGGCCGGCGAGCCACAGCGCCGCCCCGGCCAGCACCAGCACCAGCACCCCGGCCAGGGGCGCCCAGAGCAGCAGGCGCGAGCGGTCCCGCCGTACCGGCTGCTCCGGCACGCACTCGCGCGGTTCCGTTCCCACCTGCGGATCGTCTCAGCGCCCACCGCGCCAGGGAGGGCTTCCGCGCGAACCGGCAGGGGCGAGCTGCCCTGCCACGCGGGGACCTGCGTACCGTGCGTCGGCAAAGGGGATGGCGCAGGATGGAGCGGCATCCCCGCCCGGGGCACCGTCGGGCTGGGGCACGATGGGAAGAATACGGAAAGGTCGTGACCATGAGCCACGAGACACCGGCGGCGGAGCGTCCGCTGACCACCGCACTCGCGGAGGCCGCCGCGACGGCCGGGCATGCCCCGTCGGTGCACAACAGCCAACCGTGGCGGTGGCGGGTGCTGCCGGACGCGCTGGAGCTGCGGGTGGTCCGCGATCCGAAGCTGACGGCGACCGACCCGGAGGGTCGCCTGCTGGCGTACAGCTGCGGGGCGGCGCTGCACCACGCGCGGGTCGCGCTGACCGCGGAGGGCTGGACCGCCGTCGTGGAGCGGATGCCCGACCCGACCGACGAGGACCTGCTGGCCCGGCTGACCGGGATGGCACGCGCGGAGGCCGACCCGGAGGCCATGCGCCTGGTGCAGTGCATGCAGGTGCGGCACACCGACCGGCGCCCGGTCAGCGAGGAACCGGTGCCGACCGCCGCGCTCGGGGAGATCGCCGCGGCGGTCGCCGCCGAGGGCTGCCAGCTCCAGTTCCTCGACCGCGACAACGTCCTGGAGCTGGCCGCTGTCGCCAGCCGCGCCGCCTCGGTCGAGGCGGAGGACTCGCAGCTGCGCGAGGAGTTGGAGTACTGGACCAGCAGGGCCGGCACCGGCACCGGCCTGCCGCCGGAGGTGCTGCCCGCGGAGGCGCCGCAGACCACCGTGCCGGCGCGCGACTTCGGCCGCCCCGGCACCCTGCCGGTCGGTCCCGGGCACGACCGGGCCGCCGTGTACGGGCTGCTCTACGGCGACGAGGACGAGCCGGACAGCTGGCTGCGCGCCGGCGAGGCGCTCTCGGCCGCCTGGCTGACCGCGACCCGGCTCGGGATCTCCGTGGTGCCGCTGAGCGGGGTGGTGGAGGTCGCGGGCACCCGGCAGACGCTGCGCGGGCTGCTGGCCGGCCTCGGCTACCCGTACCTCGTGATCCGGCTGGGGCTCGCGGACCCGGCGCACGCGGGCCCGCCGCGCACCCCGCGCCTGGAGGCCGCGCAGGTGGTCGACACCTCGGCGGTCCGCTCCCCCGACGCGTAGCGCGGCCGGGACCACGGCCACCGGGCGGCTACCATAGCCCGGTGGCCGCCAGCGAACCGAGTCCCCGCCCCGAACCGCACGTGACCCCCTCGCTGGGGCTCAGCCCGCTGTCCCGGGTACGGCTCGACGAGCTGCTCCAGGAGATGCTGGACCGGGTCGGCGAGGTGGTGACCAGCCGGGAGCGGCTGCGTGCCCTGCTCGACGCGGTGGTCGGCATCGGCACCGACCTGGACCTGCGCAGCACCCTGCAACGGATCGTGGAGTCGGCCTGCGAGCTGGTCGGCGCCCGCTACGGCGCGCTCGGCGTGATCGGCCACGACCGCCTGCTGCACGACTTCATCACCTACGGCATCGACGCGGAACTGCACGCCAGGATCGGTGACCTGCCCCACGGACGGGGCGTGCTCGGCCTGCTCATCGACGACCCCCGCCCGCTGCGGATGCCCGACATCACCCGGCACCCGAAGTCCTACGGGTTCCCGCCGCACCACCCGCCGATGCACAGCTTCCTCGGCGTTCCCGTGCGCATCCGCGACCATCTCTTCGGCAACCTCTATCTGGCCGAGAAGCAGGGCGGCGCGGAGTTCACCGAGGACGACGAGGAGATCGTCGTCGCGCTCGCCGCCGCCGCCGGCGTGGCGATCGAGAACGCCCGCCTCTACGCGCTGGCCCACCGCCGGGAACGCTGGCTCGCGGCGACCGCCGAGATCACCACCGTGCTGCTGGGCGAGGTCCGCCGCACCGACGCGTTGACGCTGGTGGCGCGGCGCGCCCGCGAGGTCGCCGAGGCGGAGGTCGCCCTCGTGCTGCTCTACGACCCCGACGGCGAGAAGTTCACCGTCGAGGTGGTCGACGGGGCCGACGAGCAGGCCGACGCCCTGGTGGGCACCGCGCTGCCGGCGGCCGAGACCAGCTTCGCCGCCGCCGTCATCGAGGGCCGGCACGACCAGGTGGCGGACCTGGCCCACGCCGCGCCCTGGCCGGCGCTGCTGCGCACCGGCCCGGCGATGGTCGCGCCGCTGGCCACCGCCGACACCCTGCACGGGGTGCTGGTGATCGCGCACCGGGCCGACCGGGCGCCCGTCGCCAACGACGACGACATGGCCCTGCTGGGCAGCTTCGCCGGGCAGGCCGCGCTGGCCATGGAGCGGGCCCGCGGGCAGGAGGAACGGGAGCTGCTGGTGGTCCTGGAGGACCGCGAGCGCATCGCCCGCGACCTGCACGACGTGGTCATCCAGCGCCTCTTCGCCACCGGCCTGCAGTTGCAGAGCGCCGCCCCGATGACGACGAAGCCGGAGGTCGCCCGGCGGATCAACGCGGCGGTCGACGACCTGGACGCCACGATCAAGGACATCCGCCGTACCATCTTCGAGCTGCGCACCCCGATGAGCGCGGCGCTGCGCACCGAGATCCGGGAGGCGATCGAGGTGGCCGCCGAGGCGCTGGGCCACCGGCCCCGCCTGGAGCTGAGCGGGCCCATCGACAGCGCCGTCCCCGACGCGGTCCGCCCCGACCTCACCGCCGTGCTGCGGGAGGCGCTCTCCAACGCCGTACGGCACGCGCAGGCCGACCGCGTGGCGGTGACGGTGCGGGTCGACGCCGGCCGGGTGACCGTCACTGTCACCGACGACGGGGTGGGCTGCGACCCGGCCGCCGCGCGGGGCGGCCTGGTCAACCTGCGCGAGCGCGCCGAGCGCCACGACGGCGAGTTCGTGGTACGCCGGGCGGTGCCTCGGGGCACCGAGGTGTGCTGGTCGGTGCCGCTGCGCGACTGAGCCCGCAGGCGTCAGTGGGACTTGCCGAGGAGGCGGGTGGCGAGGACGGCCGCCTGGGTGCGGCGCTCCAGGCCCAGCTTGGCCAGCACGCTGGAGACGTAGTTCTTCACGGTCTTCTCGGCCAGGAACATCTTCCCGGCGATCTCCCGGTTGGTGAGGCCCTCGGCCACGTACTCCAGGATCCGCCGCTCCTGCTCGGTGAGCGACTTCAGCTCGCGCGGCTGCTCGACGCCGCTGCGGATGCGCTCCAGCACCCGGGTGGTGATCGCCGGGTCGAGCAGCGACTGCCCGGCCGCCACCCGCCGCACCGCGTCGACGAGGTCGGTGCCGCGGATCTGCTTCAGCACGTAGCCGGACGCGCCGGCCATGATCGCCGCGAAGAGCGCCTCGTCGTCCTCGTACGAGGTGAGGATCAGGCCCTTGATCGAGGAGTCCACCGCCCGGACGTCCCGGCACACGTCGATGCCGTTGCCGTCGGGCAGCCGCGCGTCGAGGATCGCCACGTCCGGCCGCAGCGCCGGGATACGCCGGGCCGCCTCCTGGGCGAGGCCGGACTCGCCGACCACCTCGATGTCCCCGCTGCTTTCCAGCAGGTCGGCCAGGCCACGGCGGACGACCTCGTGGTCGTCGAGCAGGAACACGCGGATCATCCCTCGTTTCTACCCGCTTCCCACCGCTTCCCGCACGGGTCGAAGGTCCCGAACCGGCAACAGGTCCCCGGCCGGCGGCAGTGCAGGTCGGGGCCGAAGTCCCTGACCGGTGACGGGGCCGGTCGGGCCCGACGGGACGGGACGTCCGGCCCTGCCCGGGCGACGCCCCGGTGACGCACGGTGGAGACGTACCACCCGCCGGCGCACGATCTGCCACGGAAGGAGCACGACCATGGACACCGGCTTCACCGTCGAGCAGCTACGGGCCGCCGCCACCGACGCCGTACGCGCGCCGTCGCTGCACAACACCCAGCCGTGGCGGTTCCGGCTGCGCGACGGCGGCATCGAGGTGCTGGTCGACCCGGACCGGCGGCTGCCGGCCACCGACCCCACCGGCTGGGGCGTGCGGATCGCCTGCGGGGCGGCGCTGTTCAACCTGCGGCTCGCCCTGGCCGTTGCCGGCACCCCGGCGACGGTGCGGCTGCGCCCCTACCCGGCCGAGCCGGACGTGGTGGCCCGGCTGGTGCCGGACGTGCCGCGCCGCCCCACCCCCGCCGAGCAGGCCCTGCACGCCGCCATCCCCCGCCGGTTCAGCAACCGCGCGCCGTTCTGGCCCGACGCGGTGCCCGCCGACGCCCGCTGGCGCCTCGCGGAGGCGGCCCGCGCCGAGCAGTGCTGGCTGGAACTGGTGGTCGGCGTCAGCGCGGTGAACGCGTTCGGCGAACTCGCCCGCAGTTCCCACCGGGTGCTGGAGCAGAGCCCGCAGTACCAGGCCGAACGCCAGGAGTGGGTCCGCTCCACGCCCGCCCCGGACGGCATTCCGGCCACGTCCGGCGGCCCGCAGGGCGAGCCGCAGGACCTGCTGCCGTCGCGGGGCTTCGGCGGCCTCGACCGGGCGCCCGGGCGGGACTTCGAACCCGAGCCGCTGGTGGCGGTGCTCGGCTCGCCCGGCAACACGGCCGTCGACCAGGTCGTCGCCGGGCAGGCGTTGCAGCGGGTACTGCTGACCGCTACGGACTCGGGGCTGGCGGCGTCGATGCTGTCCCAGCCGATCGAGGTGCCGTCGGCACGCGAGCAGCTGCGGCTGTCGCTGGGGCGGTTCGGCACGCCGCAGATGGTGCTGCGCGTCGGCTACGGCCAGCCGGGCTGGCCGACCCCGCGCCGCGACGTGGACGAGGTGCTCGACCTGCCGGTCACCCGGTCCTGACCGGCAGGTCGAGGCGGCACATTCCGTCCGACCGGGTCAGGCGCCCGCTGCGGAGAGCAGCGCCGCCTCCCGGTCGGGGTCGAGCCCGACGGGGGCGCGCTGCGGTCGGCCCGCCCGGGGCGGGACGGTGCCCACCTCCCGCAGCCAAGCCCAGGTGTCGGCGACCGTCTCGGCCCCCGGGCGGCAGGTCAGCCCGGACGCGTACGCGCGCTCGACGCCGCGCTCCTGCACCCAGCGGTACTCGTGCCCGGCCGGGACCCAGATCGGCAGGTCGTTCCACGGCTCCACGCCGGCGGCCAGGATCGGCCCCGGGTCGGTCCAGCGCAGCCGGGCGTCGGCGCCGGTGGCCGCGACGCAGGCGTCGAGCAGCTCCCCCATCGTCGCGTGCCCTGGGCGGCTCACCGCGTTGAACGTTCCGCCCGGGCCCGCCGCGCCCAGGTCCAGCATCCAGCCCGCCAGGTCCCGCACGTCGACGTACTGCACCGGCAGGTCGACCGGGCCGGGCGCCAGCACGTCCCCGCCCTTCGCGATGCGCGTCAGCCACCAGGGCAGCCGGCCGATGTCCTCCCCCGGCCCGAGGATCAGCCCGGCCCGGGCGATCAGCGCCCGCTCGCCGAACGTCTCCCGCACGGCCCGCTCGGCGCCGGCCTTGTTGGCCGGGTAGCCGCCCTCGTCGGCGTCCGGCTCCGCGTCCACCACCGGAGCGTCCTCGTCCACCCCGGCCGCGACGGGCCGCGCGTAGACGGATCCGCTGGAGACGTAGACGTACCGGCCGACCCGGTCGACCAGCGCGCGGGCGGCGTCGCGCGCCGCGCGGGGCGCGCCGTCCCAGGTGTCGACCACCAGGTCCCACTCGCCGTCCGCGAGCGCCGCCAGGCCGCCGGGCGCGGTCCGGTCACCCCGCAACCGGTGTACGCCCTCCGGCGTCGCGCCGTGCAGCCCCCGGTTGAACACGGTCACCGTCCAGCCCCGCCGTACGCCCTCGGCGACCGTCGCGCCGCCCACGAATCCCGTTCCGCCCAGCACCAGCAGCCTCATGTGCTCCACTGTGCCCGCTCCGGGCGGCGCCCTGGTCCCGTGTTCACGGTCAGCGGATCTGCCCACGGCAGAAACCGCCGACGGGATGGATCTTCCGCATGCTCATGGTGAAGCCACTGGGCCCCTGGAAACCGGTGCCGTTCGCCCGCCGGTCAGTCTGCCGCGGGGGATGTCCCTGCCCGCAGAGAGGGCGGGGCGGCCCGAAGACGTGGTGGGCGATACTGGGTTTGAACCAGTGACCTCTTCCGTGTCAAGGAAGCGCGCTCCCACTGCGCCAATCGCCCGGGGGTGACCGCCCGACCCGGCAGGCCGGATCACGAGGGGCGGATCGCGAGCGGACGACGGGATTCGAACCCGCGACCCTCACCTTGGCAAGGTGATGCGCTACCAGCTGCGCTACGTCCGCGTGCCGCCGGTGTTCGTCGGCGACGGGGGAAACTCTACCCGACGGCAAGATCGCCTGGCACGCCGCCCCGCCGACGGCCGGCCAGGCGATGATTGCGCTGGTCAGCCATGGGGTACTGGGTCCATCGACAGCACACCACATCCCCTGACCAAGGAGGCTGTCGTGGGTATCGGCACCAGCATCTTCCTGATCGCGCTCGGCGCGATCCTCACCTTCGCGCTCGACGCGAGCCTCGGCGGCATCAACCTCGACGTCGTCGGGTGGATCCTGATGGCCGCCGGCGTGCTCGGCCTCATCATGACCACGCTCATCTGGGGACGTCGCCGCCAGGTGGTCAGCACGACCGAGCCGGTCGAGTACCGGCGGGTCGAGGAGCGCCGGGACGTCGCCCCGCCGCTCTGACGCCGGTCCACGCGGCCGCCGGAGCTGAACGGTCGCGCAACGCACCGTCGACGTGCCGGTCACCCGGAGCAGGGTGGCCGGCACGTCGACGGTGCGCCAGCCGTACGACCAGCCCCGGCGCCCGACGAGACGAACGGCGGGCGGCGGGCGGCGGGCGGCGGGCGGCGGGCGGCGGGACATGCTGCCATATCGACGCTGTCGAGCTGATGTCACAGACGACTCAACCGCGACGCGGACGTCCAGCCCCGCGTCGGTCAGCAGTTCGGCGACCCGGTCCGGTCGCGCCGCCGCATCGGCATCACGGGTCACCTCCGCGGAGCCGCCCCCGTCCCCTGGCCGAAGCAGTCGCCTGCCAGCGCTGGCGGGTGATGTCGCAGGTGGTGCGCACCGAACCTGCTTGCCGCCGTGATCGCCCGGACGATGATGTCGTAGCCGACTCACCTCGACACGCACACGCGCGAGGCATCGCCCGGCCCATCTCGAGCCAAGGCCACGAGGCACCGCCCGTCCTCGGCGAACTGGCCCGCCGGTCCGCCGCCGGTGACTGCCGGTCCACGCCGCCGCGGCCATCGGCGTTGGTCGCAGTCACGAGAGCTCGGCGCAGGCGGGAAACGACGAAGGCCCGTCACCATTCGGTGACGGGCCTTCGTATTGGTGGGCGATACTGGGTTTGAACCAGTGACCTCTTCCGTGTCAAGGAAGCGCGCTCCCACTGCGCCAATCGCCCTCGCTTGTTACCGAGGTGGGGACGGGATTTGAACCCGCGTACACGGCTTTGCAGGCCGTTGCCTCGCCTCTCGGCCACCCCACCGAGGTTGCCCCCGTCGTGCGTGGCGGCAGCTCCGAGCGGACGACGGGATTCGAACCCGCGACCCTCACCTTGGCAAGGTGATGCGCTACCAGCTGCGCTACGTCCGCACGTCTCCGGCGTTAACCGGTGACGGATGAGAACTTTAGCCGAGCAGGCGAGTCGTTGCCAAATCGGGGTGGCTCCCGGCGAGTCGGGTGGGACGCGCGCGCCACCACCTGCGGCGGAAGGGTGACGTCCCGCCCGCCGCCTAGGCTTCCTAGGAGGATGGGCCGGACTCGTCTCGCCGCCCGCAGCCGGGGCGGCCCACGGCCGGGATCGACCCCGGGAACTGTCCGGCTTCCGACTCTGGCGGGCCAAACAGACCGTGATCCGTAACTGCCCGTGTTCGGTTGGATGGGCTACGGTAACGGCGTGACGAGACGTGCGGCGGAAATCCGCCTGGATGCCCTGCTGCGCACGGCCTGTGACGTGATCGTGGAACGCGGTCTGGCCAACACCCGCACGGCCGACGTGGCACAGGCCGCCGGGGTGAGCCAGGCGCTGGTCTTCTACCACTTCGCCACGAAGGACCGGCTGCTCGCGCAGGCGTTCGCGTACGCGGTGGAGCAGGATCTGGCCCGCCTGGACGCGGTGATGCGCTCCAGCGCCCCGCCCCTGACCAAGCTCCGCCGGATCGTCCGGCTCTACACGCCGGCGGGGCGGGCGACCTCCTGGGCCATGTGGATCGACGGCTGGGCGGAGTCGCTGCGTACCCCGGAATTGGAGAAGCTCTCCCGCCGGCTCGACCTGCGCTGGCGCGAGGACCTGGCGACGGTCATCTCGGACGGGGTCCGCGACGGCACCTTCGAGTGCGCCGACCCGTCCGGGGCGGCGTGGCGGATCAGCGCGGTGATGGACGGGCTGGCGGTGCAGCTCGCGGTGCACGACCGGGTGATCTCCCGCCGGCAGTTCGCCGAGTGGGTGCGCCTGCTCACCGCCCGCGAGCTGGGACTCGACCCGGCGCAGCTGGACTGAGCCGGCACCGCCCCAGCGGGTCCAGGCAGCGGGGTGCGGGTGAGCGCCGTGGTGGACGCGCCGGCGGCCAGGGTCCCGACGAGGACCGGCCGGGCACGACCGGCGCTCCGTCCGCCCGCGAAGCCGGCAAAACGGCTCGGCTCCCGGAGGCAGCCGGAACAATCGTCGGCATGGACCCGCTGGAGACGTACCGCCGCAGCCTGGCCGAGTTCACCGACCGGGTGGCGCAGGTCGGCCCCGACCAGTGGTCGGACCCGACCCCGTGTCCCGACTGGGACGTCCGGACGCTGGTCAACCACGTGGTGGGCGAGGACCGGTGGAGCGTCGCGCTGCTCGCGGGGCGGACGATCGAGCAGGTCGGCGACCGCTACGACGGCGACGTGCTCGGCCCGGACCCGGCCGGCGCGGCCCGGGAGGCGGCGGGGCAGGCCGAGCTGGCCTTCACCCACCCGGGGGCGCTGGAGCGCACCGTCGGGCTCTCCTCCGGCGAGACCCCCGCCGACGAGTACCTGCACCAACTGACCGCGGAGCACCTGATCCACGGCTGGGACCTCGCCGTGGCGATCGGCGCGGACCCCCAGCTGGACGCCGACGCGGTCGCCGCGTGCGCGCAGTGGTTCGCGCGGCGGATCGGCGACTACCAGCGGGGCCGGCTGGTCCGGTCGGAGGTCGACGTGCCGGCGCGGGCGGACGAGCAGGACCGCCTCGTCGCCGCCTTCGGCCGCGACCCCGACTGGGCGCCGTGAGGGACCCGACCGGAGGGGGCGGGAGTCGCGCGGCGGGCCGGGACGCGAGTCCGGCCGTCAGGCGGCCGCCGGGCCACGTCGACGGCGCTCCCGCAGCCGGCGCAGGGCCGGCGGGTGGACGTTGGCCAGCGTCAGGTCCCCGCCGTAGTGGGCGAGCACCCGGTGGTCCATCAGCCGCCGCCACACCGGCGGCACCAGCGCGGCCAACACCATCGTGGCGTAGCCGGCGGGCAGTTGCGGGGAGGACTCGAAGGTGCGCAGCGCCTGGTAGCGGCGCAGCGGGTTGGCGTGGTGGTCGCTGTGCCGCTGGAGCTGGAAGAGGAAGATGTTGGTCACGCTGCGGTCGCTGTTCCAGCTGTGCCGGGGGTCGACCTTCTCGTAACGCCCGGCGGGGGTGCGCTGCCGCGCCAACCCGTAGTGCTCCAGGTAGTTGACCACCTCGAGCAGGGAGAACCCGACCACCGCCTGGAGCGCCAGGAACGGCAGTACGCCCGGGCCGAGGGCGACGGCCAGCGCCGCGTAGAGCGTGAGGGTCATCGCGAACGCGTTGAGCACGTCGTTGCGCCACGTCCACGGGCTGCGGCCGCGGAGGCGGAACCGGGCGGCCTCCAGCCGCCACGCCGAGCGCACGCTGCCTGAGACGGTACGCGGCCAGAACGCCCAGAAGCTCTCCCCCAGCCGGGCGCTGGCCGGGTCCTCCGGTGTGGCGACGCGGGTGTGGTGGCCCCGGTTGTGCTCGACGTGGAAGTGCCCGTACGCGGCCGGCGCGAGGGCCACCTTGGACAGCCAGCGCTCCACCGTCTCCCGCTTGTGGCCCAGCTCGTGGGCGGTGTTGATGGCGATGCCGTCGACCACACCCATCGTGGCGACCAGGCCGGCCGCCCCGGCCACCGTCAGGTCGCCCCGGGCCCAGACCACGCAGCAGAGCACCAGGCCGGCGTACTGGGCGGGCAGGTAGAGGTAGGTCAGCCAGCGGTAGTAGCCGTCGGCGGCCAGCCGGGGCACCGCCTCGTCGGGCGGGTTGCGCCGGTCCTCGCCGACCAGCAGGTCGACCACCGGGATCAGGACGAACACGGCGGCCGGGGTGAGCCACCAGGCCCAGGCGTCGCCGGTGGCCCGCCAGGTCGCCCAGCCGACGAACGGCAGCGTCGGGACGAGCAACGCCAGCGGCCACCAGGGCCGGCGGCTGTCCCGCCAGCCGGCGGCGGTGGCGGGCGCTGTGGGGTCGAGGGCCATGGCCGGCCTCCGCTCTGTCGCGGTCCTCCCTCGACTGTGACAGCCGTCACGTCCGTGTACAAGGGACCGTTTTTGTCGAAAGCAGCGCAGGGAGGGGCGCCGTTCCGGCATCCGCGAGGACTCCCGCGACGCGCCGGGCCGCCTTGAGTAGGCGCGACCCTTGTCCCCACCCAGGCGGGCTGATATCCACAGATGCGCATGCGTTACCGCGCTGCGCGGGCCGGCGGAGGGCCGGCCACCCGCTCCCACGAGGAGGTCCCGTGGCACAACCGGAGTGGACACCCTGGATGAGTCGGCGTCGACGCCGGCTCATCCCCGTCCTGGCGGCGACCGCGGTGGCGGCCGCGCTGCTGCCCACCGGACCCACCGCAGCCGCCCCCACCGGCGGCGCCTCCGCCGAGCGGCGCTCCGGCCCGTTCGCCGAGGGGCAGCACCAGCACGCCGACGTCGACAACCGCCCCGGTACCGCCGCCCCCGACGCGCGGCAGCGGGGCCTGGCGCGCAGGGCCGACCCGGACGCCCGCTGGAACCGGCTCGGCACCCCGCACGCGCTCGGCCCCGGCAGCGCGCCCCTCGCCACCGGCCTGCCCGCCGAGCCGGAGGCGGCCGCCCGCGCGTACCTCACCGGGCACCAGGACCTCTTCGGGCTGGACGCCGCGGCGGTCGACGCGATGGACCGGGTGCTGGTCCGCCCGGTCGGCGCCGGCGCGGTCGTCACCCTCCGGCAGCGCTTCGGCGGCCTGCCGGCCGGGCACGACGGCCTGGTCACCGTCGCGGTCGCCGGCGGCAAGGTCCTCGCGGTCAGCTCCTCGCTGTCCCGGGACACCGCCGCGCCGTCGCCGGCCACCCTCACCGACGAGCAGGCGTACGCCGCGGCGCGCGCCGACGCCGGCCTGACCGCCGGGGCGGTACGCAGCCACAGCGTCCGCGCCGTCGCCGTGCCCACCCCGCTCGACGGGCCCCGGGCCGCCTACGAGGTGACCCTGATCGGCGCCGACACCGACCACCCGGCGGCGTTCACCAGCTACGTCGACGGGATCACCGGGCAGGTGCTGGTCCGCGAGGACCTCGTCGACTTCGACTCGGACAACCCGAGCTGGGCGGTCTTCCCGGCCACCCCGCCGCGCGACCTCGGCCCCGGGCAGGACCCCCGGGTGCGCTGGTGCGGGGACCCCGCGCCGGGCTGCCAGGCGACCTTCCGCGACCCGGCGACCGGCCAGCCCTGGGACGTCGACGCGGCCACCGGCACGCCGACCGGCACCGCCCGCGGCAACTCCGCCAACACCGTGCTGTCCTGGGGCGGCGGCACGCCGGCCGTACCGGCCACGCCCAGCCCGGAGCGCCGCTACGAGTACCCGTTCACCGACCAGTGGCACCAGGCCCGCTGCAACCCGGAGGTGTTCACCTCGGCGCAGCGCAACGACGGCGACGCCGCGATCGCCAACCTCTTCGCCATGCACAACCGGATGCACGACTGGGCCTGGCACCTGGGCTTCACCGAGGCGACCTGGAACCTCCAGGCGGTGAACCTGACCCCGCAGGGCCTGGGCGGCGACGCCGAGCAGGGCCGCGCCCAGCAGGGTGCGCTCAGCGGCAACCGGAACAACGCCAACCAGGGCACGCCGCGCGACGGCCTGCCGCCGACCACCAACATGTACCTGTGGCAGCCGCAGGCCGGCGGGCCGTACCCGCCCTGCGTGGACGGCGACTACGACATGACGGTGATCGGGCACGAGTACACCCACGCCATCACCAACCGCATGATCGCCGGCCCGGACAGCGGCATCAGCGGGCACCAGGGCGGCTCGATGGGCGAGTCGTGGAGCGACCTGCTCGCCGCCGAGTACCTGTTCCAGCACGGGCTGCGCGCCCCCGGCGAGACGCCCTACGTCACCGGCGGCTACGTCACCGGCAACCTGGTCAGCGGCATCCGCAACCACGACTTCAGCCGCAGCCCGCTGAACTACTCCGACGTCGGCTACAACACCGGCGGGCCCGCCGTGCACGCCGACGGCGAGATCTGGAGCGCCACCAACTTCCGGGTGCGCGCCGCGCTGATGAAGCGCTACGGCGTCGGCACCCCGCAGCGGCAGCTCGACTGCGCGCGCGGCACGGTGGCGGTGGAGCAGTGCCCGGGCAACCGGCGCTGGTCGCAGCTGGTCTTCGACTCGTTCCTGCTCCAGGCCGCCAGCCAGGTGAGCATGCTCGACATGCGGGACAACATGCTCACCGCCGACCTGTTGCGCTTCGGCGGCGCCAACCAGGACCTGCTCTGGGCGGAGTTCGCCCGCTCCGGGATGGGCCGCGACGCCGCCACCAACGGCGCCGCCGACACGGACCCGACGCCGAGCTTCGCCGCTCCGGGCGCCGACAACGCCGTGCTCACCCTGCGGCCGAAGGGCGACAGCGCCGACGCGCCGATCCGCGTGTACGTCGGGGCGTACGAGGCGCGGGCGGTGCCGGTGGCCGACACCGACCCGGCCACCGCCCTGCCGGACACCGTCGAGCTGGTGCCCGGCACCCACCAGCTGCTCGCCGTCGCGCCCGGCTTCGGCCACCAGCGGCTGACCGTGGTCGCCAAGGCCGGCAAGGAGGGGTACGTCGACCTGCGGATGAGCCGGAACCTGGCGTCCACGGCGTCCGGCGCTACGGTCACCGGTGACGGGGTCAACCTGGACCGCATCGCCGACGACACCGAGGCCACCAACTGGGCCTCCCTGGACGGGGTCGCCGGACGGCAGGTGACCGTGGCGCTGCCCGGGGACGCGCCGCAGGTCGTGAAGCGGGTGAACGTCAGCGCCATGCTGCGCCCGGCGATCGCCGGCGACGCCGACGCGGGCGGCCAGAACGCGCTCAGCGCGCTGCGCTCGTTCGCGGTGTCGGCGTGCAACGCGAAGACGACCGACTGCGCGGATCCGGCGAACTGGCGGCGGATCCACACCAGCGTGCCCGACGCGTTCCCGGGCGGGGCGTACCGGGCGTACGTGCCGGACATCAACCTGCGCGAGTTCGCGGTGCCGACCACGCTGGCCACGCACCTGCGGTTGGAGGTGCTGGCCAGCCAGTGCACCGGCGGCCCGGCCTACGCCGGTGAGCAGGACGACGACCCGGCGACCACCACCGACTGCGCGACGGCCAGCCCGGCGCGTACGCAGGTGCGCGTCGCCGAGTTCCAGGCGTTCTCGAAGTGACCGCCCGTCGGGGCCGGTCGGCGCGCCGGCCGGCCCCGACGGACCACCTCCGGCCGTCGACCCGGGCGGACCGCCGCTGGGCACGCGTCTCCGTGACTCCGCCGGACGGTCGTACCTGTGGCCCTCGGTCAGCGGCGCGCCGCCCGCCACCGTCCGGGCGCGACGGGCCGTTCCCGGCGCCGGTCCGGCCCGACGTCGTCGGCCGCGCCGGCCGCCCGGGTCAGGTGACGCAGCCGCAGCAGCAGGCCGAGGCCGAGCGAGAGCAGCAGTCCACCGAGCAGGAACGCGGCCTGCACAGCCCCGAAACCGCCGGCCCCCGAAACCGGCCGCCCCGCGCCGGCCGCTGGCAGCGCCCCGGCGGCCACCGGCTCGTCGGTCGCCGGCTCGTCAGTCACCGGCTCGTCGGTGGCGGGCGCCGCCCCCGGCTCCGCCGCTCCCCCGGTCTCCGCGGCCGGTCCGGTCGTCTCCGCCGTGGTGGCGCGCGGCTCCGGCTCCTCGGGCGCGGCCGTCCGGGCCGTCGACCCGATCACCGACCGCGTCGCCGTCTGCCGGGACAGCAGCCGCAGGTTCGCGTCGTACGCCTCCGCCGCGAGGGTGATCCGCCCCCGGGTGACGTCCCCGGCGAAGGCCAACCGGTAGCGGGCGGTGACCGTCCGCCCGGGGCAGAGCGTGCCCGGGTCGAGCCGGCGGTCGGTCAGCCGGGCCACGTCCCCGTCGGCGCGGATGTCCAGCGGGAACGAGCCGGTCTCCTCGACCCGGTCCATCCTGACCTGGTCGAGCCGCATCCCGCGTACCCGCAGCACCATTGACCAGCGGACCTTGACGCAGCCGCCGTCGTCACGGGAGACCACGGCGGAGACGGTCTCCACCCGGCCCCCGGCGGTGAACTCGTCCGGCAGGCCGCTCAGTTCGGTGGCGAAGGCCGCCTGCGCGGGCGCGGGCAGACCCGCCCCGGTCAGGCAGCCGAGTACCACCCCGGCCCGTAGCGCGTACCGCCACACGGTCGCCACCGTTCCCACCTCCCGTCGCTCGCCGCCAACCCGCAACGCTGCCAGCGCCGCCGCCCGGCCGGTAGACGGGCGTGTTCGCACCGATCGCCAAGCGCGGGGGCCGATTTCACCGACGGTGGTGAACCGGTCACCCCATCCCCGCGACACGCCCGGCCCCGACGACCGCGCGACGGCGACCGGCCGGAGGGCGACGCGCGACGATGTCCGGCTTGCGGCGGCCGGTCGGGGCCGAGCGCGTGACGGCGACCGGCTTGCGGCGGCCGGTCGGGGCGGCCCTCGACGGGCCGCCGATCGGGGGCGATCCGGGGTGGCGCCGGGCGGCGGGTTCGGGCGGCGGGAGACAATCGCTGGCGTGTCCGACCTCTCCGCCGCCTTCGTCCGCCTGCACGCCAGTCTCTGCCCGGTCGCCTTCGTTCCCGAGGTGCGGCTGCACCAGGCGGACGACGCCATCGGGCTGTGGGAGCTGACGGAGGGCGAGTTCCGCAGCGCGCAGCCGCCGCCGTTCTGGGCCTTCGCCTGGGCCGGCGGGCAGGCGCTGGCCCGGTACGTCACCGACCACCCGGAACTGGTCGCCGGCCGCCGGGTGCTGGACCTCGCCGCGGGCTCCGGCCTGGTCGCCATCGCCGCCGCGCGGGCCGGCGCCGCCGCCGTGCGCGCTGTGGAGATCGACGAGCTGGCCGTCGCGGCCGTCGCGGTCAACGCCGAGGCCAACGGGGTACGCGTCGACGCCGAACTCGGCGACGTCCTCGACGGCGACGCCGGTGGGGCCGAGGTGGTGCTCGCCGGGGACGTGTTCTACAGCCAGGCGATGGCCAACCGGGTGCTGCGCTTCCTGCTCCGGGCCACCCGCGCCGGGGCCCGGGTGCTGGTCGGCGACCCCGGCCGGGCCTTCCTGCCCCACGAGCGCTTCGACGAGCTGGCCGTCTACGACGTGCCGGTGCCCGAGACGCTGGAGAGCGTACGGGTGAAGCGCACCACGGTGTGGCAGTTGCGGGCGGGGCTGCCGGGGGCGGGCCGCTAGCGTGTCGGCGTGCTGTTCCGGAGCTGGGCGCAGACCGCCGACGCGCACTGGCCGGACGTGGCCCGGGTACGCGACCACGTGGGGGTCGCGCACCTGGTCGTGACCCGGCACGCCCTGGTCCGTGAGGTGCTCACCGATCCGGCGACGTACCGGCCGGACAACGCGCTGGACGCGGTGACCCCGATCCCGGTGGCCGCGCTGCGGGTGCTGGCCGGGCACCGGTTCCGACTGCCGCCCACCCTGGCGAACAACGGCGGCGCCAGCCACCCGGCGATCCGGGCGATCGTCGCCGACGCCCTGCACCCGACGCGGGTCGCCGCGCAGCGGCCCTGGCTGACCGACCTGGTCCGGGAGCGCGTCCGCGGGATCGCCGCGACCCTGGACGCCGGCGGGGCGGTGGACCTGCACGCCCGGCTCGCCGCCGACCTGCCGCTGCTGGTGCTGGCCCGGCTGGTCGAGCTGCCGGACGCGCCGGTCAGCGCGGTCAAGGAGTTCGCCCGCGCCGCGCTGGAACTGTTCTGGGCGCCGCTGGACGCCGAACGGCAGCAGGCCCTCGCCGCCGAGGTGGGCCGCTTCCACCGGGTGCTGCGGGAGTTCGCCGCGACCGGGGGCGGGCTGGCCGGGTCGCTGCGGGCCGCCGGGCACCCGCCCGACGTGGTGGTCGGCGCGCTGTTCTTCCTGCTGGTGGCCGGTCAGGAGACCACCTCGCAGTTCCTCACCCTGCTGCTGCACCGGCTGACCGGCGAGCCAGCCGTGCTGGCCGGCCTGCGCGACGGCACCGTCGCGGTCGCCGACGTCGTCGAGGAGGGGCTGCGGCTGGAGCCGCCGATCGTGACCTGGCGACGGGTGGCGACGGTGGACACCACGCTGGGCGGGACGGCGGTGCGGGCGGGCACCAGCATCGTGCTCTGGTTGGCCCGCGCCGGCCGCGACCCGGCCACCGTCGACGCGCCGGACGAGTTACGGCCCGGGCAACGCGGCTCCCGCCGGCACCTGGCCTTCGGGGCGGGCGCGCACCGCTGCGTCGGCGACCAGTTGGCCCGGATGGAGGCGGCGGTGGTGGTCGCGGAGACCGCCGCGCTGCTGGACGGGGTCAGCGTCGTCCGCGAGCCGTGGTGCCCGGACAACCTGACCTTCCGGATGCCCGACGCCTTCGTCGTCCGCCGCCGCTGACCGGCCCACGGACGCCGTACCGCACCGGCCCGGGGTGACGTGCTCTCCGGGGTGGCCCCGGTGGCCCGCCAACGGACACACCCCGCTCGGTGAGCGGCACGCGGCTCGGTGATCAGGACGCCATGGACCTTTGCCGGCGGTTTTAAGGTCCATGGCGTCCTGATCACCATCGGCGAGGCGGTGGCGGGGGCTGCGTCGGCGGGCGGTGAGCAGGTCGCGGCGGCGGCCCGGGTGGGCGAGGCGCCGGCCCTCGTGGGCGAGGTGGCGGCCGCGTGGGAGAGGCGGCGGCCCCGTGTGGAGAGGTGGCGGCGGGACTCGACGAAAGTCAGTGGAGGGTGGTGCCGTTCGGGCGCGGTCGGGGCGGGGGTTCCGGACCTAGCGTCGGCGCATGATCACATTACGTGGGTTGACCAAGCGGTTCGGGAGCACGACCGCTGTCGACGCCCTGACCGTCGACATCGGGCCGGGACGGGTCACCGGCTTCCTCGGCCCGAACGGCGCGGGCAAGTCCACCACCATGCGGATGATCCTCGGGCTGGACCGGCCCACCGCCGGGCAGGCGCTCGTGCGCGGGCGGGCGTACCGGGAACTGCGGCGCCCGCTGCGTGAGGTCGGCGCGCTGCTCGACGCCCGGGCCGTGCATCCCGCCCGCTCGGGTCGGGCGCACCTGCTCGCGATGGCCCGCAGCAACGGGATACCGGACCGCCGGGTGGACGAGGTGCTCGCCACGGTGGGGCTGGACGCCCGTGCCGCCGCCAAGCCCGGCCGCACCCTCTCCCTCGGCATGGGCCAGCGGCTCGGCATCGCCGGGGCGCTGCTCGGCGACCCGCCGGTGCTGATGTTCGACGAGCCGGTCAACGGCCTCGACCCGGACGGGGTGCGCTGGGTCCGGCAGCTGATGCGGTCCCTGGCCGACGAGGGCCGGACGGTCTTCGTCTCCAGCCACCTGATGACCGAGATGCAGCTCACCGCCGACCGCCTCGTGGTGATCGGCCGGGGTCGCCTGCTCGCCGACGCCCCGATCGACGAGGTCATCGCCGGCAGCGCGGTGGCGGTGCGCGTACGCAGCCCGCAGCCGGCCGGCCTCGCCGCCCTCGCCGGGCGCCTCACCGCCGCCGGGGCCGCCGTCGAGCCGGCCGGTCCGGACGGGCTGACCGTCACCGGCGCCACCGTCGAGCGGATCGGCGACCTGGCGTACGAGCTGGGAGTGCGGCTGCACGAGCTCAGCCCGCACGGGGCGTCACTGGAACAGGCCTTCATGGAACTGACCGCCGACAGCGTCGAGTACGCCGGCACCCCGACCGTGAGCGAGGCACGATGAACACGATCTCCGCCGAGTGGACCAAGGTGTGGTCCGTGCGTTCCACCTGGTGGTCCTTGCTGGCCGGGGTGCTGCTGATGGCCGCCACCGCCGGTCAGCTGGCCATCTACGCCGCCAACGCGAACACCAACGACGACCCGGCCGACGACGCCGGAATCGTCACCGTCGGCAGCGTCGTGATCGGCTCGGTCGAGCTGACCCAGTACGCCGTGCTGGCGCTGGGCCTGCTCG
This sequence comes from Micromonospora sp. DT62, assembly GCF_049847285.1. Classification (NCBI taxonomy): domain Bacteria; kingdom Bacillati; phylum Actinomycetota; class Actinomycetes; order Micromonosporales; family Micromonosporaceae; genus Micromonospora; species Micromonospora sp. DT62. The sequence continues at coordinate 303,726 of NZ_JBNCOB010000001.1, forward strand.
TGATCACCAGCGAGTTCACCAGCGGCACGATCCGTACCACCTTGCAGTGCACGCCGTCGCGCGGCCGGGTGCTGCTGGCCAAGGCCGTGGTGACCGGGGCGGTGACGTTCGCGCTCGGGCTGCTGCTCGGCGCGGTCGGCGCGCTGGTGGCGCGGCCGGTGCTCGGCCGTTGGGGCGCCGCGCCGGCGGGCGGCACCGTCGGCGACGTGCTGGCGGTGGCGACCTACCTGGCGCTGGTCGGCGTGCTGGCCCTCGGGCTCGGCGCGGCCCTGCGCAGCGCGGTGCTCACCCTGATCGTGCTCGTCGCCACGCTGATGATCGTCCCGCTGTCGTTGCAGGAACCGGACATCGCCGTGCTCAACCGGATCGCGGACGCCTTCCCGGGGGTCGCTGGCGGGCACTTCCTGGCCGGGGACACCGACCCGTACCCGGCGCAGGTCGGGTTGCTCCTGCTCGCCGGCTGGGCCGGCGCGGCGCTGCTGCTGGGCCGCGCCGCGCTGCGCCGCCGCGACGCGTAAGCCGGGCGAACGCGTAAGCCGCCCGAACGCGTGAGACGCCCGAACGCGTGAGACGCCCGAACGCGTGAGACGCCCAAGACACGTAAGGCGCCCAGGACGCGAGACGCCAGGACGTGCGAGGACGTCGGGGCGGGGCGGGTCAGCCGGTGGGCTCGACCAGCCCCGCCTCGTACGCGAGGATCGCCGCCTGCACCCGGTTGCGCACTTCGAGCCGGGTGAAGACGCTCGTCAGGTAGCTCTTCACGGTCCCCTCGACCAGGTGCAGCCGGCGGGCGATCTCGGCGTTGGACAGGCCCGCCCCGACCAGCGCGAGCACCTCCCGCTCTCGCTCGGTCAGCCCCGCCAGCCGGTCCCGGGCCACCGGCCGGCGAGCCAGCCGCTCACCGCCCAGCTCGATGACGCGGCGGGCCACCTGCGGTGACAGGTACGCGCCGCCGTCGGCGACGGCATGTACCCCTGCGATCAATTCGCGTGGGTCGCCGGCCTTGAGCAGGAATCCGCTCGCCCCGTGCCCGAGCGCCCGGGCGACGTGGTCGTCCTCGCCGAACGTGGTCAGCATGAGCGTCGCCGTCTCCGGCACGAGCCGGCGGATCTCGGCGGCGGCGGAGAGCCCGTCCAGCCTCGGCATCCGGATGTCCAGCAGTGCCACCCGGGGCCGGTGCGCCCGGACGAGTTCCACCGCGGCCCGGCCGTCCCCGGCCTCGGCCACCACCTCGATGCCCGGATCGGTGGCCAGGATGGCGCGGACACCGGCCCGGATCATCGCCTCGTCGTCGGCGAGGACGACCCGCACCGGGCCGGCCGTGTCGGCCGTGTCGGCGTTCATCCGTCGATCCGCTCCTTGCTGACCAGCCGGCCCTCGACGAAGCAGAGCCGCCACGTCGGCTGGGCCAGGGGGAAGTTGCCGTCGGTGTAGTGCTCGCAGCCGGGACGCGCCGTCCCGGCGGGCGGGGCCGACTGCCGTCGGGGCAGCCCGGTCAGCTCGGCGCGCTGCGCGCCCACGGGCATCCGCGCGAAGGCCCCGTCGTCGAGGACCGTACCGGCGGTGGCGACCGGGTAGTAGACGAGGGAGAGGACCAGCGCGAGGCCCGCCGGGGCGCCGAGGGCCGTCAGCAGGCTGAGCCGGACCCGCCGGCGGGCGTCGCGCAGCCGCCGCTCGGCCTCGCCCGACCGCTCCCCCGGCGACCCGCCGTCCGACGCGTCGGCGCCCGCACCCGGGGCGACCGGAAACCCCGGTTCGTCCGCCTCGCCCGCCGACCAGCCATCCGCCGACCAGCCGCCCGCCGACCACCGGCCGCTGCCGGGGCCGGAGTCGGAGTCGCCTCCACCCGACGGGAGGGCGTCGGCGCCCGCCCGGGCCGCCGCCGGCAGGCGGGCACGGACGGCGAAGCCGCCACCGTCCTGGTGACCGGTCGTCAGGACGCCGCCGGCGAGCCGGACCCGCTCGGCGAGGGCGAGCAGGCCGGAACCGGTGGACGGCGGGCCCGGCAGCGGCCCGGCCGGTGGCGGCGCGTTGACGACGGCCACCTCGACCTGGTCGCCGTCGCCGCGCAGGACGACGGTGACCGCCGCGCCGGGGGCGTACCGGGCGGCGTTGGTCAGCGCCTCGCGGACCACCCGGTGCGCGGCGTGCGCGGCCATCGGTGGCAGCTGCGCCAGGGCGTCCGCGCCGTCCAGGCGCACCGCCATGCCCGCCTCCCGGGCCCCGTCGACCAGCTCGATGACGCTCTCGTCGGCCGGCCGGGTGGTCGCCGCGCCGTCCGGCTCCCGGAGCACCCCGATGATCCCGTGCAGCCGCTCGGTGGCGGCGGCGACGCTGGCCCGCAGCTCTCCGGCGGCGGCCCGGTGCCGGGGCGTGAGGTCACCCGCGACCTCCAGCGCGGCGGCGCGCAGGGCGATCAGGCTCAAGTCGTGCCCGAGCGAGTCGTGCATCTCCTGGGCGATGCGCGCCCGCTCCCGCAGCCGGATCCGCTCGGCGGCACCCCGCCGCTCCCGGTCCCGCGCCTCGGCGTGCCGGCGGCCGGCGTCGGCCAGCACGGCCTGCTGGCGCCGGTACCGCCCGACGAGCCATGGGAACACCCCGGCGAAGAGCAGCACGGAGGCGAGCAGGAACCAGGTGGCCGCGCCGGTGCCGAGCAGCCCCAGGTTGAGCACGGTGCCGCCGGCCGCGAGCACGGCGAAGGCGACGGCGGCCGTGCGGGCGGTGGCGCTGCGGCGACCGGTCAGATAACTGAACACCGGGATCGCGAAGAGGAAGTTGCCGTCCAGCAGCGACCCGAGCACCACGACGACCAGGGCGGCCACCGGCCATCGCCGGCTCACCGCGACCGCCACCGTGAGCAGCAGCAGCGCGCCGGCCAGCCGGGCGGTGGCCTGCCCCGAGTGCGGCGGGGTGACAAGCGCGTACGCGATCGGGGCAGCGGTCGTCGCCCACAGGAGCAGGTCGCCGAGCCGCCGCCGGACGACCTCCCGGGACCGCACCGCGCCGCCCACCCGGCCGGACCACCAGTTCCCCACGGCGGTCAGGCTACCCACGCCCGACCTGCGCCGGCACCGACGAAAGTCAGGTGCTCAGCTGATCTCCTCGGCCCACGCGCGCCAGTCGTCGAGCACCCCGTACAGGGCGGGGGTGAGCCAGCCGGACGCGGACCGGCGGAAGACCCCCGGATCCATCGCCCCGGTCCCGGCCGGCAGGGCGCCCAGCAGGTTCGGCACCAGGTCGGTCAGGTTGGCCCAGTGCACCAGCTCCGGCGCGGCCGGCCACGCGCCGACCACCACGCCGGCCGGCACCGCCCGGCGCTCCAGCGCCTCCAGCGTCAGCGCCGTGTGGTTCAGGGTGCCCAGACCGGCCCGCGTCACCACCACGGCCGGGCAGCCCAGCGCCACCGCCAGGTCCGCCACCGTCCAGGGCTTCCCCTCCGGCCACAGCCCCATCGGCACGAGCAGGCCACCCGCGCCCTCGACGAGCACCAGGTCGTGCTTGTCGGCCTCCTCGCGGACCGCGTCGACGGCGGTGTCCAGCTCCAGCGGCTCCAACTGGGCGACCCGGGCCGCCGCCAGCGGGGCGAGCGGGTCGGGGAAGCTGGCCAGGGTCCGGCCGGTCAGCGGGGCGGCCAGCCGGTTGACCGCGTCGACGTCGCCCGGCTCGCCGCCGGCCGTACCCGTCTGGGCGGGCTTGACCACCGCGACCCGCAGGCCGGCCGCCTGCGCGGCGGCCGCGATCGCCGCGGTGACCACCGTCTTGCCGACGTCGGTGTCGGTGCCGGTCACCAGCACCGGCCCGCGCCACGGCCCGGTCATGGTGCTGCCTCCACGATGGTCTCCAGGGCCCGATCGAAGTCCGCCCGGGGGATGCCGGCGCCGATGGTCAGCCGCAGCCGGGACCGGCCGTCCGGCGTGGACGGGGGCCGGAAACAGCCGACGGCGACCCCCCGGTCGCGGCAGTCGGCCGCCCAGGCGCTCGCCGCCTCGGGGCCGGGGGCGGTGACCGAGACGACCGCGCCGTCGGGGGCGGAGACCGCCAGCCCGGCAGCGCCCAGCCGGCGGACGACCAGGGCGGCCCGCTCGGCCAGCTCCGCGCGCAGGTCGTCGCCGGCGCGGGCCAGCCCGACGGCGGCGTGTACGCCCGCGGCCACGGCCGGGGGCAGCGCGGTGTCGAAGATGAAGGTCCGGCCGGTCTCGATCACGTGCCGGACGAACTCCGCCGGCCCGGCGACCACCCCACCCGCGCCGCCGAGGGCCTTGGAGAGGGTGGCGGTGACGACCACGTCGGGCTGGCCGGCGAGGCCGGCGGCGGCCACACCCCCGGCGCCGGCCGGGCCGGTCACCCCGAGGGCGTGCGCGTCGTCGACCAGCAGCAGCGCGCCGTGCTCCCGGGCGACGGCGTGCAGCCGGGCCAGCGGGGCGAGGTCGCCGTCGACGGAGAAGACCGACTCGGTGACGACCACCGCCGGCCGGCCGGGCGCGGCGGCGAGCGCGGCGGCCACCGCCGCGACGTCGGCGTGCGGGGTCACCACGGTCTCCGCGCCCGAGATCCGGCAGCCGTCGATCAGGGAGGCGTGGTTGTGGGCGTCGGAGACGAGCAGCGTACGGGGCCGCACCAGCGCCCGGACCGCCCCGAGGTTCGCCAGGTACCCGGAGGAGAAGACGAGGGCCCGTTCAGCGCCGAGCCAGTCGGCGAGGGCGTCCTCGAGCGCGTGGTGGGCATCGGTGGAGCCGCGCACCAGCCGCGACCCGGTGGCCCCCAGCCCGTACGCCGACAGCGCCCGCGCCGCCGCGGCGGTGACCTCGGGGTGGGTGGCCAGGCCGAGGTAGTCGTTGCCGGCCAGGTCGACCACGGCGTCGCCGGCGGCCCGCGGCCGCAGCCGGCGCGTCAGCCCCGCCTTCGCGCGCAGTTCGGCACGGCGGTCGAGCGCCGCCAGCCAGTCCGCCACCGTCACCCCCACGCCGCCCGGCCGGCCGCCGTCGGCCGCTTCCGCCGGGCGAAATTACCACCCGCCGGCCAGCGCCCGGCGTGTCCACCCCTGCGTCCGGGTGCCGACACGCGGGCCGTTCGTCCCGGCCAGGTGGCCTTGTAGGGTACGAGCCATGCCAGAGATCCTCGACCAGGCCCGAACCCAGGTGCTGGAGAACGGCGTCGGTCTCGACGAGGCCGGCGTCCTCGCCGTGCTGAACCTGCCCGACGAGCAGCTGCCCGCCGCCCTCCAGCTCGCCCACGAGGTGCGGATGCGCTGGTGCGGGCCCGAGGTGGAGGTCGAGGGGATCGTCTCGCTGAAGACCGGCGGGTGCCCGGAGGACTGCCACTTCTGCTCGCAGTCCGGCCTGTTCACCTCCCCGGTCCGGTCGGTCTGGCTGGACATCCCCTCGCTGGTCGAGGCGGCGAAGCAGACCGCGGCGACCGGGGCGACGGAGTTCTGCATCGTGGCGGCCGTACGCGGCCCGGACGCCCGGCTGATGAAGCAGATGCGCGAGGGCGTCGCCGCGATCAAGGCCGAGGTCGACATCCAGGTGGCCGCGTCGCTGGGCATGCTCAGCAAGGAGCAGGTCGACGAGCTGGTCGACATGGGCGTGCACCGCTACAACCACAACCTGGAGACCTGCCGCTCCTACTTCCCCAACGTGGTCACCACGCACTCCTGGGAGGAGCGCTGGGAGACCCTGCGGATGGTCCGCGAGTCCGGCATGGAGGTCTGCTGCGGCGGCATCCTCGGCCTCGGCGAGACGGTGGAGCAGCGGGCCGAGTTCGCCGCGCAGCTCGCCGAGCTGGACCCGCACGAGGTGCCGCTGAACTTCCTCAACCCCCGCCCCGGCACCCCGCTGGGCGACCGGCCGGTGGTGGAGGGCAAGGACGCGCTGCGCGCCATCGCCGCCTTCCGGCTGGCCATGCCGCGCACCATCCTGCGGTACGCGGGCGGCCGGGAGATCACCCTCGGTGACCTGGGCACCCGCGACGGCCTGCTCGGCGGCATCAACGCGGTCATCGTCGGCAACTACCTGACCACGCTGGGCCGGCCGGCGACGTCCGACCTGGAGCTGCTCGACGACCTGAAGATGCCGGTCAAGGCGCTCTCCGCGACGCTGTGAGCGCCCCGGTGACGACGAGTGACGCGGCGACAGCGGCCGGCGGGGCGTCGGCCGCCTGGTGCGACCGCTGCGGCGAGGCCGTGGCGGCCGGCTCGCACGACGGGTGCGCGGCGGCCCGGGTGCTGGAGCCGCCGCGCTTCTGCGCGCACTGCCGCCGCCGGATGAAGGTGCAGGTGCTGCCGGTCGGCTGGGCGGCGGTCTGCGTCGAGCACGGCGAGATCCGGGGCTGAGGGGGATGCTGCGCGGCCGGGCGGTGACCCTGCGGCCGGCGGGCGCCGGGGACGTGCCGGCGCTCGCCGCGATCCGGGCCATCCCGGAGGTCCGGCGCTGGTGGCGCGGCGGCGACGACCTGGTCGCGGCCGTCCGGGCCGACCTCGCCGACGAGGCCCTGTCGGTGTACGCGATCGAGCACGACGGCCGGGTGGTCGGCGCGATCCAGTGGTACGCCGAGGACGACCCCGACTACCGGCACGCCAGCATGGACGTCTTCCTCGACCCGGCGGTACGCGGCGCCGGGCTCGGCGGGGACGCGATCCGCACCCTGGTCCGGCACCTGATCGACGAGCACGGCCACCACCGGTTCACCATCGACCCGGCGGCGGCGAACACGGCGGCCGTCCGGGCGTACGCGAAGGTCGGCTTCCGCCCCGTCGGGGTGCTGCGCCGCTACGAACGCGGCGAGGACGGGCGCTGGCACGACGGGCTGCTGATGGACCTGCTCGCCGACGAACTGGCCGACTGACCCACCCGGGTCGAGCCCCGTCAGCGGCCCGGCGGGGCGGGGCGGTGCGTCCGCGGCCACCGCCGGTGCCGCCGGTGTCGCCGCCAGAGCAGCACCAGTCCCACCACGGTCGCGACCACCAGGGCCGGCGGCATGGCCACGAGCAGAATGACCGGCCGGGCCGGGAACGGACGAGGGTCGGTCGCCGGGGCACCGAACCGGCCGGCCACCAGCAGGTCACGTGCCACGTCCATCGCCCACACCTGGCCGGGCGGGTCGAGCAGCGTCTCGACGTGACCGTCGGGGCGCAGGGCCACCAGCTGGACGTGCCCGGTCTCCCAGTAGCCGGTGTCGTTCCAGTCCGGGAGTTCGGTCGTGCTGGTGCCCGGCTCCGGCTCGTAGCGCAACGCCACCAGGTCGGTCCCACCCTGCCAGCCGAGCGCTCGCAGTGCCTGCCCGCGTACCGGCGGGAGCGCGGGGCCGGCGCCGTCGCGTCCGGTGGCGGCGTCGACGTACTCGACCCGCCAGGTGCGCGCGGCCCGCTGGTCCGCGTCGCACGGGGCCAGGCAGCCGTCCAGGTGGAGCACGGCGACGGCCGAGCCGTCGGGGGTGAACGCGCCGATCCCGGCGAGCCGACGGTCCGGCCCCAGCCGCCTGGACCAGGACGACTCCCCGTTGCGGTCGAGCATGACCAGTTCCTCGCCCACGCTGACCACGATCCGTGAACCGTCCGGGGAGAAGGCGGCCAGCGAGCCGGTCCGCACGCTCCACCGGTCGCCGAGCTCCGGCCCGAGTTCCCTGGTGGCACCGCTGGCCAGCTCCAACAGCACCAGCCGGCTGGGCCGGCGGTCGTCCTCGGCGTCGTGGTCCGCGGGTTCCGCCGAGTGGTGCAGGACGAGCAGCGCGCTGCCGTCGGGCGCCCAGGCCACCGGTGTGCCGCAGCAGGTGCTACCGGCCCAGCCGGTGAAGACCCGGCGGCTGCCGTCGGTGAGGTCGGTGACGCCCACCCAGCCGTCGGTGAAACTGTCGGCGACGTAGCGGCCGTCCGGGGAGAGCAGCACCTCCTCCCCCGCGACAGTCTCCCGGCCGCCGTAGAGCAACATCCGGTACCGGCCGTCGCGGCCGAGGACCGCGACCTTGCCCTCGTGGTCGAGGCCGTCGACACCGCGCAGGCCGAGGCCGCCGCCGCTGAACAGCAGCGAGGCCGGCCCGGGCGGGTCCTGCTGCACGGTGGCCTGCCACATGTACGGCAGGCCGATCCGCTCCGGCACACCGTCCGGGGCCGCCGCCGGCGTCGCCCACGGGCCCGGGGCCGTGAGCCCGGCCGGCACGCCGAGCGCGCAGGCCAGCACCGCCACCAGCACCGCCCCGGCGGTACGCCAGCGAGCCCGCCGCCGCTGCCGCCGCCCGGTGGCCCACGGGTCGCCGGGCAGCCGGGCCGGCGGCATCCGCTCGCCCAGCTCACGCAGCGCGGTACGCAACTCGTCGCTCATCGGTCCTCCCGGGTGGTGACGCCGACCAGGTCGGCCAGCTCGGGGGCGTGTGCCCGCAGCCGCGCCAGGGCGTCCCGCGTCTGGCTCTTGACGGTCGAGACCGAGCAGCCGAGCGCATCAGCGGTCTCCGCCTCGGTGAGGTCCTCAAAGAAGCGCAGCACCAGCACGGCCCGTTGGCGTGGGGCGAGCCGGGCCAGTGCGGCACGGACGACCATCGCGCGGGCGACGCCGGCGGTCCCGTCGGGCATCGCCCGCTCCGGCGGGTCCGCGCGCAGGTCCACGTCCCGCCAGCGACGCCGCCAGAGCGAGACGTGCTGGGTGTACATGGTCCGCCGGACGTACGGTTCGGGGTCGCCGGCCGCGCTCACCCGTTCCCAGTGCCGAGCCACCCGGACCAACGTGAGCTGCACGAGATCCTCGGCCTGGTGCTGGTCACCGGTCAGCAGCCACGCCGCCCGGGACAGCGCCGCGATCCGCCCGGACACGTACGCCCGGAACGACTCCTCAGGGTCCACGCCCACCTCCTGACACGGAGCACGCCCGGCGGTGGCCGCGCGGGTGGGTCCGGCGGGGAGTTTCTCAGGCGTCCCAGATCAGGTCGCTGTCCGGCAGCCGGCGGGCGCCCTCGGCGGGGCGGTGCGGGGTGAGCCGGCCGTCGGGCATCAGGTGGGACACCGGCACGCCGCGCCCCAGCACGGCGACGTCGGCGATCAGCCGCCGGTGGCAGCGCCACCAGACGCTCTCGCTGCACATCACCGCCGTGGTCCGGGCCGCCGCGTCGGCCAGCACCGCGTCCAGCGCCGCCCGGAAGTCGGCGGTACGGGTGTACGCCGCGTACGCCCGGAAGGCGGCCACAGTCCACCAGGTGTCCGGCTCGTCGGTGCCGGCCGGGGTGTGCCGCCGGCCGCCGAGGCGCTGTTCCCAGCGGTAGTCCACGCCGGCCGCCGGCAGCCAGCGGGCCAGTTCCTCCCGGCGTACGTCGGGGTTGGTCCGGCTCGCCGGGAACCGCCGCACGTCCACGACGAGCGCGACCCCGGCCCCCGTCAGCAGCTCGCCCAGCCGCTCCCGGTCCGCCGCCCCGTGCCCCACCGTCAGCAACTCCATCAGGAGGGAATGCCCCGAATCGCGGGCGGCTACCGCCCGGGATCCTCGCGCGGGGCAGCGGGCGGGGCGGCCGGCGGCGAGGCTGCGACGGGTGTACCCCGACCTCCCGGCCGACGAGGCCAACGGGCTCGACTGGCTGGCGTTCGCGCAGGCCGGCGTCGTGACCACCGCCCAGGTGACCCGGTCGCTGACCGAGGGCACCGTACGCGGACGCGTGCGCTCCGGGCGGTGGCGCGCGATCTGCCGGGGCGTCGTGCTGCTGGGCAACGGCCGGCTGACCCGGGACCAGCAGCTGTGGGTGGCCGTGCTCGCCGCGGGCTCCGGTGCTGTCCTGGCCGGCCCAACGGCTGCCGCCGAGGCGGGCGTACGCGGACTGCGGCGCGAGCCGCTGCACGTGCTCGTGCCGGCGCACCGGCGGGCGGGGCGCACCGTGCTGCGCCGGCTGCCGATCGACATGCCGGCGGTCGTCGTGCACCGCGCGTCGGTGCTGCCACCGGCGCATCTCCAGCTCGCCCGACCGCCGCGCACCACCACCGCCCGGGCACTGGTGGACGCGGCCGGCTGGGCCCGTACCGTCGACCAGGCGCAGGCGGCGCTGGCGGCCGGCTGTCAGCAGCGACGGGTCACGCCGGAGGAGTTGTCGGCGGTGCTGGACGCGTTGCCCCGGGCCCGTCGGCGGGCGCTGATCCGGCAGACCGTGGCCGACATCGCCGGTGGCGCGGAGGCGCTCTCGGAGATCGACTTCGTCCGGCTCTGCCGCCGCCACGGCCTGCCCGCGCCCCGCCTTCAGCAGCGGCGCGCCGACGCCTCCGGGCGGACGCGGTGGCTCGACGCGTACTGGCGGGAGTGGGGGTTGCACGTCGAGATCGACGGCGCGCACCACATGGACGTCCGGCACTGGGCGGCCGACATGAGGCGCCAGAACGATGTCTGGACCTCGGGGGACCGCATCCTCCGCTTCCCGGCGTGGCTGGTCCGCGCCCGCCCCGACGAGGTAGCCGACTCCCTCCGCCGCGCTTTGCTCGCGGCTGGCTGGCGCCCCGAGAGGTGAATCTTGGACAGTTGCCGTTCTCGCGGAACGGCAACTGTCCAAGATCGCCCGGGCCCGGACGGTGACGTCCGCGCCAGCCCGCCGGTGGCGCGGACAGCGCCACCGGGGGTCAGGCTAGGAGACGGTGCAGGGGGTGCCGTTGAGGGTGAATGCGGCGGGCTTCGGGTTCGATCCGGTGTGGGTGCCGTTGAAGCCGAAGCTGGTCGACGCGCCCGGCGCGAGCCGGCCGTTGTAGGAGAGGTTGGTGGCGGTGACGGCGGCGCCGGTCTGGGTCCACGTCGCCGACCAGCCCTGGCCGACCTTCTGGCCGGCGTGGGGGAAGGTGAAGGCGAGCGTCCAGCCGTCGATCGCGGTGGTGCCCGTGTTGGTGAGGGTGACGTTCGCGGTGAAGCCGCTGTCCCAGCCGCTGGTCGTCCAGGTCAGGGCGCAGCCGCCGGACGCGGGCGGGTCGGCGGTGGTGACGGCGACCGGCGCGGACGCCGCCGAGGCGTTGCCGGCCGCGTCCACGGCCAGCACGTGGAACTGGTACGCGGTCGCGGCGGTCAGCCCGGTCACCGCCAGCGTGGTGCCGGTGGGCGAGCCGACCAGCGTGTCCCCGCCGGCGGCCGACCGGTAGACGCGATAGCCGGTGACGCCGACGTTGTCGGTCGACGCGGCCCAGCTCAGGGTGAGCCCGGTGGCGGTGACCGCCGAGGCGGTCGGGGTGCCGGGACGGGTCGGCGCGACGGTGTCGGGGGCCGGCGCGGCGGGGGTGGTCACCTCGGCCGCGGGCGAGGCGGCCGAGCGGTTGCCGGCCCCGTCGCGGGCCCGCACCGTGAACCGGTACGTCCGCTCGGGCAGCAGCCGGGTCACGGCCAGGGTGTTGGTGGCCGAGTTGAGCAGGACGAGCGCGTCGCTGCCGACCTGCGCCTGGGTGACCTCGTAGCCGGCCAGCCCGCTGCCGCCGGCGTCGGTGGACGCGGGCCAGGTCAGGGTCAGCCCGGTCGCGGTGACGGCCGAGGCGACGGGGGTGCCGGGCACGGTCGGCGCGGTGGTGTCCGGGGTGGCCGGGCCGGGCTCCTCGCCCCAGACCCGGGTGGCGCCGGAGTGGAGGGTGACCTTCCGGTTCGGTCCGGCCGCCGCCTGGTACGACGGGTCGTTCGTCGGGTCCCAGGTGCCGCCCTCGGGCACGCCGATCTTGAACTGCACCTCCATCCGGTGCTGCGACTGACCGGCGGGCGCGATGGTGTGCCCGGTGCAGTCCACCTCGACGTACCAGATGTCGCCGGAGAACTGCCTGGCCGTGGACGGCGACGGGCAGCCCTGGGTGTAGCCGGGGGTGACCGTGACCGGGCCGGTGCCGTCGGGGCGGAAGTAGTAGCGGAACTTGCCGTCGGTCAGGGCGCGGGCCGGGAAGGCGGACTTGTTGTAGACGATGGCCTTGAGGCCGGTGGCGCGCGGCTCGGCCTGCATCACCGTGGTCTCCACGGTCAGCTCGTCGATGTCCGGCGTCTCGGCGCGGGGGAAGCCGGCGAGCGGGGTGCCGCCGTACTCCTGGGCGAGCCGGGCCAGCGCGGAGCTGAAGCCGGCGTTGTAGTCGGTCGCGACCTCGTTCATCACGTAGTCCGACCGGCTGTCGGTGTACGCGTCGTTGGCCGCCGACGGGCCGCCGACCAGCGCGCCGTAGAGGGTGTGCCGGGTCTCGACGGGCACGGTCTGGCTGTCCCACCAGGAGCCGTGCGCGGTGCGGTGGTGGGGGTTCTTCGGGGAGTTGGCGCCGAAGCCGATGACGTAGCTGGAGGCGCGCGGGTTGTCACCGAGGGCGTAGTTGATCTGCCGGACGGCGAAGTCCTTGTAGCGGGCCTTGCGGGTGGCGTCGGTGGTCTTGTCGCTGTAGACGAGGGCCGCGAAGGACGTGTTCGCCGCGTAGCGCAGCGCGCCCCACGAGTCGAGCACCGCCATTCCGCCGGGCGAGTACGGCACCCGCTGCCCGTTGACGCCGACGGTCCAGTAGTCCAGCCAGCGGTTGGCGTCGTCGACGTACTTCTGCTTGCCGGTCAGGTTGGCCAGCAGCACGTACGCCCCGAACTGCTTGTTGTCCCAGGCGATGGTCCACTTGTAGGACCGCGTGGTGCTCTGGTTCTCGGTGCCGAGCTTGTCGTACTCGCTCTCGGCCTTGGCGAGGTAGGCGGCCTCGCCGGTGGCCCGGTGCAGCCAGATCGCGGACCAGACCAGCTCGTCCTGCCAGCCGCTCCAGGAGCGGTAGAAGCTGGTCGCGTCGGTGATGCACTCGTGGTAGCTCTTGCGCACCGTGTCGGCGAACGTGTGGAGCTGCCTGGCGGGGCCGAGCAGCTTGTCGGCGTAGGCGGCGTCGGTGGGCCGGAAGACCATCGACGACGCGGCCATCGCCGCCGCCGTCTCACCGGCCAGGTCCGCACCGCCGCAGCTCGCGTCGATCTTGTACGCGGGCCGCGCCATCGGCATCACCTCGGCCGGGCCCCACCACTTGTGGTCGTCGTCGCCCTTGCCGACCTGCCCGTAGAGGACGTTGGGCGCCGGGTGCGCCTTGATGAAGTAGTCGTTGACGAAGCGCAGGTTGTTGAGCAGGTGCGGCAATTGGCCGGAGGCCACGTAGCCGGCGCGATACTCGACGGCGCCCCAGGCGAGCATGGTGGCGCTGAACGCCATGGGGAAGCCGAACTTGACGTGGTCGCCGGCGTCGTACCAGCCGCCGGTGAGGTCGAGCCCGGCGTCGGCGCCGTCGGTGAGCGCGGAGTCGCCGCGCCAGGAGACCCGGTTCCAGTCCGGCAGCGGGCCGGACTGCTGCGCCTCGTAGAAGTAGAGCGACTTCTGCAACGCCTCGGCGTAGTTGAAGGCGGCGGCGGGCGCCGCGGCGGCAAGGGGCGCGGTCCGCGTGGCGCCCCCGGCGGCGGGCGTCGCGGCGGAGGCGGGCGCCGGGGCGGTGACGGCGAGGGCGAGGCCGGCGGCGAGGGCGCTGCCGGCGGCCAGCAGGCGGGGCAGCCAGGGCTGCTCGCCCGGCCGGCGCGGACGTCTCGGGTGACGCATGACGGGCTCCTGTCGATGGCGTCGCCGGCGGCACCGGGGACGGCGCGCGGGATCGTGGTCGGGGCGTGCCGGCGAGGGTGGTGGGGGTGCCACGGGCCCGGGAGCGCTCCCATGGATGACCGACAATGTAATGCGGCGGCTGTCGGTTTGTGAAGACGCCCACCTCGGGGCGCCCGCGCGGGGGCGGCGACAGGAAAGCCCTTACCTGCACACCGGACGCACGTCACACCATCGAGATACATGGATCAAGTTACCGCGTACGGGCAGGTCACCGCCGGGATGGTCGGGCGAAGACGCGCGTCCCGGCCGGGCGGGCGGCGGGCCTGGCGTTCCGGCATACGAACGTACTGTTGCCCGCCCCTTTCCGGCGCGCGACAGTACGCCCACACCAGCGGTGCCATCGACGTTGCCGCTCCCCCGGCCAACCTGAGGAGATCGCGATGGCTCTACGACTCGCCGACGGCACCGCCTGGTCCGACACCCTCGCCCGCGCGGTGGCCGCCGCGCCCGAGGCGTTCGGCTCCCCGGTCGACGGTGTCACCACCCTGCACAACCTCGTCCGCGGCGACTGGCACGCGGTGGGCACCCCCAGCCCGGTACGCACGCCGGTGGACAACACCGTGCTCGTCAACCTGGCCCGCCTCGACGCGGAGTCCGCCCGCGCCGCGGTCGCCCACGCCGCCGCCGCGCACCGGGCCTGGGCCGACACCCCGCTCGCCGACCGCAAGGCCCGGGTCACCGACGCCCTGGACGCGCTCACCGCCCACCGCGACCTGCTCGCCCTGCTGCTGGTCTGGGAGATCGGCAAGCCGTGGCGGCTGGCCTGCGCCGACGTGGACCGGGCGCTCGACGGCGTCCGGTGGTACGTCGACGAGATCGACCGGATGCTCGCCGACGGCCGGGAGCCGCTGCCGGGACCGGTCAGCAACATCGCGTCGTGGAACTACCCGATGAGCGTGCTCGTGCACGCCGAGCTGGTGCAGCTGCTCGCCGGCAACGCGGTGATCGCCAAGACCCCGTCGCAGGGCGGGGCGGTCTGCCTCACCGTCGCGCACGCGCTGATGCGCCGGGCCGGGCTGCCCGCCACCCTGGTCTCCGGCGGCGGCGAGGAGCTGTCCGAGGTGCTGGTCCGGGCGCCGGAGATCGGCGCGGTGGCGTTCGTCGGCGGGCGCTCCAACGGCGGCAAGGTCGCCGCCGCGCTGCTCGACTCCGACAAGCGGCACTTCATCGAGCAGGAGGGCCTCAACGCCTGGGGCATCTGGAACTTCTCCCAGTGGGACCTGCTCGCCGGGCACCTGAAGAAGGGCTTCGAGTACGGCAAGCAGCGCTGCACCGCGTACCCGCGCTTCGTGGTCCAGCGGGACCTCGTCGACGAGTTCCTCGACATGTACCTGCCGGTCGTACGCTCCGTCCGGTTCGGGCACCCGCTCGCCGTCGGCGACGACTGGACCGCCGGTGACCCGCTGCCCGAGCTGGACTTCGGCCCGCTGATCAGCGCCGCCAAGGCCGACGAGCTGCGCCGCAAGGTCGACGAGGCCGTACGCGGCGGCGCCGTGCCGCTGCACCGGGGCAAGCTGCACGGCGCGCCGTTCCTCGACGGGCAGGACACCTCCGCGTACGTGGCCCCGTCGGTGCTGCTGGCCCCGCCCGGCCGGTCCCGGCTCATGCACGCCGAGCCGTTCGGCCCGGTCGACACCATCGTCGTGGTGGACACCACCGACGAGCTGCTGGCCGCGATGAACGCCTCGAACGGCGCGCTGGTCGCCTCGCTGGCCTGCGACGACGAGGAACTGGCCGGCAAGCTCGCGGTCGACCTCCAGGCGTTCAAGGTCGGCATCAACAAGCCGCGTTCCCGGGGCGACCGGGACGAGCCGTTCGGCGGCCGGGGCGCGTCCTGGAAGGGCGCCTTCGTCGGCGGCGACCTGCTGGTGCACGCGGTGACCCAGGGCGGCGACGGCCGCCTCTACGGCAACTTCCCCGACTACAACAGCTACCCGACGACCTGATGTGCAAGGAAGGGCACCCTGTTGACGCACAGCGATCGCAGGGTGCCCTTCCCGACACCCGGCGGCGGAGACACGTCAGGCCGCCGTCCATCCGCCCGGCCAGCCCGGCGCCGCCCTCGCCATGGACCTCAGCGAGAGCCCGGCCGAGGAGTTTCCCCGGATCCACTTCGACCTCGACGCCGGCGACGTGGACCTCGACGACGAGGTCTCCCGGCTGGTCGCGCTCGGTGCCCGCCGGGTCGACTGGCCGCGCTATCCCGCCGACCCGCACCCCGCCGAGCCGCCGTACGTGGTGCTCGCCGACCCGGAGGGCAACCGGTTCTGCGTGCAGGGCCGCCGCACGGGCGACGGCTGACAGCTCACCCGTGCCGCACGGGCGACGGCTGACAGCTCACCCGTCCCGTCCGGGCGACGGCTGACGACTCAGCCCTGCCGCGCGGACGCGCCCTCGACGAGCGCGACGGTGAGGGTCACCAGGGCGCCGTCCCGCTCGGTCGGGGTCGGCCGGCCGAGCCGCCGCACGGTGCGCAGCATCGGGGCGTTCTCCGCGTGGACGTGCAGCACCAGGGCCGCGTAGCCGGCCTGCTCGGCGTGCCGGACCAGCCGGCGCAGCAGGGCCGAGCCGAGGCCCCGACGCTGCCAGTCGTCGCGGACCAGCAGCGCCACCTCGGCCTCGTCGCCCTCGGCGAGCAGGTTCGCCATCGCCACCACCGACTCCGCCCCGGTGCCGCCGGCCGGCTGCGTCGCCCCGGCGTCGCCGGCCGTGGCGAGCAGGGTCACGCCCCGGGCCGGCTCCAGCAGCCGGCGCAGCCGGGCCGGGGTCGGCGTCCCCGCGCCGCCGAGGTAACGCCGGTGCCGGCTGTGCGGCGAGCAGCCCTCGTGCAGCTCGACCACGCCGGGCAGGTCGTCGACGGTCGCGGGCCGTACGGTCGCCTCGGCGCCGTCGGGCAGCACCAGGGTGACCTGCTCGGCGGCCCGGCGCGCGACGGCGGCCGACAGCTCGACCAGGGCCTGGGCGCGGGCGTACTCGGCCGGGGTGAAGCCCGGCACGGCGCGGCGCAGCGCGTACGACCCGCCGGCCGGGTCGTCCAGCAGCATGGTGGTGTCGGCCAGCCCGCCGCCGCAGCCTGCCGACGCGGGTCGCCAGGTGACCGCGTCCGCGCCGAGCAGGGCGCGCAGCGCCTCCCCGGTCGCGTCCGGGTCCCGCACCAGCCGGGTGGCCAGGCCGAGTGCCCGGGTCGGCTGGTCGGCGAGCCCGCGCGCCTCGCTGCGCGCCACCCAGCAGTCCCGGCCCCGCCCCCGCCGCACGGCGGCGACGAGGCCGGCCTCGTCGAGCGTGTCCGGCGCGTCGACCAGGAAGTCGTCGACGGCACCCCGCTCGGTGGTGTGCACCTGCACGGCGAGGATGTTGACCCCCCGCAACGCCAGGCTGGCCGTGAGCACCGACAGGTAGCCCGGCCGGTCGTCCACGGTCGCCCGGATCCGCCACAGCGTCATGGTCCGCTCCCTTCCCCCGTACGAGGCTCGCCCGTCGCTGTTGCGGGCCGGTTGCCCCCGGGTGACGGCTCCGGTTCCGTCGCGCGACCTGCGCCACACCGACCGACGCCCGGCCGGCCGGGCTCAGGGCTTGGCGGCCACCGGCGGCGCCCCGACCAGGTCGAGCCGGTCGCCGAGGATCACCGCGGCGGCCCGGACGAGCTGCGCCAGCCGGTCCACCTCCGTGGCGTGGAACGCCGCCGCGGCCGGCGTCCCGGCGCACTCCCGGGCCACCACCAGCACCAGGCCGGCCCGGCCGAACGGCGCGACCGCGACGTGCGCGCCGCCGGGCGTGCTGATCGCCCGGGCCCGCAGCGGGGTCACCTCCGGCAGCGGCGGCGGTACGGGCGCCCGCCAGCTCGCGTACCCGACGGTCGCCTCCCCGGCGGCGCCGGTCCGGGCGGCCCAGTCCACCGGCACCACCGCGGCGACCGCCCAGTCGGCGGCGAGCAGCCCGGGAACGGCGTCGACCAGGGTGGCGACGCCGTCGACCGGGTTGGCCGCGACCTGGGCCAGCAGCTCGGCGTCCTGCCCGGAGGTGGTGGGCGCGCCGATCGCCCGCCACACCCCGTCCACCCGGACGCCGGGGATCGCCGCCAGCCCGGCGAGCAGCCGCTCGACCCGCGCCGCGCCCGGCCAGACGACGGTGAAGTCGTCCACCGCCCGCCCGCCGAGCCGCTCCAGGACGACCACCTGGACGATGTCCGCACCGGACACGCCCATGGTGCGCGCGACCTGACCGAGCGTGCCCGGACGGTCCGGCAGGGTGACCCGAACTCGCAGCAACATGTCTGAACCCTCCGCTCGGCGGGCCGGCACCGCTGGCCGGCAGGCTGGGCCCCAGCCTGGCCGGTGGCCGTTTCGCCCCTGTTGCCGTGGCATGTCCCGAGGGTCAACTCCCGACCTTGACAACATGGCGGACCTGCCATCAACTAATCGGATGACCGAGCCGGCCGTCGACGCGCACGGGCCGGGCAGCAGCCCCGCCGCCGCCCCCCGCGGGCTGGATCTCGACCGACTCGCCGCCCACCTGGCCCGGCACCGGCCCGAGCTGGCCGGCGGTCCGCTGCGGGCCCGGCTGATCGCCGGCGGCAAGTCCAACCTGACCTACCTGCTGCACGCCGGCGGGCACGAGGTCGTGCTGCGCCGCCCGCCGCTCGGGCACGTGCTGGCCACCGCGCACGACATGGCCCGGGAGTACCGGGTGATCTCCGCGCTGGCGCCGACCGACGTGCCGGTGCCCGCCGCGCTGCTGCTCTGCGAGGACGCCGAGGTCATCGGCGCGCCCTTCTACCTGATGGAACGCGTGCACGGCGAGGTGTTGCGCACCCGCGCCCAGACCGACCCGCTCACCGCCGACCAGCGGCGGGAGCTGGCGCTGGCGATGATGGACACCCTCGCCGCGCTGCACGCGGTCGAGCCCGCCTCGGTCGGGCTGGGCGACTTCGGCCGCCCGGAGGGCTACCTCGCGCGGCAGGTCCGCCGGTGGGCCGGCCAGCTCGACCGGTCCCGCAGCCGGCCGCTGCCCGGCATCGAGGAGCTGCGGGAGCTGCTCGCCGGCACCGTGCCGGAGGGCGCCAACGCCGGCCGGATCGTGCACGGCGACTACCGGCTGGACAACCTGCTCGCCACCGTCGACCCGGTGGCCGTACGGGCCGTGCTCGACTGGGAGATGGCCACCCTCGGCGACCCGCTGGCCGACCTCGGGCTGCTGCTGACCTACTGGGACGTGCTCGGCGACAGCGAATCGGCCGCCGGCAACCCGGTCGCCGACGGGCTCGGCCCGCGCGCCGGGTTCCCCACCGGGACGGAGCTGATCGAGCGGTACGCCGGGCGCGGCGACGTCGACGTCGGGCCGCTGCACTGGCACGTCGCGCTCGGCTGCTTCAAGCTCGCGGTCATCTGCGAGGGCATCCACTACCGGCACACGCTCGGGCAGACGCTCGGCGAGGGCTTCGACCGGATCGGCGACATGGTGGCACCGCTGGTCGAACACGGGCTGACCGCCGCCAGGGAGCGTTGATGGACTTCGCCTACGACACCCGCACCGAGCAGCTGCGGGCCGAGCTGACCGCGTTCCTGGACGAGCACGTGTACCCGGCCGAGCCGGTGCACGCCGCGCAGGTGGCCGCCGCCGGCGACCCGTGGGCCCGGCCCCCGGTGATGGCCGAGCTGAAGGCCGAGGCGCGCAAGCGCGGCCTGTGGAACCTCTTCCTCCCCGACCCACGCCACGGCGCCGGCCTGACCAACCTCCAGTACGCCCCGCTGGCCGAGCTGACCGGGCGCAGCCCGCACCTGGCCCCGGAGGCGCTCAACTGCGCCGCGCCCGACACGGGCAACATGGAACTGCTCGCCGAGTTCGGCTCGCCGGAGCAGCAGGAGCGCTGGCTGCGGCCCCTGCTGGAGGGCGAGATCCGCTCCGCGTTCTGCATGACCGAGCCGGAGGTGGCGTCCTCGGACGCGACCAACATCGCGACCCGGATCACCCGCGACGGCGACCACTACGTGGTCGACGGGCGCAAGTGGTGGTCGTCGGGGGCGATGGACCCGCGCTGCGAGATCTTCATCGTGATGGGCAAGACCGACCCGGAGGCCGACCGGCACCGCCAGCAGAGCATGATCCTGGTGCCCCGGGACACCCCGGGCGTCACCGTGCGGCGGGGCATGACGGTGTTCGGCTACAGCGACGCCTCGCACGGCGGCCACGCCGAGGTCGACTTCACCGACGTCCGCGTACCCGTGGAGAACCTGGTCGGGGCGGAGGGCACCGGCTTCGCGATCGCCCAGGCCCGGCTCGGTCCCGGCCGGATCCACCACTGCATGCGGCTCATCGGCATGGCGGAGCGGGCCCTGGAGCTGCTCTGCCGGCGGGCGCTCGAGCGGGTCGCGTTCGGCCGGCCGCTCGCCGAGCAGGGCGTGGTACGCGAGTGGATCGCCGAGTCCCGGGTGCGCATCGAGCAGGCCCGGCTGCTGGTGCTCAAGACCGCCTGGTTGATGGACACGGTCGGCAACAAGGGCGCGCACACCGAGATCCAGGCCATCAAGATCGCTACTCCCGCCATGGCCGAGTGGGTGATCGACAAGGCCATCCAGGCGTACGGCGGAGCCGGCGTCAGCCAGGACACCCCGCTCGCCGCCCTCTGGGCCCAGTCGCGGACGTTGCGCCTGGCGGACGGCCCCGACGAGGTCCACCGTTCCTCGCTGGCGAAGCGCGAACTGCGCCGCTGGTCCAACTGACCCCAAGACACCCACACCGCGCCCCCGCCCGCGCCCCCGGCCCAGCCCAGCCCAGCCCAGCCCAGCCCAGCCCAGCCCAGCCCGTTGATCATGAAGTTATTGTCGCGACACGCCGACGTCGAGGGCAACAACTTCATGATCAACCCGCAGGTGGGGTGGGTGGGGTGCGTGGGGTGGGGTGGGGTGGGTTAGGCGGAGGCGCGTTCGATGAGCTGGGTGTCCAGGAGGATGTGGGGGGACGGGAGCTCGTCGCCGCGGATGCGGCTGACCAGCAGGCGGGCCATCTGCCGGCCCATCTCCTCCACCGGCTGGAAGACCGTGGTCAGCGGCGGCTCGGCCTGCCGGGCGATCGGGGCGTCGTCGAAGCCGATCACCGCGACGTCCTCCGGCACCCGTCGGCCCGCCTCGCGCAGCGCGCGCAGCGCCCCGAACGCCATCAGGTCGGAGGCGACGAAGACGGCGTCGAGGTCGGGGCAGTCCTCCAGCAGCCGACGCATGCCGGCGGCCCCGCTGCCCTCGCTGAAGTCGCCGTACGCGATCAGGGCGGGGTCGACCCCGCCCCCGGCGGCCCTGACCGCCTCCTTGTAGCCGGTCAGCCGGCCCAGGCCGGCGCCCATGTCCTGCGGGCCGGCGATGGTGGCGATGCGCCGCCGCCCCCGACCGGCCAGGTGTTCCACCGCCCGTCGGGCGCCGCCCACGTTGTCCACGTCGACGTAGTACGCGGGCTGCGCGCCGGGTTGCAGCATCCGGGCCGGGCGACCGCCGAGCACGGTGGGCAGGCCGCGCTCCTCCAGCAGGGTGGGCAGCGGGTCGGAGTCGTGCAGCGACAGCAGCAGGACCCCGTCGACGTGCTGGTTGGTCAGGTGGTGCTCGACCCGCTCCCGCTCGATCGGCGACTGCACCATGGCCAGCCAGAGCTGCAACGGGGTCTCCAGCAGCCCCGAGCTGACGCCCCGGACGATGCCGGCGAAGAACGGCTCGGTGAAGACCCGGTCGCCGGATTCCGACACCACCAGGGCGATCGAGTCGGTGCGTTGGGTCACCAGGGCACGGGCGGCCCGGTTCGGCACGTACCCCAGCTCGGCGATGGCCTGCTGCACCGCGGCGCGCGCCTCGGGGCTCACCTGGGGTGAGCCGTTGACCACCCGGGAGACCGTCCCGCGACCGACGCCGGCGCGGGCGGCGACGGCGTCGAGGGTCGGGCGCCCGAGCGACCGGGTGCGCTGCGTTGTCATTGTCTGCTCCTCCGACGGCGGACCGGCCCCGGCGCCACCCCGTGCGGGGTGGCGCCGGGGCCGCCCGTTGATGGCTGGCCCTGGCCTATTGTGCGGCCAGACCGTTGCGTCGGATCACCTCGGCGTACCACCTGGCGCTGGACTTGGGAATGCGGACCTGGCTGTCGTAGTCGACGTGGACCATCCCGAACCGCTTGGTGTAGCCCCAGGCCCACTCGAAATTATCCATCAGCGACCAGGCGAAGTACCCGCGCAGGGGCACCCCGGCCTCGATCGCCTCGTGCGCGGCGCGCAGGTGGGCGTCGAAGTACGCCAGCCGGTCGGTGTCGTCGACCCGCCCGTCGACCACCTCGTCCACGAAGGCCGAGCCGTTCTCGGTGACGTAGAGCGGCAGGTCGGTGTACTCCTCGTGCACCCGGCGCAGCGTCTCCACCAGGCCGGGGGCGTCGATCTCCCAGTTCATGTCGGTCACCGGGACGCCCCGGGTGACGAACCGGACGTCCTCGCTGCCCGGCCAGCACGACGGCGCCCGCCAGTACGGCTCCGGCTCGGCGTCGGGGTCCGGCGCGGCGACGACGTGGCGGCTGTAGTAGTTGACGCCGACCACGTCCAGCGGGGTGGAGATGGTCGCCAGGTCCCCGTCGCGCACGTGCCCGAAGTCGGTGACCTTGGCGAGGTCGGCCATCAGGTCCGCCGGGTAGGACCCGCGCAGCAGCGGGTCCAGGAAGAAGCGGTTGGCCAGCCCGTCGATGCGCCGCGCGGCGTCGACGTCGGCGGGCGCCGCGCTGGCCGGGGTGACCGGGTAGAGGTTGACCGTCACCCCGACCTCGGCGGTCGGCCGGGCCGCGCGCAGCGCCTGCACCGCGAGGCCGTGGCCGAGCATCAGGTGGTGTCCGGCCCGTACGGCGTCCGCGCCGTCCGAGCGGCCCGGCGCGTGCACCCCGGAGCCGTAGCCGAGGAACGCCGAGCACCACGGCTCGTTCAGCGTGGTCCAGTAGCGCACCCGGTCGCCGAGCGCGTCGGCGACCAGCGTGGCGTAGTCGGCGAACCGCGCGGCGGTGTCCCGGGCCGGCCAGCCGCCGACGTCCTCCAGCGACTGCGGCAGGTCCCAGTGGTAGAGGGTCAGCCACGGCTCGATCCCGTGCCCCAGCAGTTCGTCGACGAGCCGCCGGTAGAAGTCGAGCCCCTCGGCGTTGGCCGGGCCGGTGCCGCCCGGCTGCACCCGCGGCCAGGAGACCGAGAACCGGTACGACCTCAGCCCCAGCTCGGCCATCAGCGCGACGTCGGAGCCCAGCCGGTGGTAGTGGTCGCAGGCCACGTCACCGGTGTGCCCCTCGACGACCCGTCCCGGGGTGTGGCTGAAGGTGTCCCAGATCGACGGGGTCCGGCCGCCCTCGGCCGCCGCGCCCTCGATCTGGTACGCCGCGGTGGCCGCGCCCCAGAGGAAGCCGGGCGGGAAGGTCAACGGCGGGCGGTCGTCGACGACGCCGACGGCGGGCGGGCTGGCGGGGTTGCTCACGACTTGACGGCACCTTCCATGATGCCGCCCACGATCTGGCGGCCGAACACGATGAACACGATCACCAACGGTAGAGTGCCGACCGCCGTGGCGGCGAACACCTGCGAGTAGTCGGTGTAGTAGGCGTACGACAGGAAGGCCAGCGAGACCTGGAGCGTCGGGTTCTCGGAGGTGAGCACCGCGTACGGCCACAGGAACGAGTTCCAGGTCTCCATGAACGTCAGCAGGCCGAGCACGGCGGCGGCCGGCCGCAACGCGGGCAGCACGATGCTCCAGTAGATGCGGAAGGTGCTCGCCCCGTCCACCCGGCCCGCCTCGATCAGCTCGTCGGAGATGGCCTGGGTGGCGTACTGCCGCATCATGAACACGCCGAACGCGCTGACCAGGAACGGCACGGTCACCGCGTAGAGGGTGTCGAACCAGTTGAGGTCCTGGATCATGCCCCAGAGCGGGATGAGGCCGAGCTGCGTCGGGATCATCATGGTGACGATGATCGTCAGCAGCAGGGCGTTGCGACCCCGGAAGCGCAGCTTGGCGAAGGCGAAGCCGGCCAGCGAGCCGGTGATCACCACGGAGACCGTCACGATGCCGGAGACGATCACCGAGTTGAGCAGGCCGGTGAGGAAGTTCGCCGCGTCGTTGTCGAGCACGCGGCCGAAGTTGTCGCCGAACGACCCCGACGGCGTGACCGGCGGCGGGACGTCGTTGATCGAGTCCAGGCTGCGGGTGGCGATGACCACCATGTAGTAGAACGGATAGATCGAGAACAGCGTCGCCAGGACGAGCGCGACGTAGGTCAGCGGGCTGGTGCGCCACAGGCGCCGGGATGCCGAGTTCATCTGGGCGTTCCTCACTTCACCGTGCGGCGGACGAGCAGGAAGTTGATCCCCGAGACGAGGGCGATCATCAGGAACATCGCCCAGGCGACCGCAGCGCCGTAGCCGGCGGTGTTGAGGTTCTCGATGCCCAGCTCGTACATGTACATGGCCAGGGTCTGGAACTCGCGCTGGTCGCCGCCGATGATGTTGCCGTTGGCGAAGACGAGCGGCTCGGTGAAGAGCTGGAGCCCACCGATCGTGGAGAGGATCACCACGAAGACGAAGGTCGGCGTGAGCATCGGCAGGGTGATCCGCCAGAACTGCTTCCACTGGCTGGCGCCGTCGAGCGCCGCCGCCTCGTACAGGTCGCGCGGGATGGCCTGCATGCCCGCGAGCAGGATCAGGGTGTTGTAGCCGGTCCACCGCCAGTTGACCATCGAGGCGATGGCGGTCCAGGAGCTCCAGCGCTCGGCGTCCCAGTCGATCGCGTCGATCCCGACGAAGCTCAGCAGCCAGTTGATGACGCCGAAGTCGCGCTGGAAGAGCATGCCGAAGACGATCGCCACGGCGGCCACCGAGACCACGTTCGGCATGAAGATCGCCATCCGGAACAGCGTGCGCGCGCGCAGGAAGGTGCGGTTGAGCAGGTTCGCCAGGAACAGGGCGAGCAGCAGCTGCGGGATGGTCGACAGCAGGAAGATGCCGAAGGTGTTGAGCGTGGCGTTCCAGAAGTACTCGTCCTTGACCAGGGCGACGTAGTTGTCGAACCCGATGAAGCTGTGGTCGCCGATCAGGTTCCAGTCGTGCAGGGACATCCAGGCGGTCCGCAGCATCGGGTAGAGCCCGAAGATGCCGAAGACCACGAAGAACGGCGCGATGTAGAGGTACGGCGAGTACTTGAGGTCCAGCCGGGTCAGCGAGTGCGACCGGGACCGGCGCCGCGCGGGCGGGCGGGGTGGCGGTGCGGCGGGAGACGGCGGCGCCGTCGTGGCCGAGAGGCTCATGCGGGGTCCTTTCCCGGCGTCGGCACGGGCGCGCGCCGACGCCCAGGCGCTCTTACGCGAAAACGGGACGGCGCCGATGGCGTCCGGGGCGGAACGGGGACGGCGCCGGTGGCGTCCGGGTGTGTGGACCCGGACGCCACCTGGCGACGAGGTGGGTCAGAAGGCGCCCTGCGTCTTGGCGTCCTTCGCGAACTGCTCCCAGGCCTTGTCCTTCGTGGCCTGTCCCTGTTCGTACGAGCGCAGCGCCGGCTCGAACGCGTTCTCCTTCACCGCCTGGTGCTTCGGGCCGAGGTGCAGCGGCTGGATCTTGGCGACGCTCTCACCGAAGATCTTGCCGGTCGGCGCGTTGTTGAAGTACTCGTTGGTGTAGGCGAGGAACTCCTGGTTCTTCAGCGCCTCCAGGTTGGTCGGCAGCGGGCCCTTGAGCTTGAACGCCGCCACCTGGCTCTGCGCGTTGGTCAGGTACTCGGCGAGCTTCGCCGCCTCCTTGGGGTACTTGCTCTGGGTCGGCACGCCGAGCCAGGAGCCACCCCAGTTGCCGGCACCGCCGGGCACCGGGGCGACGTCCCACTTGCCCTTGTTCTGCGGGCCGGAGTTGTCCGCGACGATGCCGAGCATCCACGACGGGCAGAAGGTCGCCGCGAAGGTGCCCTGCTTGAAGCCGGCCGACCACTCCGGCGACCAGGTGGCCGTCTCGGCGGTGATGTTGGCGTCGGCCATCGCGACCGCGGTGTCCCAGGAGGTCTTCACCGCCGCGCTCTTGTCCGCGACGACGTTGTCGTCCTTGTCGTAGAACAGCTCGCCGCCCTGCTGGAACATCACCGCGCTGGCGGCGGTGGTGACCGAGTCGAGCAGGCCCTTGCCGGTGGCGGTGCGGTACTTCTTGCCGGTCTCGATGAAGGCGTTCCAGTCCGGCCAGAGGGCCGCGACCTGGTCCCGCTCGACCGGCAGCTTGGCCGCCTGGAAGAGGTCCCGGCGGTAGCAGACGGCGAGGCTGCCGACGTCGGTCGGCAGGCCGATCAGCCGGCCGTCGGGCGCCTTGCCCAGCTCCCACTTCCAGGGCAGGTAGTCCTTGCTGTGGTCCGAGACCAGCGGAGCGAGGTCGGCCCAGTTGGCCGGGTTGGCCTTGAACTCGTTGAGGATGCCCTCTTCCAGGGCGACCACGTCGGCCGCGCCCTTGCCGGTGGCGAGCGCCCGCACGATCTTCGGCCGGTACTCGTTGAGCTGGGCGGTCTTGCGCAGCTCGACCTTGATGCCGGTGTCCTTCTCGTACTGCTTGATGATCTCGTCGTAACCGAACTCGCCGAACGTGTCGACGACCAGCTTGGCGGGCTTCTCGCCGGCTGCCGGCGCGTCGTCGTCCTTGCCGCAGGCCGCGAGACCGCCGATGGCGGTTATCGCGGCCAGGGCGGCAGCCGCCATGCGGGTGCGCCGCGTGGTGAGGCTCATCGGGGACCCCTCTTTCGGTGGTGAGGCTGACTGGGTGTGGTGGGGGGTGCCGTGCGCGCCGTCGGCACCGGTCGGGGCCGGTGGTCGACGTCCGGAGCGGGGCGCGGGTGAGTCGTGCCACGTTCGCGGGAGCGCTCCCATGAGATTGCCGGCGGGTGCGGGAGGTGTCAATAGGCCTATGGGAGCGTTCCCAGATCGTTACCGCGTGTGCGTACACCCCGACTGCCGCACGTCGCGGGCCGACCCGCCGGGCGGCGCCACCTGGGCACCCGCGAAGTTGAAGCGGTTCAGCAGGCCCGGACGCGGGCGACGGACACGCTGAGCGGCCCGTCGCGCACCCTGTGTGCGGCCGGGACGCGCCACAGCCGAAGCGGTTCAGCGGGGCCGCGCGGCGGAGGCGGCGTGGCGGTTCAGCAGAAGCGGCGCAGCAGGGTGCCGGCCCGGCCCGCGTCGAAGGCGGCCGGGTCGAACCGGTCGCCCACCCGGTCCCGCGCCTCCCGGTGCCCGGGGTGAGCCGGGTCCGCCAGCGCGGCCAGCAGCGCCTGGTAGCCGGCCGGACCGCCGACGTCCTCGGGCGGGCACGCCCGCTCGCCGTCCAGGCAGGACGGGTACCGCTCGTTTGGATCGGCCGTGCAGGCGTCCTCCACCACCAGGTCGTGCTCCCACCAGTCGCCGAAGTCGTACGTGTAGTGGAAGCGGCTGCCCTTGCCGAGCGCCGCGTCGAGGCGGACGTCCAACTCGTCGCGCAGGGCCAGCTCGCCGTCGGGATCGGGCGCGCCGTACTGGCGACCCTCGATCTCGAACGAGTGCAGGTGGCAGTCCCGCCAGCCCATGGCGTGCTGCACCACCCGGTGCAGCCGGTCGAGGGTGTAGCCGCCCGGGACGAGCACCCTGCGCCAGACGGGCGGCCGGACCCCGGCCAGGGAAATCTTCAGCTGGAAGATCTGACGCGGCATGCTGTCCCATCCTTCCTCGGCATAGGCTGCGGGCATGATCTGCCGAGCGTGCCGGGCCAGGCGGCACGACGACTGTCCGGGGCGGAACTGGTGCGACTGCCAGCACCGTACCCCCCGACCCACCCCTCCGGTCACCGGTCCGGCCGGCGAATGAACGTCGGAATCCCGATTTCGGCGCTCTGGCCGCAGGCGTCGGCGCGACCGCTGGACGACGCCGCGCTCACCGCGCTCTACGGCCGGCCCGACCGCCCCCACCTGCGGATGAACTTCGTGACCAGCGTGGACGGCGGCGTCTCCGTCGACGGCTACTCCGCCGGGCTCTCCGGCGAGCCGGACAAGCGCGTCTTCGGGCTGCTGCGCATGCTCTGCGACGCCCTGCTCGTGGCCGCCGGCACGCTGCGGCACGAGGGCTACGGGGCGGTACGCCTCAACGAGCGGCGCCGGGCGTGGCGCCGCGAGCACGGCCTGCCCGAGTACCCGACGCTGGTCGTCGTCTCCGGCTCGCTCGACCTCGACCCGGCGCAGGCCGCGTTCGCCGACGCGCCGGTGCGGCCCGTGGTGCTCACGCGGGCCGACGCCGTGGCGCCGCCCGGCCTGACCGGGGTCGCCGACGTGATGCGCTGCGGCGACGACCGGGTCGACCTCGCGGCGGGCCTGGCCGAGCTGCGCCGCCGCGGCCTCGGCCAGGTGCTCTGCGAGGGCGGCCCGCACCTGTTCGGCGCGCTCACCGCCGCCGACCTCGTGGACGAGGTCTGCCTCACCGTCGCCCCGCTGCTGGCCGGGGCGGGCCCGGGGCGGATCACCGCCGGCGACGCCAGCGACGTACGCCACCTGCCGCTGCGACACGTGCTCGCCGCCGCCGACGGGGTGCTCATGCTCCGCTACGCCCGCGACTGACCGCGACTGACCGTGGCCGGCCGGGCACGCTGCGGCCGGGGACCGCCGGCGGCGGCGTGGCGTCCGCCGCGTCGCGTGGCAACGTGTCGTACTCCTCGGGCAGGATGCAGGGCGTGTGCCCCGACCGCGACGACCAGCCGACCGGAGTTGCCCGATGACTGACGACGGGTTCGACGGCCCGGGCGAGGTGGTCGGCCGGGTGCTGGGCACCGCCGACGCCACCCCCCTGCAGTTCTGGACCGCGGTCTCCCCCGACAGCTACCTCCAGCTCGACGACGTCGTGGTGACTCGGCGGGAGCTGCCCGACCGCGAGCCGGTGACGATCGCCGGGGTGGTCACGCAGGTCCGCGCCCGGCACGAGGGCGCCCAGTTCGACTCCGACGTCTTCGCCATCGCCGACGGCACGCTGCCCGCGCAGGTGCAGGAGGCCGCCGAGATCACCACGACCCGCGTCGACCCGGAGCTCTACGTGCCGCCGTCGCCCGGTGCGGTGGTGCACCGCGCCGAGGGTGACGCCCGGGCCCGGGCGCTGCACTTCGACCGGATGGAGCGGCGCATCCCGATGGGCATGGGCCGCGACGGGGTGCCGGTCTACCTCAACGCCGACTTCCTCGACGGCAGCCGGGGCGCGCACGTGTCGATCTCCGGCATCTCCGGGGTCGCCACGAAGACGAGCTTCGCCACCTTCCTGCTCTACTCGGTCTTCCGCTCCGGGGTGCTGGGCGGCGACGCCGTCAACGCCAAGGCGCTCATCTTCAACGTCAAGGGCGAGGACCTGCTCTTCCTCGACCATCCCAACACCCGGCTGGACGACCCCACCCGCGCCGCGTACGCGAAGCTCGGCCTGGCCGCCGGCGCGTTCCCGGACGTGCGGGTCTACGCCCCGCCCCGGGTGGGCGACTCCTCCGGCACGCCCGACGTGAGCAGCCGCCTCACCGGGGTGGACAGCTTCTACTGGACGCTGAGCGAGTTCTGCGCCGACCGCCTGCTGCCCTACGTGTTCGCCGACGCCGACGACGAACGCCAGCAGTACACGATGGTGGTGCACTCGGTCACCGCCCACCTGGCCCGGCACGCGCAGCCCGCCGACGGCGGCATCAGCATCGACGGGGTACGGCTCGGCTCGTACGCCGACCTGGTCGACCACGTGGTCGAGCAGCTCAACGACGACGAGA
This sequence comes from Micromonospora sp. DT62, assembly GCF_049847285.1. Lineage (NCBI taxonomy): Bacteria > Bacillati > Actinomycetota > Actinomycetes > Micromonosporales > Micromonosporaceae > Micromonospora > Micromonospora sp. DT62. The sequence continues at coordinate 333,073 of NZ_JBNCOB010000001.1, forward strand.
CCCGCTCCGACTGGGCCGGCAGCGCCGTCGGGCTGGGCACGGTCAACGCGTTCGCCCGGCGGTTGATCGGCAGCAAGAAGGACCTGTCCCGGCTGATCCGGGGCGACCTGACCACCCGCCGCCCGCACTCGATCAACACCGCCGAGAGCGCCCAGGTCACCGTCGTCGACCTGCACAACCTCCCGGACCGCGCGCAGCGGTTCGTGGTCGGCGTGACGCTCAAGAGCGAGTTCGAGCGCAAGGAGAAGGCCGGCACCGCCAAGCCGCTGCTCTTCGTGGTGCTCGACGAGCTCAACAAGTACGCCCCCCGCGAAGGCTCCTCCCCCATCAAGGAGGTGCTGCTCGACATCGCCGAGCGGGGTCGCTCGCTCGGGGTGATCCTGGTCGGCGCCCAGCAGACGGCGAGCGAGGTGGAGCGGCGGATCGTCACCAACTCGGCGATCCGGGTGGTGGGCCGGCTCGACCCGGCCGAGGCGTCCCGCCCGGAGTACGGCTTCCTGCCGCCCGCCCAGCGCCAGCGCGCGCTGCTGGCCAAGCCGGGCACGATGTTCGTCAACCAGCCCGACATCCCGGTGCCGCTCTGCCTGGAGTTCCCGTTCCCGGCCTGGGCCACCCGGGTCTCCGAGGCCGGCCGCGCCCCGTCCGAGACGCTCCGGTCGATCACCCAGTCCGTCGACCCGTTCGCCGTCGTCGGCTCCGGTGGCGGCACCTCCGACGACGACATCCCGTTCTAGGGGGACACACCCGTGAAGATCCTGCACACCTCCGACTGGCACGTCGGCAAGGTCCTCAAGGGGCAGTCGCGGGCCGAGGAGCACAAGCGGGTCCTGGCCGGCGTGATCGACGTCGCCCGCGCCGAGGCGCCCGACCTGGTCATCGTCGCCGGTGACCTCTACGACACCGCCGCCCCGACGCCCGAGGCCACCCGGCTGGTCACCCGGGCCCTGACGGCGCTGCGCCGCACCGGCGCCGACGTGGTGGCCATCGGCGGCAACCACGACAACGGCCAGGCCCTCGACGCGCTGCGGCCCTGGGCCGAGGCCGCCGGCATCACCCTGCGCGGCGGGGTCCGGGAGAATCCGGACGAGCACGTCATCGACGGCACCACCGCCGGCGGCGAGCGCTGGCGGCTGGCCGCGCTGCCGTTCCTCTCCCAGCGCTACGCCATCCGCGCCGTGGAGATGTACGAGCTGACCGCCGCCGAGACCACCCAGACGTACGCCGACCACCTGGGCCGGGTGCTGGGCCGGCTGACCGAGAGCTTCACCGAACCGGACCGGGTGCACCTGGTCACCGCCCACCTGACCGTGGTGGGCGCGACCACCGGCGGCGGGGAGCGCGACGCGCACACCGTGCTGGGCTACGCGGTGCCGGCGACCGTGTTCCCGGGGACGGCGCACTACGTGGCGCTGGGCCACCTGCACCGCTCGCAGCGGGTGCAGGGGCCCTGCCCGATCCGCTACAGCGGCAGCCCGCTGGCGGTCGACTTCGGCGAGCAGGAGAACGTGCCGTCGGTGACCGTCGTCGAGGTCACCGCGACCACGGCGGCGCAGGTACGCGAGGTGCCGGTGACCGCCGCCACCACGCTGCGGACGGTCCGGGGCACCCTGGCCCAGCTCGCCGAGATGGACGTGCCGGACGCCTGGCTGCGCGTGTTCGTCCGGGAGCAGCCGCGCGCGGGCCTGCGCGAGGAGGTGCAGGAGCTGCTACCGCAGGCCCTGGAGATCCGGATCGACCCGGAGCTGATGCCCGCCCCGGGCAGCGGCACCCGGGTGGCGCAGCGGGCGGGCCGCTCGCCCCGGCAGCTCTTCGCCGACTACCTCGACAGCCGGGGGCACACCGACGACGGGGTGCGGGAGCTCTTCGACGAGCTCTTCGAGGAGGTCGACCACTGATGCGGCCGATGCGGCTGGACATGGCGGGCTTCACCGTCTTCCGCGACGAGACCACTATCGACTTCACCGACGCCGACTTCTTCGCGCTGGTGGGACCGACCGGCTCCGGCAAGTCGACGGTGCTGGACGCCATCTGCTTCGCCCTCTACGGCACGGTGCCCCGCTGGGGCGGGACCCGGGGCCTGACCAACGCCCTGGCGCCATCGGCCACGGAGGCGCGGGTCCGGCTGGTCTTCGAGTCCGCCGGTTCCCGCTACGTGGCGACCCGGGTGGTCCGCCGGGACGGCCGGGGCAACGTCAAGACGGCCAACGCCGGGTTGCAGCTGATGCCGGCCGGTTTCGACGTGACCAAGCTCGACACCGGGCTGAGCCCGGACGATCTCGGCGAGGTGGTGGCCGGCACCCCCGCCGAGATGGAGCTGGCGGTGCTGGAGGCGGTCGGGCTGCCGTACGAGCAGTTCACCAGCTGCGTGGTGCTGCCGCAGGGGCAGTTCGCGGACTTCCTGCACGCCAAGCCGGCCACCCGGCAGCAGATCCTGGTCAACCTGCTCGGCCTCGGGGTCTACGAGGACGTGCAGAAGCGGGCGACCGCGCGGGCCGCGCAGGCCGAGGCGAAGCTGGAGGCGGTCGACCAGGCGCTCGCCGGACTCACCGGCGTCGATGACGCCGCGCTGGAGGCGGCGACCGGGCAGGTCGACCGGATGCGGGAGCTGGCCGGGGCGGTGGCGGGCGCCGTACCGGAGCTGGCGGCCGCCCGGGCGACGGCGCGGGAGGCGGGCGCGGCCCTGGCGGCCCTCGACGCCGACCTGGCGGTGTTGGTTGCCGTGCGCGCGCCGGACGGGGTGGCGGAGGTGACCCGGGCGGTCGCGGCGGCGCGGGCCGGCGCGGACGAGGCGGCGACGGCGGTGTCGCTGGCCGAGGAGCGGGAGGAGAAGCTGCGCGGCGAGCTGGCCGCCGCCGGCGACGAGAGCGCGCTGCGGCTGCTGCTGCGGGCGTACACCGATCGGGAGAAGCTGGCCGGCGAGGCGGCGGCGGTCCGCGCGGCGGTGACCGGGGCGCAGGCCGAGCACGGCGCGGCGGTGGCGGCGGTGGCCGAGGCGCGGGCGGCGGCCGAGCGGGCCGAGGCGGAGCTGGAGGCGGCCTTCCGCGCCCACGAGGAGGCGAAGGCGACCGACCAGGCGGTGGCGCTGCGCGCGCACCTGCGCGCCGGGGCCGCCTGCCCGGTCTGCGAGCAGACCGTCGCGTCGGTGCCGGCGGTGCCGGCCGACTCGGCGGTGGCCGCCGCGACGGCGGCGGGACGGGCGGCGCGGGCCGCCAGCAAGGCCGCCCAGTCCGTGGTGCAGGAGCGCGACGGCGCGGCCCGGGAGCTGGAGCGGGTGCTGCTGCACGCGCGGGCCCGGCAGGACCAGGTGCAGGCCCGGCTGGCCGAGCTGGACGACCAGCTGGCCGGGGCGGCCGAGCCGGCGGTGCTGCGCCGCGAGCTGGACGACCACGCGCGGCTGCGCCGGGCGCTGGAGGAGTCGGCGGCGGCGGTGCGGGGCGGCCGGGACGCCGCCCGGCGGGCCCGGGCGGCGGTGGACGCCGCCGAGGAGCGGCTGCGGGCGACCTGGCGGGCGTTCGACGCGACCCGCGACGGGCTGGCCCGGTTCGGGCCGCCGACGGCGGACCGGGAGGACCTGGGCGTCGCCTGGGCCGCCCTGACCGGATGGGCCGGCGAGGAGTCGGCACGCCGCCGCGCGGAGCGGGCCGGGCGGGCCGCGGCGGTGACGCAGGCCGAGGCGGTGGCCGCCGGCGTCGGCGAGCGCATCGCGGGCGACCTCGCCGCCGCCGGGCTGCCGCCCACCGACGATCCGCTACGCGCCACCGACCGCGCCCTGGAACGGGCCGAGGCCGACCTGCGCGAGCTGGAGCGGCGCCGGGAGCAGGCGGGTGACCTGCGCGAGCAGCGGGCCGGGTACGAGCGCGAGGCGCATGTGGCGCGGGCCCTCGCGGGGCACCTGCGGGCCAACAACTTCGAGCGGTGGCTGCTCGCCGAGGCGTTGGACCTGCTGGTCGACGGCGCCTCGGGCATCCTGCGGGAGCTTTCCGGCGGGCAGTACGACCTGGTGCACGACAAGGGCGAGTTCTTCGTGGTCGACCACCACGACGCGGGGCTGCGCCGGGGCGTGCGCACCCTGTCGGGGGGCGAGACCTTCCAGGCGTCGCTGGCGCTGGCGCTGGCGTTGTCGGAGCAGCTCGCCGGGTTGTCCACGACGGCGGCGAGCCTGGAGTCGATCGTGCTGGACGAGGGCTTCGGCACGCTCGACGCGGCCACCCTCGACACGGTGGCCGCCACGTTGGAGAACCTGGCCGCCCGGGGCGACCGGATGGTCGGGGTGGTCACCCACGTGCCGGCCCTGGCCGAACGCATCCCGGTCCGCTTCGAGGTCAGCAAGGACGCCCGGTCGGCGCGCGTCGAACGGACCGGCCGGTGAGCGGGGCCCTACGCGGTGCCCCGCCCGGCCGGCCCGGTGGCGGGGCGGCGGCGTCCGCGACGGAAGGATCGCTGCGGTGACCGATCCCCGGTTCTTCGTCGATGCGTGGGATCCGGCGTACGGCGCCTCGTTCGAGGCGGCGGGCGGCGGCGGTCCCGCGGCGCCGAGCAGCGCCCAGGTCGACGCGGACGCCGAGCTGCCGGCGGTCGACTGGCGGGCGATCGGGCCGCGTCCCGGCGTACGGGCCCCCGACGTGGTGCTGCTCGTCGACGGGGTGCGCCGGATCGACGCGAGCGTGTGGACGGCGGAGGACGACGGGGCGTCCTTCCCGGGCCTGGCCGCCTCGTACGCCGCCGGGGTGGTCCGGTGCGACCTGGAGCGCGGCGCGGCGCAGCTGGCCGGCGCGCGGGTCGGCCGGGGCCTGTTCACGGCCAGTCCCTCGGCGGTGGACGTGGTGGCCGGCAGCGTCCGCTACCCGGTGCACCGGGTCAGCGGCACGGGCGAGCTGAACAAGCTCCCGGCCGCCGTGCAGGGGCCGCTGACCGCGCTCGAGGTGGAGGTCTCGGGGGCGGCCCGCACCGACGGCGACCTGCTGGTGGTCGACGGCCCGCTGCGCAACCGGCGGCAGCTGCCGCGCACGCTCGGCTACATCAAGACCCAGCACAGCCAGTACCTGGACGCCCGGCTGACCGCCGTGGTCACCGGGCTGGCGGCCGGTGAGCGCTCCCCGGTGTTCAAGCTCGGCACGGCCTGGGGCGGCTGGTCGTGGTATATGCGGCTGCCGGTGGCCCTCGGCGCGCCGTGGGCGGGCATCGTCCGGATGGAGTGCTCCGCCGAGCTGAGCATCGACGAGGCGGTGGGGCTGGCGGACCTGTCGCTGGTCACGCTGCCCCGCTTCGCCTCCACCCCCTACAAGGACCCGCGGGCGCCGCAGAACCTGATCCCGATCGCCGGCCTGGAGCGCCGGCTGCGGGCGCTGCTCGGCGACGCGCGGCTGCTCCACCGGGTGCTCACCGCCGCCGCCCGGGGACGGCGCTGATGGGGCGCAAGCGGGCGGCCGACACCGTGGCCGCGCGGGTGGACACCGGCCAGGCCGAGCTGGTGCCCGATCCGGACCGCCCGGGATCGTGGACCCTGCTGCTGGACGGCGCCCCGCAGTCGCACGTGGACCTGGCCGACCCCACGCACCTGGAGTTCGAGTACGTCCGGCGGCTCGCCGCCGCGATCGACCTGGTGGCGCCGGCCGGCGCGCCGCTGCGGGTGCTGCACCTCGGCGGCGGCGCGCTGACGCTGCCCCGTTACGTGTCGGCCACCCGGCCCGGCTCCACCCAGCGGGTGGTCGAGGTGGACGGTGCGCTGGTGGAGCTGGTCCGCCAGGCCCTGCCGTGGCAGCCGGATCCCCGGCTCAAGGTACGGGTGGCCGACGCCCGCGCGGTGCTCGCCGCCAGCCGGGACGCCAGCTACGACGTCGTGGTGGCCGACGTCTTCGCCGGTGCCCGCACCCCGGCCCACCTGACCTCGGTGGAGTACGCCGCCGAGGTGGCCCGGGTGCTGCGGCCCACCGGCTTCCACCTGGCGAACGTCGCCGATGGCCCGCCGCTGCGCCACGCCCGGGCGCAGGTCGCGACCGTCCGGTCGGTGCTGCCCCGGGCCTGCCTCGTCGGCGACGCGGCGGTGCTGCGCGGGCGGCGCTACGGCAACCTGGTGCTGGTGGCCGGCCGGGTCGAGCCGCCGGTGCCGGAGCTGACCCGGCGCGCCGCCGGGGACTGGTTCCCCGGCCGGGTGCTGGCCGGCGGGGAACTCGACCGCTTCGCGGGCGGGGCGCCGGTCGTCCGCGACGCCGACGCCACCGACTCCACCCCGCCGCCGCCCGGGATCTTCTCCGTGCGCCGCTGACCGGAGTCCGCTCCGTGCGCCGTCGGGCGAGGTGCCCACGCCGGGTGCGGGTCCGGCGGGTGCGGGAGCGGAATCTTTTCCGCGTGCCGTTGATCCGTTCGCGCGGGCGCTGCGTACCAACGGGCGGCCGTGCCCGTGGGAGGCGGCCGATGTCATCGGACACCCGGAGGTCTGCATGCACGCGGTGGCGGCCGGTTGGCACGGCGACAGGGCGCGACCGGACTGGATGTCCGCGCGGTCCCAGTCCCGGCCGGACGCGGCGGCACGCGGGGTCGACGCCCGCCAGGCGCCTCGCCAGAATGGGCCGGTGACGCCGAAATCCGCCCCGGGGCGCCACCAGGCGGCACCGTCCACCGAGGCGGGTCACTCGGATCGACTGATCCGGCTGCTCTACGCCGAGCACGCCGGGCCGCTGCTGGCGTTCGTCATGCGGCTCACCGGCGGCGACCGGCAGCGGGCGGAGGACATCGTCCAGGAGACGCTGCTGCGGGCGTGGCGCAACGCGCACCGGCTGGGCGTGCAGGGGCAGGGCTCGCTGCGGCCGTGGCTGGTCACGGTGGCCCGGCGGATCGCCATCGACGAGCACCGCAGCGTGCAGGCCCGGCCCGCCGAGACGTACGACCGGGACCTGACGGCGTTCGCCGAGGCGGACAGCACCGACCGGGTGCTGCGCACGATGACGGTGGCGGACGCGCTGCGTACGCTGAGCCAGTCGCACCGGGAGATCCTGGTGGCCACGTACTTCCGGGGTCGGACGGTGCCGGAGGCGGCCGAGGAGCTGGGCCTTCCGCTCGGCACCGCCAAGTCGCGGGTCTACTACGCGCTGCGCGCGCTGCGCACGGCTCTGCAGGAACGGGGGGTGACGGAATGAGCCGGGCGGACCACATGGACGTCGCGGCGTACGCGCTCGGCGTGCTGGACGAGCGCGACACGGAACGGTTCGAGGAGCACCTCGCCACCTGCTGGGCGTGCGCCGCCGAGTTGGAGACGATGGTGCCGGTCGTGGGCCTGCTCTCCGACATCGACGGCGAGACGATGGCCGCGCTGGAGCAGACCCGCACCGACCCGGCGCTGCTGGACCGGACGCTGGTCGCGGTCCGCGCCCACCGGCGGCGCAACCGGTTCCGGCAGTTGCTCGCCACGGCGGCGGCGGTGCTGGTTCTTGGTGGGGCGACCGGGCTCGGCTTCGCCAGCATCGCCGGCGACAGTGCCCCCGAGGTGGTGGCCGAGCCGACCGCCACCGCGCAGGTCGCCCCGCCGACGGTCAGCCGCTCCAGCGATCCGAACGACCCGGACATCGGCGGGACGCTGCCGGAGGGCGACCCGGTCAACGTCGTCGACCCGACCACCGGCGTCGAGGCGACCTTCTTCGTCGTGTCGAAGGACTTTGGCACGGGCGTGGACTTCATCCTCGCCAAGTTGCCCGGGCCCCGGACGTGCCGGCTCGTCGTGGTGCGGAAGAACAACAGCACCGAGGTGATCTCCACCTGGTCGGTGCCCGGCACCGGGTACGGCACCAACGCCCGCCCCGACAAGCTGAGCCTGTCGGCGTCGACGTCGACGCGACTCGATGACATCAAGCAGTTCCAGGTGCAGTCGGTGGATGCCGGCGGGGTGGCGAGCCCGCTGGTCACGGTGCAGATGTAGCACCCGTCGCGGAATCGGCGCCGGTCAGCCAATACGACCGGCGCCGATTCCGCGTGCCGTTTCCACGAATGCCGTGGGCAGAAACCGCACTCGTCGCGGGAAACGGATTTCCGGCCCGTCCGGTTCAACGGTTTCCCGTGACATCGACCACGCTTTCGCATTCAACCTTGACAACGCTCCATCCGTATTGACCGGTGAACCGCATCAACGAGGAGGGCACGTGGCACAGATGAAGCGAACCGTCATCGTGGCGAGCGCGATGGTCGCGTTGACGGCCTGCGCTCCCGCCGGTTACGAGGGGGCGAACCCGGGCGCGGCCAACCCGGTCGCCGTGACCGCCGCCGAACCCACCGCGGCGGCCGAGCCCTCGGTCTCGCCGTCCCCGGCCGCCGACGCGCCGCCCGCCGACGCGGACCTGACCGAGGAGCTCAACGGCCGGAAGGTCGCCCGGATGGGCAGCGTGGTCACCGACCAGGACGGGTGGATCCTCTACCGCTTCGACAAGGACACCAACGACCCGCCCTCGTCGAACTGCGTCGACAAGTGCGCCCGGTTGTGGCCCCCGGCGCTGACTGACGGCGACCCGGAGCTCAACGGCGTCTCCGACGACAAGGTCGGCACCGTCACCCGCCAGGACGGCACCCGGCAGATCACCCTCGGCGGCTGGCCGCTCTACCGCTACGTCGGGGACAAGAAGCCCGGCCAGTGGAAGGGCCAGGGCGTCGGGGGCACCTGGTTCGTGGTCGCGCCGGACGGCAAGAAGAACCTCAGCTGCCTGCCGCCGGGCACCCCGAAGCCGGTCGCCCCGCCGTCCGACGACAAGGCCGGGCAGGGCGACTCGAACTACTCGTACTGACGGCACGGTCCCGGCGGCCGGTCCCGGCGCGGCCGGTCGCCGCCCCGGGACCGGCGACGGCACGGGGCCGGGCGTGCGCCCGGCGGTGTCGCCGGTCACGGGGCGGGGACGTGACAGCATGTGCGGGTGACCGGGACCGAACCCACCGCGCGTCGGGAGCTGCGCCCGCCCGCCGGGTACCGGCTGGCCGCGTCGGTCCGGGCGCTGACCTTCAGCCCGTACGACCCCTGCGCGCGCGTCGCGGCCGGCACGTTCTGGTGGGCCGCCCGCACCCCGGACGGTCCGGCCACCCTCGCCCTGCGGCCGGCCGGCGGCGTCCTGCTCGCCGAGGGCTACGGCCCGGGTGCCGACCGGGTGGTGCAGTGGGCGGACGCGGTCGCCGGGCTCCGCGACGACGTGAGCGGGTTCGGGGCGCTCGCCGCCGCCCACCCCGTGGTGGCGAGGCTCGCGGCCCAGCACCGGGGGCTGCGCATGCCCGCCACCGGGCAGGTCTTCCGCCAGCTGCTGCGGGCGGTCTTCGAGCAGAAAGTGACCGGCAAGGAGGCCTACCGGGCGTACGCGGCGACGGTGCGGCACTTCGCCGAGGCGGCGCCCGGGCCGATGCAGCCGCTGCTGCTGCCGCCCGAGCCGGCGGCGGTGGCCGCCACCCCGTACTGGGTGTTCCACCCGTTCGGCGTGGAGCAGCGCCGGGCCGAGACGCTGCGCCGCGTGGCGGCCGTCGCCGACCGGCTGGAGCGCTGCGCGGACTCCGCCGAGGCCACCCGCCGGCTCACCGCCGTCGCCGGCATCGGCCCGTGGACCGCCGCCGAGGTGGTGCGCATCGCGTACGGGGACCCGGACGCCGTCAGCGTCGGCGACTTCCACGTGCCGAACACGGTGGCCTGGGCCCTCGCGGGCGAGCCGCGCGGCGACGACGCCCGGATGCTGGCCCTGCTGGAGCCGTTCCGGGGGCATCGGGGGCGGGTCTGCGTGCTGCTGGCGGCCGGTGGCGTCCAGGCGCCGAAGTACGGTCCGCGGATGCCGATCCGCTCCTTCGCCCGGTTCTGACCGGGGTCCCGCCGCCCGGCAGGTGTCGCGGCGGCGGAGGCCGCACGCCGACGGGTGACGACGGTGCGGGTCAGGGTCGGGCGCAGAGGCGGCGCAGGGTGCGGCCGAGCCACCAGGCGTACGCCCGCTGGAAGGCCCGACCGGCCGGCCCCGCGGCGCGCATGACCCAGCGGTCCGGCCGGCTGAACGCGAGCACCTCGAACCAGACGTGGCCGGCGGCGTCGCGGCTGACCACGAACGCCTCCTCGCCGCGCGCCGGGTGCCCGGGCAGCGTGCCGTACCCGAAGCCGGCCCGCCGCCCGTCGTCGACGGCCCAGACCACCTCGCAGGGCGCGGCCAACCGCAGCGGGCCGACGCCCAGCCCGGAGACCACCCGGACCCCGGGCGCGGCACGCTCGGCGGCGGCGTCGATCCGGATGCCGGCCGCCCGGTGCAGGCGCCAGCCGAGCACGGCGTCCCCGGCCGCCGGGAAGCAGGAGTCGGGCAGCCGGACCCGGTGCCGCACGTGCCGCCAGCCGGCCGGCAGCTCGCCGGTCTCGGTGGCGCCGACGTGCGGATAGGTCAGTGCCGGCACGGCGCACCCCCACGGCTCGACGGGACACCGCCAGCGTACGGGCGGCGCGGACGGCCCGCCCGACGGCCTGTGGTTGGCTGTCGGAGTGATCATCGAGCCGCGCATCGCCCCCGCCGACGTCACGGACGCCGGCGAGATCCTCACCGTGCAGCGCGCCGCGTACGTCACCGAGGCACAGCGCTACGCCGACCCGTTCCTGCCCCCGCTGACCGAGACCCTGGACGAGGTGCGGGCCGCGCTGGCGGGCCCGGCGACGGTGCTCACCGCCCGGCTCGGCGACCGGCTGGTCGGCTCGGTGCGGGCGCACGTCGACGGCGACACCGCGCACGTCAGCCGGCTCTCCGTGGCCCCGGACCAGCACGGCCGGGGCGTCGGCGGGCGGCTGTTGCGCGCGGTGGAGACGGCCTGCGCCGCCCGGGTGCGCCGCTTCGCGCTCTTCACGGGCGCGGACACCGGGCAGAACCTGCGGTTCTACCACCGGCACGGCTACCGGGTGGTCGGGCACCGCCCGGACGCGAACGGCATCCGGCTCGCCCTGCTGGAGAAGGCGGTCAGTCCCGCTCGCAGCGACGCCTGAGCCCGTCGGCCTCCATCCGCAGGTAGCGGCGCATCAGGTCGCCGTAGAGCCAGCCGACGGGCCCGGCGAGCGGCCCGGACTGCGTGAGGGCCAACTCGACGCGGCTGCGCCCGTCGGGCAGCGGCAGCACCCGGTGCTCGCCGAGCGTGCGCACCCCCGGGCTGCCCGAGACCCACGAGAACGACCGGCCCTCGGCCAGCTCGGTGACCCGCCACACCGCCGGTCGCAGCTTCGGCTGCGCGAGCCGGACGGTGGCGCCCACCGCGAGCGGTCCCGCCTCCCCCCGTTGCGCCCGACGCACCGACGGCGTCCACTCCGGCCACCGCTCGACGTCGACCAGCACCGCCCAGACCCGTCCCGCCTCGGCGGCCACCTCCGTACCGGCCTCGAACCGCATCGCGCCCCCTCCCCGTGTCGGCGCCCGGCGGCGCCGCTGCCAGTCTCGACGACGCCGCGTGCGGGATCGTGACGAGGCACCCGCCGGCCGGTCCGTGTCCGCCGGCGCGCGGGGGTGCCGGGTCGGCGGACGCCGGATGTCCGCCGGGCCCGGTCGCCGCCGGGTCAGGCGGCCTCGCGCAGGTCGGCCAGCCCGAGGGGGGTACGCCGGCGCAGCAGTTCCTCCAGCTCCGCCACGGAGCCGGCCTCGCCGAGCACGTCCTTGCCCCCGCCGAACTGGCGGGGATAGCGGCGCACCAGCCGGTACCGGTAGCGGCCCCGGATCAGCTCGACGCTCACCCGCCACCGCCCGCAGCACCCGCAAACCCACTCCGACACCCCGCGAAGGTAGCTCTGACCTGCGGTTTCATCATTCGCCCGGTGCGGTACGAGCGGCGCGCGGCCGGACACGCCGCCCGCCGCGCGGACGTGATCTGCCTCACGACTGTCGGTGCGGTCTGGTTGACTGGTCGCCGTGAAGCTGCCGATCAGTCCGCCGGTCGAGCCGATGCTGGCCAAGAGCGTCCCGCGGGTCCCCACCGCGCCGGGGATGACCTACGAGCCGAAGTGGGACGGCTTCCGGTGCATCGTGTTCCGCGACGGCGACGAGGTGGAGCTCTCCAGCCGGGGCGGCAAGTCGATGACCCGCTACTTCCCCGAGGTGGTCGAGCAGGCCCGCCGTCAGCTGCCCGAGCGGTGCGCGGTCGACGGCGAGCTGATCGTGATCCGGCGCGACGGGCCGGGCGGGCAGCCCCGGCTGGACTTCGAGCTGCTGGCCCAGCGCGTCCACCCGGCCGCGTCCCGGGTGAGGATGCTGGCCGAGACCACGCCGGCCGACTTCGTCGCCTTCGACCTGCTCGCCCTCGACGACGAGACGCTGCTCGACGAGCCCTATCCGCGGCGCCGGGCCCGGTTGGAGTCGGCGCTGGCCGGGGTCCGGCCGCCGGTGCACGTCACGCAGGTCACCACCGACGTCGACACCGCCCACCGCTGGTTCGACGTCTTCGAGGGCGCCGGCCTGGACGGCCTGATCGCCAAGCCGGCCGACCTGCCCTACGAGCCTGGCAAGCGGCTCATGTTCAAGGTCAAGCACGCCCGCACGGCCGACGTGGTGGTGGCCGGCTTCCGCTGGCACAAGTCCGGCCCGGTGGTCGGCTCGCTCCTGCTCGGCCTCCACGACGACGACGGGGTCCTGCACCACGTCGGGGTGAGCGCGTCGTTCACGATGGCCCGCCGCGCGGAGCTGCTGGAGGAGCTGGAGCCCTACCGTGACGTCGGCGCCGACCACCCGTGGGTGCACGGCGACCACGAACGCGGCCAGCGCCTCCCCGGCGGGGTGAGCCGCTGGACGGGCGCCCGCAACCTCGAGTGGGAGCCGCTGCGCCCCGAGCTGGTGGTCGAGGTCGGCTACGACGCCATGGAGGGCGACCGGTTCCGGCACACCGCCCGGTTCGTCCGCTGGCGGCCCGACCGCGAACCGCAATCCTGCCGCTACGACCAGCTCGACCGGCCCGTACGGTTCGATGTGGACCAGGTGCTGCGCGGCGATCCCACGGTGACCGTGGGGTCCGCCGCCGGTCCGGCGTAGCCTGGCCGTCGACCCGATCACGGAGGCTCGCTCGTGACCCGCACCCCCGACCGGATCCGCCGGTTCCGGCTCACCCTCGCCGGGCTGGCCGCCGCCGCGCTGGTCGCCGCAGGCTGCACCCTGCCGGCGATCGCGCCCCGGACGGAGGCCGGCGGCGAGGCCGCCGCCCCCGGCACGGCGCCCACCTGGCGGGCCTGCCCGGAGGTGGCCGAGGAGCTGGTCGGGCGCGGCGCGCCGGGCATGCGCTACGAGTGCGCGCGGATCAAGGTGCCGCGCGACTGGGGCACGGGTGCGGGCGGCGGGGCGACCGCCGGCCCGGGCGCCGGGCAGACCTTCGAGATCGCGCTGCTGCGGGCCCGGTCGACCAAGCAGCGCGACCGGATCGGCTCGCTGGTGATCAACCCGGGCGGGCCCGGCGGCTCCGGCGTGGACACCGCCGTCTACCTCTCCTTCGGCCCGAATCTCGGCGGCCTGCCCGCCTCGGTCACCGACCGGTTCGACATCGTCGGCTTCGACCCGCGCGGGGTGTCCCGCTCCAGTCCGGTCAAGTGCATCCCCGACGCCGAGCTGGACGCCAGCTTCGGCTACGACCCCGACCCGGAGAGCCAGGAGTCGTTCGACGGCTTCGTCGCGCTCAGCCGGAAGATCGGGCGCGGCTGCGGCGACCGCTACGGCGACCAGCTGCCGCTCTACGGCACCGAGCAGGCCGCCCGGGACATGGACGCGGTCCGCGCCGCCGTCGGCGACGACAAGCTGACCTACCTCGGCTACTCCTACGGCACCCTGCTCGGAGCCACCTACGCCCAGCTCTACCCGCAGCGGGTACGGGCACTGGTCCTCGACGGCGCGGTCGACCCGCGACAGGGCCTGATCGCCGGCTCCGAGGGCCAGGCCAAGGGCTTCGAGCGGGCCTTCGGCAACTTCGCCACGTGGTGCGCGGCCAACGCCGGGCGCTGCCCGATCGCCCCGGACGCCCGGGCCGCGGTCACCTCGGCGATCGACAAGGCGCGGGTGTCCCCGGTGCGCGGGGACGACGGCCGGGAGGCCACCGCGGGCTGGGTCTTCTACGCGATCATCTCGTCGCTCTACACCGAGTCGGGGTGGCAGGAGCTGGCCGGCGCCATCGACAAGCTGGAGGGCGGCGACCCGGGCGACGTGTTCCGCCTCGCCGACGCGTACGCCGACCGGGACGCCGACGGGCACTACTCGAACATGTTCGACGCCAACCTGGCGGTCAACTGCGCCGACGAGGAGGAGAAGCCGAGCCGGGAGCGGATCCGGCAGCTCCAGTCGCAGTGGCGGGCGAAGTACCCGCTGTTCGGGCCGGCTCTGGCCGTCGGCCTGCTCTCCTGCACCGAGTGGCCCGGCGGTCGCGACCCGTACCCGACGGGCCGGGCCGACGGGGCGCCGCCGATCCTGGTGGTGGGCACCACCGGCGACCCCGCGACGCCGTACGAGCAGACCCCGGCACTGGCCGCGATGCTGGGCGTGGGCCGGGTGCTCACCTGGGAGGGCGAGGGGCACACCGCGTACCCGCAGACCTCCTGCATCACCGAGGCGGTCGACGCCTACCTGATCGACCTGACCGTGCCCAGGGAGGGGCTGCGCTGCCCGGCCCGCTGACCGGCCGCTCCGGCGGCAGGTCGGGCAGGTCGATGCCCTGCCGGGCCGCGATCTCCTCCAGCAACGCCCGCATCCGGCGCACGTCGGCCTTCAACTGCTCCTGCTCCTCGTGCTCGAAGGCGTCGTCGAGTTGGCGAACCAGACCAGCCCCCGGTGGATCAACCAGAACGGCAGCAGCAGGGCGTCCATGGACAGTCATGTTGCCCCTCGTACGCGGGCGCTGCCCGCCCATCGGTCCGGCTCACTGTGCCACGCTGGGCGGCATGAGTGACGTGATCTTCCGCGAGGCCGTCCGAGCCGACCTGCCGGCCGTGGTCGCCCTGCTCGCCGACGACGTGCTCGGCAGGACCCGCGACTTCACGGAGGTCGACGCCGCGTACGAGAAGGCGTTCGCCGACATCGACGCCGACCCACGCAACCAGCTGATCGTGGCCGACGCGGACGGTGAACTGCTCGGCTGCATGCAGCTCACCTACATCCCCGGCCTGGGCCGGCACGGCGCGGAGCGGCAGCTGATCGAGGCGGTCCGGGTCCGCTCCGACCTACGCGGGCGGGGCCTCGGCCGGCAGATGATCACCTGGGCGGTCGACCAGGCGAAGCAGCGTGGCTGCGCCCTGGTCCAGCTCACCACCGACAAGACCCGCCACGACGCCCACCGCTTCTACCTCGACCTCGGCTTCCTCCCCACCCACGAGGGCATGAAGCTCCCGTTGCCGATCAGTGTGCAAATATAGGCACATGATCAACAGCTGACCGTTGCCGGCCAACGGTCCTCGTCTGATCCGCTTGCGCGGCGCGAGGTTGACGCTTCGTCGCCACCCGCCCCGCAAGCGGGGTCTTACGGTCGGCTCCACGTCCGTTTAGCGTCTCCGGGCCACTCCCGGCGACTACCAGCTTCGCGAGGTTCCGTGCCGCGTTCTCATCCCGGTCAAGGGACATGCCGCAGGACTCACACACGTACGTTCGAACATGCAGCGGCAGCTTGGCTTTCACCGCGCCGCAGCCCGAACAGGTCTTACTCGACGGATACCAGCGGTCAGCCGTCACCAGCCGGCCGCCGCTCCACTCGGTCTTGTACGCCAACTGCCGGCGGATCTCCCCGAACCCGGCATCGGAGATCGAACGGGCAAGCTTCCGGTTACGGACCATTCCGGCAACGTTCAGGTCTTCCACGACGACCGTGCCGTACTCGCTGGTGAGCCGGGTGGTCAGCTTGTGGATGCCGTCCCGTCGCAGGCTGGTGACCCGGTGGTGCGTCTTGCCGAGAGCCCGGTTGGCACGCTCCCACCGTTTCGATACCCGCTGGCCGGTACGGCGGTCCGGGCCAACCTTCCGGGATACGGACCGGGACAGCCGCCGCAGCTTCCGAGACGCACCAGCCAGATGCTTCGGGTTGACGACCATCTCGCCGGTGGACAACACCGCCAGGGTCTTCACGCCCAGGTCTACGCCGACCGTCGCGTTCGGCCGCTGTGGCGCCCGTACGGTCCACTCAACTTCGCAGGTGAACGACACGTGCCAGCGGCCACCCTCGCGGCGCACAGTGGCGGACCTGATCCGGGCGGTGCCGTTGTCGATCCGACGGGCCAGCTTCCGCGCCGACTCGTGGAGCTTGATCCGGCCCAGCCGAGGCAGCACCACGTGCTTACGGTCTGGCTCCACCCGGATGACACCGGTGGTGAACCGCACGGACGGCGTAGCGCGACGCTTCGACTTGAATCGGGGGAAGCCCACCAGGCGGCCGGCACGCTTACCGGCACGGGAGTCGGCCCAGTTCTTCAACGCGCGCGCCAGACCGTCTAGACCCGTGTTGTACGCCTCTTTGGAGCACTCCGCCCACCAAGGGGCGACATCACCTTTGGCAGCGTTCCACGCTCGGCGTAGCGCCGGGAGGTTCCATCCGATCGAAGGGGTCAGCAACTCATCGGGGACACCGTAGGTTCGCTCAGCCGTCCGCTGGTCCATGACGGCCTTGACCGTGGCTAGACCCCAGTTGTACGCGACCCGGGCCGCACCACAGTGGGCGAGGATGTCCCGCTGCTGCACCGGGGCGGGGTCGAGCGCGAACCGATACGCCTGCATCGTCTTCACGACTGGTCGCCCCCGGTGGCCGCGTCCACAGCACGCTTGGCCCGGTCAGCGGCGGCACGGCGTCCATACAAGCGTGCGCAAAGGCTGGTCAGGATCTCGGTCATGTCGCGTACCAGGTCGTCGTCAACTTCACCGGGGTCGACCACCAGCAGCCGCCGGCCTTGTGCAGTCAGCGCCGCTTCGACGTACTCGGCACCGAAGCGCGCGAACCGGTCCCGGTGCTCTACCACGATCGTCGTGACGCTCGGGTCGGCCAGCAGCGCAAGGAACTTCTTCCGCTTGCCGTTGAGCGCCGACCCGACCTCAGTGACCACGCGGCAGACGGGCAAGCCTTGCTTGGTGGACCAGTCGGTTACCCGGGCAACCTGCCGGTCCAGGTCGGCGCGCTGGTCAGCGGACGAGACGCGGGCGTACACCACGACGGTTTCCGCGCGACTGGCGGGAGTGTCGACGTCGACCATGATCGTGCCGGAGGGAAGCTTGCGGACCGGTACCGGCATGGTTCCTTCACGGACCCACCGGTAAGCGGTGTGCGGGTGCACACCGTTACGGCGCGCCCACTCGGCAAGCTTCATGCGCCAACGTTAGCCCACGTCCACCAACATTCGCACACAAAACTGGCTACAGCAAACAACCCTCTGAGCCACGCCCCGGCGATCATGCAGTTGTGGTGCCCCGCAAAAGGGGCGAAGCGGCGAACAACTCCCACCACAACTGCATGATCGACGCGAGCGGGGCGGCGGGCGCGACGCGAGGGGTGGCGGGCGGAGCGGGCGGGGGTCAGGTGGGGAGGAGGTGGCCGTCGCGGAGGGTGAGGACGCGGTCGGCGAGGTCGATCAGGGCCGGATCGTGGGTGGCGACCAGCGCGGTCATGCCGCGGGCGTGCACGACCGCCCGGAGCAGGTCCATGATCGACCGGCCGGTCTCGGAGTCGAGTTGGCCGGTGGGCTCGTCGGCGATCAACAGGGCCGGCTCGTTGGCCAGGGCCCGCGCCACCGCCACCCGCTGCTGCTGGCCGCCCGAGAGCTCGTACGGGCGCTGGCCCGCGTGCCCGCCGAGGCCCACCAGCTCGAGCAGCACCGCCACCCGCTCCTCCCGCTCGGCCGCCGGGACCCGCGCCAACCGCAGCGGCACGCCGACGTTCTCGGCGGCGGACAGGATCGGCACCAGGCCGAAGGTCTGGAACACGAAGCCGACCGTGCCGCGGCGCAGCTCCAGCAGCTCCTTCTCACCGGCGCCGGTGACGTCGTGCCCGGCGACCACCACCCGGCCCGAGTCGGGCCGGTCCAGCCCGCCCACCAGGTTCAGCAGGGTCGTCTTGCCCGCCCCGGAGCGACCGCGCACGGCCACCAGCTCGCCCCGCCCGGCCGAGAACGACACGTCCCGTACGGCGTGCACCGCGTGCTCGCCGCGGCCGAACGTGCGGCTGACCTCCTCCACCCGGACCACCTCGTCGGTGACCGTGGCGCCCGCCACCGCCCCGGCCGACCGTCCGTCCGACGTCACGTCGTGCTCGTTCATGATCCCGCCCCGCTGTGCTCGGCGCGGTCGACCGGATCGACCACGCGGTACCGACCGATGCCCCGCCCGCCCACGGCGACGTCCTTCCGCCCGCCGACCGCGCAGGCTTCCCACCCGCTCACCGTGGCCACGCCCTGGCCGCTCACCGCGTCGGCTCCCGTTCGTCCTGCGGCCGGTCGCCGGGGCGTACCTCCACGTGGTCCAGCTCCAGGTTGAGCCGCACCCGGTCGCGCAGCGACAACGCGTCCACGAACGGCGCCGGCAGCTGCATCCGGCCGCTGCGGTCGAGCACGGCGTACTCCTCGCTGACCAGTTCGGTGCTGCCGTCCGCGCCGATCCGCGCGGTCCGGCGTACCTCGGAGGCGGTCCGGCCGTCGCGGATCGCGACGGTCCGGCGGACCTGGGTGGCCACGGCCTGGTCGTGGGTGACCACCACGATGGTGACGCCGAGCTCGGCGTTGATGGTGCGCAGCGCCCCGAAGACCTCGGCGCCGGTCGCCTCGTCCAGCTCACCGGTCGGCTCGTCGGCGAAGAGCACCTCGGGGTCGTTGGCCACCGCCACCGCCACCGCGCAGCGCTGCTGCTCGCCGCCGCTGAGCTGCCCCGGCCGCCGGTCGGCGCAGTGACTGACCCCGACCAGGTCGAGCAGCTCCCGGGCCCGCTCGCGGTGGGCCCGCCTGCCGCCGCGCCGCCCGGCGAGCCGCATCGGCAGCTCGACGTTCTCCAGCGCGGTCAGGTACGGCAGCAGGTTGCGGCCGGTCTGCTGCCAGACGAATCCGACCATGCTCCGCCGGTAGCTCAGTCGCCGCCGGGTGGAGAGGTTGAGCAGGTCGTAGTCGCCGACCCGGGCGATGCCGGCGGTGGGCGTGTCCAGCCCGGAGAGGATGTTCAGCAGCGTCGACTTCCCGGAACCGGAAGCACCGACGATCGCCACCAGCTCGCCCCGGTCGATGACCAGGTCGAGCCCCTGCAACGCGACGACCTCCACCCCCTCGGTCTTGAAGATCCGGACCAGCCCGTCGCAGACGATGTGCCCACGCAACCGGTCCCGGCCGCCGGCCCGCTCGGCCGCACGCTCGGCGGCCCGCTGTTGCAGGGCGGCCAGGTCCGGCACGGCGGTGGTCTCCGCGGTAGCGGTCATTGTCAGTTCTCCTCTCCGAGCCGGAGCACCTCACCGAGGCGCATCCGGCGGTTGTTCAGGGCCTCGACAGCGACCGCGAAGCCGAGGGCGAGCGCACCGAGCGCGACGACCGCGGCCGCCAGGCCGGGCTCGAACGCCACCCGGACCTCGACCCCGTCGGTGAAGGCGGACAGGCCGAGCACCGGGGTGAGCAACAGCGGCAGGACCGTGCCGACCAGCGCACCGGTCACCACCGAGACGCCCACCAGCGGGGCCAGCTCCACCAGCAGCAGCCCGCGCCACTGGCGTCGGGACAGGCCGAGGGTGCGCAGCCGGGAGAGCACCTGGCCGCGCTCGCGGGCACCGGCGAGCACCGTGAAGGCGATCGCGAGCAGGCCGAGCGCCGTCCCACCGGCGGCGCCGGCGGTGAAGCCGAAGGCGAGCACCCCGTTGGCGCCGCCCTCACCCACCTGTCGACGGGTGTCCGCGAAGGTCAACAACTCCACGCCGCGCGGGCGCTCCCGGCCGGTGACGGCCCCGCCGGTCTGGAAGCGGGACTGTCCCGCGTCGCCGGCCCTGCGCAGCGCCTCGCCGTCCAGGTCGTCACCGGCCACCAGGAAGCCGGTCGGCACGGCGGCGTAGTCCCGCCGAGGTAGGGACTGCCAGGGCAGGACGACGAACCGGCTGCTGTCCGCGCGCAGCAGCGGGAAGCTCTCCGCCTGCCCGGCGACCCGGAACTCGTACCGCTGGCCCTGGGCGCTGACGAAGGCGGAGCTGTCGAGGCCGGCGTCGGCCAGTTCGGCGGCGACCGTCGGGGAGACCACCGCGGGCAGCGGGCCGCCTCTCCCGGCGGGGGCGAGCAGGGCCGCCGGCACGGTCACGTCGACGTCGGACTCGCGGACGATCCGGGCCAGGGCCGGACCGTCGACCATGAGTACGGTCACCCCGCCGAGCCGGGTCTCGGTGCCGATGGCGTCCTTCGCCAGGCGTTGGCCCGCCTCGTGCAGCACCGGACTCGCGGCACGGACCCCCGGCAGCCGCTCCAGCTCGGCGCCCGTGTCCGGGGCGATCCGGTCCCCCAGGATCAGGGCGTCGGCGGGGACCACCCGGCTGGCGGCCCGGTCCCGGCTCGCCTCGATCCCGGCGGCCGTCACCGCGCAGAACGCGGCGGTGGCGATGGCCAGCACGACGACCACCAGCGGCACGGCGACGACGGACCGGCCGGCCCGGGCGGTACCCAGGAAGGCGACGCTGCCCCGGGCCCGGGCCGCGAGCCGGCTGACCAGCCGCAGCGGCCACGGGTACAACCGCATCGCGACCACCGCCGCGGCGACGGCCAGCAGCACCGGGACCGAGACCAGCAGCGGGTCGACCTCCCCCGGGGTGAGGCCGCGGCGGCGCAGCAGCACGACCGCGAGACCCGCGAGGACCAGCAGCCCCGCCTCCACCGTGAGGCGACGCGCGGAGGGGCGCGACCGGATCAGGTCGCGCCGACCGGCACCGCCCCTGGACGCGGCGAGGGTGGCCACCGGCAGCGCGAGGGCCACCAGGACGGTCGCGGCGACGGCGGACCACAGGGTCTCGCCCGGTGCCCCCGGAGCGAGGCCACCGACCAGCCAGCCGAGCGCGCCGGCGGGCGGCACCACCAACAACGCCTCGGTCAGGCTGCGGCCCGCGCTCGTGGTGGCCGCCCCGCCCCGGGCCCGCAGCAGGGTGAACTCCGAGCGGCGGCGGCGCACCAGCAGCCCGGCGGCCAGCACGACGAGGCCGGCCAGGGTGCCCAGTACGCCCGCGGCGATGACCCCGAGCACCGTCCGGGCGCTGTCCACCTCGGCCGCGAACTCCCGCAGCGGGATGTCCAGCCCCTGCAGGAAGTTGCGGCCTTCCGCCTCCCGGGTCAGCTGCTGGAGTCCGTCGATCACCTGGTCCAGCTCTCGGACGTCGATCCCCTCGGCGCCCGTCCGGTAGCGCCAGCTGAACGACATCGTCCAGCCGTCGGCGGCCTGGCGGTTCAGCACGGCGCCGTCGACGACCCCGACGGCGATGAAGGGTTCGCCGTCGCCCACCGGCTCGACGGCCCGCAGCAGCGGCGGCAGTCCGTCCCAGAATCCGTCGGCGGCGTCGCGGGGCTGGAAGAGACCGACCACGGCGACCCGGAGCGGGGGCGGGGGTTCGGGCGTCTCCGGTGGGGCGACGGTGAGCCGGCTGCCGAGCCGCAGATTCAGCTTGCGGGCGACGTCCACGGCCAGCGCCACCTGCACCGGCTGGTCCTCCGCCGCATCGGCCGGCCAGCGTCCCTCGACCAGCGTGCCGGCCGTCTCGATCCCGGACACGGTGCGCAGGCCCAGGTGGACCAGGAGGTTCTTCGCCGCCAGGTCCGGGCCGCTCAGCCGGCTGGCCGCGGTCTCCGCGGTGAACCACCGCTGTTCGACCAGCCCCCGCACGACCGGCGGCATCTCGGCCTCCAGCGTCGCCAGGTCGCGCTGGCGCGCGGCCACCGGGGAATAGCCGTCGCTCTTCGCGAGGAGCGGCCCCGTCGAGTACGTCACGTCCCGCTGCTGCGCCGGCACGGCGCCCAGGTGGGCCCGCAGGCCCTGCTCGGCGTACGCGTTGACGATCCTGGGCACGCCGCTGATGACCAGCGTGGCGACCAGCGTCAGCGCCGCGAGGAGCAGGAACTGCCCGCCGTACGCCCGAATCCGGCGGACCACCGCCCCGATGCTCACCACGCCCCGTCTCCGCTCCTGGTCGTCCCTACGCTCCACCCGGTCACCGGTCTCCCTCGATCCGCAGCTGCGCCACGGCCACCCGCTGCCGGATGCCGAGGGCGATGAACGCGCTGAAGGCGAGTGCCGCCAGCAGCAGGCCGAGCGCGGTCAGGCCGATGGGCAGCCAGGGCAGCACGAAGGCAGCCTCCGGCACCGGCCGGCCGGCGGACGGCGTGAGGATGACCAGCGGGGCCATGGTCGCGCCGACCGCGGCACCCAGCAGCAGGCCCACGCCGACGCCGATCCCGGCCAGGAAGGTCTGCTCGGCCAGCAGCGCGCGGGCCAGCAGCCGGGGGCTCGCGCCGAGCGTGTGCAGCACGGCGAACTCCCCGAGCCGGTGCCGGGCGGTCGCCCAGACGTCGACGATCAGCCCGACCAGGGCCAGCAGCACCGAGCCGAGCGCGGCGGCGAGCAGCCCCGTGCGGGCCCCCTGCCAGTACGGGTCGCCGGCGGCCCGCTCGGCCACCTCCCGCCGGTCGAGCAGCGTGGCGCCGGTCAGGTCGGCCGCCGCGCGGGCCGCCTCGGCGTGGCCGGCGCCCTCGGTGCCCAGCCACCACTCCGGCACCGGCCGGACCCCGCCCCGGTCCCGGACCAGCCAGTCCGCCGCCGCCGGCAGGTCCAGCAGCACGCCCTCGCCGGCCGCGGACGGCACCGCGTCCAGCTCACCGACCAGCGTGACCGGCAGCGTCGCGCCGGACAGCACGAGGTTGACCGTGTCGCCGACGCGCAGGCTCAACGCGTCGCGTGCGGCCGGGGTCATCAGTGCGGGTACCGGCCGGTTCTCGCCGGCCGGCACCACGGCGAAACGGCTCGGCGGCTGGAACGCGAACCGGCCGCCCTCGCGGTACTCGACCTCCCAGTCGGCCTTCAGCCCGGCGGCCGTGGCCGACGCACCGACCGGTTTGCCCTGGCCGTCGACGGCCACCCACCCGCCGTCCAGCGACGCCGGCCGGGCCGCGCCGTCGGCGCCGACCAGCCGCAGGTCCGACACCTCCAGGCGGTACGCCCGCCCGCGCGCGCTCCCGCCGTCGGCCTCGAACCCGGACAGTCGTAGGGTGCCCTCCCCGGCGGGGACGGCGACGGTGAACGGCGCCGGCCGGCCGTCGCTGCCGCTGCTGCCAGCCGGAAGCCGGAAGGCCAGCCCGTCCGCCCGGGTCAGCAGCACCCAGAGGCCGATCTGGTGCGGCGTGACGGCGTCGCGCACGGGGGTGCGTACCGTGCCGGTGAGCGATCGGGTGCCGGCGGGCAGTTCCACCCCGGCCGGCGCGCCGCGTGCCCGGGTCAGCCGGTCGAGCAGTGCCGGCGCGGGTTCGTCGGTCAGCCTCTCGTTCAGTCGCAGCACGTCGGCCGCGGCCGCGGCGTCGAGGCTCACCACCGTCGTCGGCAGGTCGGCGCGGCCGAGGCGGATCTCGTCCCGCCAGGCCGGCAGCGCCTCGCGGACGCCGGGCAGCGCGGCGAGCTGTCCGGCGCGGCCGTCGGGTGCCGCGCCGGTGCGCTCGACGACCCGCAGGTCGGCGCCGACGGTGTGGTCGGCCTGGTCGGCCTGCGACAGCTCGCCCGTGGTCACCAGCGACCACGCCAGGGTGCTGCCGCCGACGGCGAGGGCGAGCAGCAGCACCGGGCCGGCGTGCGGACGCCGCCCCGCCTGCCACATGCCGAACATGGTCGCGGTCCACGGTCTGCGGTCGACGAACCGCTCGGCGAAGCGGGTCGCGGGCGGCAGCAGCCGCAACGCCACGACCGCGCCGGCCAGCACGCCCAGCGTCGGCGCCGCGACCAGCAGCGGGTCCACCCCGAGCCGGCCGGCCGCCCCGGCGACCGGCGACGAGTACTGGCGCAGCTGGGTCCAGGCCAGCACCGCGAAGCCGACCAGCACCAGATCGAGGCTGGCCCGCTGGACGCTCGCGGCGCGGGTGGGCCGGGACCGGGCCGCCATGTCGGCGACGTAGGTGCCGGCCCCCCGCAACGTCGGGACGACCATCGCGACCAGGCAGCCGGCGGCGGTGGCGGCCGCGGCGGCCCAGATCAGCGTGGAGTTGCCGGCGGCGAGCGTCAGCGGGGTGGCGCCGCCGGTACCCACGTGCCGCAGCGCCTCCCCGGCGATCAGGGGCCCCAGCACGCCGGCGGGCAGGACGACCAGGGCCGCCTCCCGGGCCGCCAGGCCGGCCAGTTGCCGCCGCGCGGCGCCCCGGGCCCTCAGCAGGGCGGTCTGGCCGCGCCGGTCCTCGTGCAGCAGGGCGGCGACGAGCACCAGCGCGTACCCGCCGAGGACGACGATCAGCAGCAGCGGGGTGGCCAGCGAGGAACGGCCCACCAGGTCGGCCCGGGTGACGCGGTCGAGGAGCCGGTCGATCGCCGTGACGGTCTGGCCGGAGGAGCCCAGCCCGGCCGCCTCGGGCACCTCGGCAAGGGCCGCGGTGAGCGCCTGCCGCACGTCGGACAGCCGGCCCGCGCCGGCCGCCGCCGCGAGGTCCGGCTCGACGACCCAGGACGCCGACACCGAGCCCGGGTAGGTGGCGACGAAGTCCGCCGGGTCCAGCACGAACGGCCCGTACGAGGTGCCGGCGTCCGCGGCGCTGCCCGCCCCGACCCCGGGGGCCAGCCGCCAGTACGGGTCGGCCGCGTCGCGGGGGCGCCAGGTCCCGACGAGCAGCACGGTGCTGGCCTCGTCGGACCGGCGGTCCAGCATCGGCACCCGGTCACCGACGCTCATCCCGAGCACGCCGGCGACCTTCTCCGGCAGGGTGACCTGTAGCGGCGAGGTTCCCGGGGCGGGCCAGGCGCCGCCGGTCAGTTCGGCGTGGCGGGGCAGGTCGTCGAGGGCCGCCAGGGTGGCGAAGACCGGGTCGTCGCCGTCGCGGGCCACGGGACCGAGGTCGCCGGTCAGCTCGCGGCCACCGCCGTACCGGGCGGCGTCGACGGTGACCGGCGCGCCGCCGAGGCCGGCGGCGAACCCGTCCCGGACGGCCCGGTCCCGGGCGGCGAACTCGGCCGCGTCCCGGCCGGCCGCGCCGCTGACCAGGAGGCTGCGCTCCTCGAACGACGCCCCGCTGAGCAGGGCACGCTGGCCCGCCTCGACGGCCCGCCGGTTGTAGTCAGAAAGCCCGGTGACCAGCGCGACCGCCACCAGGGCCGCGACCACCGCGGCGAGCAGCAGCCCCTGCGCCTCACGGGCCCGCCTCCACACCAGCTTCATCCGATGCCCTCCCCTGGCCCGTTGTCGGGCCGACGGTCAGGGAGAGCGGTGACGTGCCGGGAAAGGTTCGCGCCCGTTACTTGATCGTTATCCGGAAGCATTCGACCGGTGGGCGGGGCCGGCGACCCGGCGACCCGGCGCGGTGGCGCGGTGGCGCGGATGTGCTTCGATCACCGGATGGAGATCGCCCTCACCGCCCTGATGGTGGCCGTCGTCGCGCTGCTCGCCGCCCAGTTGCCGGGCAGGGCCGAGCGGGCGCGGACCGCGTACCGGCTCACCGAGATCGAGCGCCGGCTCCGGCTGATGATGGACCACCTGGGCGTGGTGGATGCCTCGCCCGTGCCGCCGGAGGTGGGACAGCACCTGGCCCGGGGCGACAAGATCAAGGCGATCGCCGCGTACCGGAAGGCGACCGGCGCGGACCTGCGCTCGGCCAAGGAGGCGGTGGAGGCGTACGGCGACCGCCGGTGACGGCAGGCACGCGTCCCGTCCGTGCCGGCGGGACGGCGGCGTCGGGCGGGCCGGTCAGCGGGGGCGGTCGCGGTCCTTGGAGGGCTGCACGCGCTTCGGCTCGCCGGGCATCTTCGGGTGGTCCGGCGGGTAGGGCATGTCGCCCTGGCCGGCGGTGTCGTCCCGGTCGGCCCACTCCAGCAGCGGGCTGATGTCCCACGCGGTGTCGTCGATGCCCGCGTGCGGATCGCCGCGCTCGGCCAGCCGGGCCGGGACGGTGCGCAGGTCGAAGTCGTCGGGGTCGACGTCGGGCAGCTCGTCCCAGGTGACCGGGGTGGACACGGTGGCCCGGGCGTTGGCCCGCAGCGAGTACGCGCAGGCGATCGTGCGGTCGCGGGCCATCTGGTTGTAGTCGACGAAGACGCGCTCGCCCCGCTGCTCCTTCCACCAGGCGGTGGTCACCAGCTCCGGCCGGCGCCGCTCCAGCTCGCGGGCCAACGCGATGGTGGCCCGGCGCACCTCGGTGAACGTCCAGCGCGGCGCGATCCGCAGGTAGACGTGCACGCCACGGCCGCCGGAGGTCTTCGGCCAGCCGGTGGCGCCCAACTCGTCGAGGAGCCCGCGCAGCTCCCCGGCGGCGGAGACCGCGTCGGCGAAGTCGGTGCCGGGCTGCGGGTCGAAGTCGATGCGCAACTCGTCGGGGCGGTCGACGTCGGCGGCACGCACCGGCCACGGGTGGAACACGATGGTGCCCATCTGGGCGGCCCAGGCCACGTGGGCCAGGTCGGCGGGGCAGAGCTCGGCCGCGCTGCGACCGCTCGGGAAGCTGATCGTGGTCGTGCGCACCCAGGGCGGCACGCCCCGCGCGGGCACCCTCTTCTGGAAGAACGCCTCGCCCTCGACGCCCTCCGGGAAGCGCTGCAACGTGGTGGGACGCTCGCGCAGGGCGCGCATGATGCCGTCACCCACCGCGAGGTAGTAGTGGAAGACGTCGGCCTTGGTGAAGCCGCGCTGCGGGAAGATCACCCGGTCGGGGCTGGTCAGCCGGACGTCGTGCCCGGCCACCTCGATCAGTTCGGCCGCAGCCTTCGTGCCACCCATTGCGCGACCATATGCCACACCTCCGACGTCCGACGTACCGTTGGCGGGTGAGTCTTGACGAGAGTGAACTGCCCCGTACCGAGGAAGAGTGGCGGGTCCGGCTCAGCCCGGAGGAGTTCCGGGTGCTGCGGGAGGCCGGCACCGAGCGCCCGTGGACCGGCGAGTACGTCGACACGAAGACGCCCGGGACCTACCACTGCCGGGCCTGCGGCGCGCAGCTCTACCCCAGCGACACGAAGTTCGACTCGCACTGCGGGTGGCCCAGCTTCGACGACGCGATCCCCGGCGCGGTCAAGGAGATCGAGGACCGCAGCCTGGGGATGAGCCGCACCGAGATCCGCTGCGCCCGGTGCGACAGCCACCTGGGTCACGTCTTCCGGGGCGAGGGTTTCACCCCGAAGGACACCCGGCACTGCGTCAACTCCGTCTCCATCCGGCTGGAGCCGCGCGCCGACGCCTGATCCGGCGCCCGGTTCAGGCCGCCCGGGCCGGCGTCAGCCCCGCCATCAGCGAGACCTCGGCCGTACGCGACCGCTCGACGCGGCCGGCGAAGTCGCGTACGCGCGGGTCGGCGCCGACCGTCTGGTGCGCCCGGGCCAGGTCGGCCGCCGCCTCCTGGTGCGGGACGAACAGGCCGAGCAGGACGCGATCGACCTCGCCGTCCGGGGCGGCCCGCAGGCGTGCCATGTCCTCGGCGGCGGTCCCGTGCTGTCCGTGGTCGTGCCGGCGGGCGGCCTCGGCGGCGGCCGGTCCGGCGTCGCGCAGCCAGCCGCGCATCGTGGCGAGTTCGTCGGTCTCGGTGACCTCGATGGCGGCGACGAGGGTGTGCAGCTTCCGGTCGGTCACCCGGTCGCGGCTGAGCCGCACCATCTCCAGCGTCTGCTCGGTGTGTGCCGCCAACGTGGCCAGGAAGACCACGTCCAGGCCGTTCATCTCGGTCGCGCTGGCCGCGGCCGGCCCCGGCGGCGCGGGGACGGACGACGCCGGGGCGCTCCGCGCGGCGCAGCCGGGGACGGTCAGCAGGACGGCGAGCAGGGCGACCGTGGGCAGCCGTCGCATGGCGTACTCCGATCCGGGGAGGGGTGACGGGTGCGGACGCCGGGGGGACGGGCCGCACCCGTCCGGTCAGACCTGCGTCCAGAGCGCCGGCACGTGCGGCGGTTCCCAACCGGGGATCGCGGTGTGCGCCTGCCGGCAGCGGTACGTCAGCCCGCCGTAGGTGACCTGGTCGCCGACCTGGTAGGCCCGGCCCGCCGTCCAGCTGCCGCCCGGCGCGGGCGGGGTGGTCGGGGCGGCGGTGGGGGTCGGGGTGGGCGACGGGGCCGGCGGGGTCGGGCTCGGCGTGGGCGACGGGTTGCCGCCCCCGCCGACCTGGAGGTCGACGCAGGAGTAGAACGCGTTGGCGGTGTCCGCGATGTTCCACACGGCGAGGACCTTCTGCCGTCCCGGGTGGCCGCCCAGGTTGACGGTGTGCGAGACGGTGGCGCCGGGCTGCTGCCCGCCGCCGCTGAAGACGGCCACCCGGGTCCCGCCGATGAAGTACTCCCAGTTGCTGGTGGCGTGCCGGGCGGTGTTGGTCCAGGTGAAGGTGACGGAGCTGCCGACCGAGGTGGCGGGCCAGCCCCGGCTGTCGTCGTTGAGGACGGCGAACTGGGCGATCCCCGCGTGGCAGCTGCGCAGCCCCTTCGGCCCCTCGACGCTCTGCGGCTCGTACTTGATCTGCCCGCAGTCGGGGACCCGCCCCTGGGCGCAGAGCGCCTGGCGGCTCGGCGGGCCGGACACGTAGCCGTGGGCCTGGGCGGGCGCCGCGACGGCGAGTGCGGAGACGACGGCGCCCGTCGCCATGAGCGGGATGGTGATTCTTCGACGCATGGTGGCAGCTCCTTCGGACTTCGGCCTGGTGAGGTGCCATCAACATAAATTAAAGCTTGTTAACAGTAAAGACTCCTGTCGATAGAAATATCGCACCTTCTGCACACGCAGGGTGACCGTCAGAGCAGCAACAGGCTGCCCCGCTCGTCCACCCGGTCGGCGGACTCGTCGTCCAGCCAGACGCCACCGGTGGCGAGGTAGCGGAAGCGGTACTCCCCCGGGCCGAGTCGCACGGTGACCGTCCGGGTGCCGTCCCGACGCGGGAGGAGTTCGTGCCGCCCCGGCTCCCAGCCGTTGAAGGAGCCGACCACGCTGACCGGGCCGGGCGGGGTGTCGCGGGGCAGGCTGAAGGTGACCCGTACCTGGTTGCCGAAGAGCTTGTTCCGCTTGATCATGTCGTGTTCCTCCGGGGTCGTGCGCGGTCACCCGGTACAACGCCCGACACGCCGGGGGCGACACGCCGCCACCCCGGAGTGACCTGGGCCGTTCCGCCCGCCCGGCACGGTCCGGTTGCCGCACGCTCGAGGAAATGTGTCGGCCTTCGGGGGGTTCTGTCGTGGCGACGTGCGAGGTCTGCGGTAACGACTACTGGATGGCGTTCGAGGTGCGGACCGTCAGCGGCGACGTGCACACCTTCGACTGCTTCGAGTGCGCCGCGCACAAGCTGGCGCCGATCTGCGAGCACTGCCAGGTCAAGATCGTCGGGCACGGGGTGGAGGTGTCCGGCCGGTTCTTCTGCTGCGCGCACTGCGCCCGCGCGGAGGAGGGCGCCCAGGGCGCCGAGATCCGCGACGCGGTCGGCGCCCGCCCCGCCTGAGCCCGACGATCGGCGGTCGGCGGTCGGCGGTCGGCGGTCGGCGGGGCAGCAGGGAAGCTGACCCACGGGCCCGGCCTACCATCGGGGAGTGCCACAGCTCCCCGTGCCGAGGACCGCCTCGTTCGCCGACCTCGACGCCCGCACCTTCCACGACCTGCTCCGGCTCCGGATCGACGTGTTCGTGGTGGAGCAGGCGTGCCCGTACCCGGAACTCGACGGGCGTGACGTCGAGCCGGGCACCCGCCACCTCTGGCTCGACGACGGTGGCGCGCCCCTGGCGTACCTCCGGATCCTCGCCGACCCGGGCGGCCTGGCGCGGATCGGGCGGGTGGTGGTGGCGCCGAAGGCGCGCGGCGGCGGGCACGCGGGCCGGCTGATGGCCGCGGCGCTGGAGCTGGTCGGCGACCGCCCCTGCGTGCTGGAGGCCCAGTCCCACCTGGTCGGCCTCTACGCCCGCCACGGCTTCGCCGTCGCCGGGCCCGAGTACGTCGAGGACGGCATCCCGCACACCCCGATGCGCCGGGAAGGCATTGACCGAAGCCGATAAATATGACAGCCTCCGGGCAGAGCCGTCGCGGAAGCCACGCAGCGCGCACGGGAGGGGCAACTCCCGGGCCGTCCGGGCGTCGTCGTCCGACCTCTCCTCCCGGGGGCTCCCCATGTCCACTCAACTTCGCACCTCCCGCCTGGCGTGGCTGCTCGCCGTCGCGGCGACCGCCGTGCTGCTGCTGACCACGGCCCTGGCCAACCCCGTGTCGGCGCACGGCTCCGTGGTGGACCCGGCGTCACGCAACTACGGCTGCTGGCAGCGCTGGGGCAGCGACTTCCAGAATCCCCGGATGGCCACCGAGGACCCGATGTGCTGGCAGGCCTGGCAGGCCAACCCGAACGCCATGTGGAACTGGAACGGCCTGTTCCGCGAGGGCGTCGCCGGCAACCACCAGGCCGCCGTCCCCAACGGCCAGCTCTGCTCCGGCGGCCGGACCGAGGGCGGTCGCTACAACGCCCTCGACACGGTCGGCGCCTGGAAGACCGCCCCGGTCTCCAGCAACTTCCGGGTCCGCCTCTACGACCAGGCCAGTCACGGCGCGGACTACATCCGGGTGTACGTGACCAGGCAGGGCTTCGACGCGCTCACCGAGCCGCTGGGCTGGGACGACCTGGAACTGGTCGGCCAGATCGGCAACACCCCGGCGTCGGGGTGGAAGCCGGAGCCCACCGGCGTGTCCATCGAGATCCCGGCGAACGCGCCGGGGCGGACCGGGCGGCACGTCGTCTACACCATCTGGCAGGCCAGCCACCTCGACCAGTCGTACTACCTGTGCAGCGACGTCGACTTCTCCGGCGGGCCGACCAACCCGCCGCCGACGACGCCGCCGCCCACCACTCCCCCGCCCACCACGCCGCCGCCGACCACTCCCCCGCCCACGACCCCGCCGCCGGCCGGGGCCTGCACGGCGACGTACCGGGTGACCGGGCAGTGGGGCGGAGGCTTCCAGGGCGAGGTGACGGTGACCGCCGGTGGCGGGGCCGTCAAGGGCTGGTCCGTGACCTGGACCTACGCCAACGGCCAGCAGGTCACGTCGGCGTGGAACGCGACCGTGACCACCAGCGGCACGCGGGTCGTCGCCCGCAACGCGGAGCACAACGGTTCGCTGGCCCCCGGGGCGAGCACCACGTTCGGCTTCCTCGGCTCGTGGTCCGGCACCAACAGCGCGCCGACACCCACCTGCACGACCGTGGTCTGATCCGCACCGGAACCCCGGCCGGGGTCGCAGCCCACTCCCTCCGGGCGCGACCCCGGCCGGCCCGCGTCGGCACCCTCAGGCCGCTGTCGAGCTGCCCCACCGGTCAGACCGCCGCCGGACGCGCCGCCCCGCCGCCCACCCGAGCGGCGGTGCGGCGGTGCGGCGGGCAGGCGTGCCTCAGACCAGGCAGTTGACGATGTCGGCGACCGAGCGGCGACGACCGGTGTAGAACGGGATCTCCTCCCGGACGTGCCGCCGGGCGCCGGAGGCCCGCAGGTCGCGCATCAGGTCGACGATCCGGTGCAGCTCGTCGGCCTCGAACGCGAGCATCCACTCGTAGTCGCCGAGCGCGAACGAGGCGACCGTGTTGGCCCGCACGTCCGGGTAGCCGCGGGCCATCTTGCCGTGCTCGGCGAGCAGCTCGCGCCGCTCGGCGTCCGGCAGCAGGTACCACTCGTAGGAGCGGACGAACGGGTAGACGCAGACGTAGGAGCGCGCCTCCTCGCCGGCCAGGAACGCCGGGATGTGGCTCTTGTTGAACTCCGCCGGCCGGTGCAGCGCCATCTGCGACCAGACCGGGGTGAGCGCCCGACCCAGCGTGGTGCGGCGGAACC
This sequence comes from Micromonospora sp. DT62, assembly GCF_049847285.1. Taxonomy (NCBI): domain Bacteria; kingdom Bacillati; phylum Actinomycetota; class Actinomycetes; order Micromonosporales; family Micromonosporaceae; genus Micromonospora; species Micromonospora sp. DT62. Next base: position 364,983 of record NZ_JBNCOB010000001.1, read on the forward strand.
GCAGGTACGCGTCCTGGAGGTCGTCGCTGGAGGCGGAGTGCCACCAGATCATCAGGTCGGCGTCGGCGCGCAGCCCCGAGACGTCGTACGTGCCGCGGACGACCACGTCCTTGCCGGCCAGCTCCGCGAAGAGCCCCTCGACCTCGCCGGTGACGTTGTCGCGCAGCGACGGCAGCGGGCTGGTGGCCCGGTACACCGACCACATCGTGTAGCGGATGCTGTCGTTGAGCTCCCGCAGCCGGGCCGCGTTGGTCTGCTCGGTCATGTCCCCGGTCCTCCCAGTGCTGTGATGATCTCCTCGGCCGCCGTCTCGCCGGAGCGGACGCAGATCGGGATGCCCACCCCGTCGTACCCGGCGCCGGCCAGGGCCAGGGTCGGGTGGCTCGCCCGCAGGGCCGCCCGCGCGGCGGCCACCCGGTCGGCGTGCCCCGGGGTGTACTGCGGCAGCGACCCGCCCCAGCGCTGCACGTGGCCGGCGACCGGTGCGGGCAGCGGCACGCCGAGCACCGCCGACAGTTCCCGGTGCACGGTGGCGGCCAGGTCCTCGTCGGTGCGCTGCACCTGCCGCTCCTCGCCGTAGCGGCCCACGGAGGCGCGGACGAGCGCCAGCCCGTCGGTGCGGCGCAGGTGGCCCCACTTCGTGGTGAAGAAGGTCGACGCCTTGATCAGCAGACCCTCGTTGCTCGGCACCAGGAAACCGGACAGCTCCGGCAGCTCCGGCTCGGGCAGCGCCAGGGTGACCAGCGCGACGCTGGCGTAGTCCAGCCCGCCGACGCCCTCGGCCACCTGCGGGGCCGGGCCGGCGAGCAGCCGGGCCGCCGGACGGGCCGGCACGGCCAGCACCACGGCGTCGACGTCGACCGACTCCGCCTCGCGGGTGGGGCCGACGGTCAGCCGCCACCCGGCCCCGGCCGGGGTCAGCTCGCGCACCGCCGCGCCCCGCCGGACCGTCGCCCCGCTGGCCGCCGCCGCGGCCTCGACCAGCGTGCTGAGCCCGCCGGTCAGGGTGCCGAAGACCGGCGCGCCCGGCGCGCGGGGGGCCGCCGCCTGCGCGGCACGCACCGCGCCCACCAGGGTGTGCTCCACCCGGGCCGCCCGGGCCAGCGCCGGCATCGTGGTGGCCAGGGAGAGGTCGTCGGCTCGGCCGGCGTAGACGCCGCCGAGCATCGGGTCGACCAGCCGGTCGACCACCTCGTCGCCGAACCGGGCCCGCACCAGCGCGCCGACGGAGACGTCCTCGTCCGCGCCGAGCAGCGGACGGCCGGCGTCGACGTCGGCGTCCGCCGCCGGCCGCGCGACCGTGGCCACCCGCTCCAGGTCCCCGGGTACGCCGACCAGCGTGCCGCCCGGGATCGGGCGCAGCCCCCCGTCGACCACGAGCGCGGCCTGCCCGACGGTGGGGTGCACGATCCGCTCGCCCAGGCCGAGCCGGCGGACCAGGGCCACGGCGGCGGACTCGCCCCCGGCCGGGTCGCGCATCAGGAACGACTCGGCGCCGAACTCCACGGGTGAGCCGGCCAGCTCGCCGGTGCGCAGCTTGCCGCCGAGGGCGCCGGACTGCTCGTACACCGTGACCTCGGTGCCGGCGGGAGCGCGGTCGCGCAACCGGACCGCGGCGGCCAGCCCGGCGATCCCGCCGCCGACCACCGCCACCCGCCACGGCGCCCGCATGCCGCTCAGCCCCGGTCGCCCGACTCGGCGGACAGCTCGTGCACCAGGGCGACCACCCGGGTCAGCACGTCGGGGTCGGTCTCCGGCAGCACCCCGTGCCCCAGGTTGAACACGTGCCCGGGGGCGGCCCGGCCCTGCTCCAGGATCCGCCGCACCTCACCCTCGACGACCGGCCACGGCGCGAACAGCACGCACGGGTCGAGGTTGCCCTGCACCGCCCGCTCCGGCCCGATCCGCCGGGTCGCCGCGTCCAGCGGCGTACGCCAGTCGACGCCCACCACGTCGGCGCCGGCCTCGCCCATCGCGCCGAGCAGCTCCCCGGTGCCCACGCCGAAATGGATCCGGGGCACGCCCGCGTCGGCCAGCCCGGCCAGCACGCCCGCCGAATGCGGCAGCACGAAGCGGCGGTAGTCGGCCTCCGACAGCGCGCCGGCCCACGAGTCGAAGAGCTGCACCGCGGACACCCCGGCGGCCACCTGCACCCGCAGGAACTCCAGCGTCACCTCGGCCAGCCGGCCGCAGAGCGCGTGCCACAGCTCCGGCTGGCCGTACATCATCGCCTTGGTCTTCGCGTGGGTCCGCGACGGGCCGCCCTCGACCAGGTAGCTGGCCAGGGTGAACGGCGCGCCGGCGAAGCCGATCAGCGGGGTGTCGCCCAGCTCGGCGACGAGCATCCGGACCGCCTCGTCCACGTACCACACGTCGTCGCGGGTGATCGGCCGGATCCGCTCCACGTCGGTCAGGGTGCGTACGGGCTCGGCGACCACCGGGCCGGTGCCGGGCACGATGTCCAGGTCCACCCCGGCGGCGGCGACCGGCACCACGATGTCGCTGAACAGGATCGCGGCGTCCACGCCGTGCCGGCGTACCGGCTGGAGGGTGATCTCGGTGACCAGGTCGGGGCGGCGGCAGGACTCCAGCATCGCCACGTTGGCCCTGATCGCGCGGTACTCCGGCAGCGACCGGCCGGCCTGGCGCATGAACCAGACGGGGGTGTGCGGGCCGGGCTGGCGCCGGCAGGCCCGGACGAAGGGCGAGTCGGCCGGTCCGCCGGGGCGGGGGTCTTCGTCTCGGGCGTCGGCGCCCGTCGTCGTGGTGCTCATCGCGGCCATCGTGCCACGGGGGACGCGACCGGCAGCGGGCAGCGCCGCCTTTTGTGACCCGGGTCAGCCCGCTGGCGGCGGGCACCCACGGGATGCCCGCTCCGGGCGGTGGCGGCGGAACCCGGACGGGCGGTGATGGCGGGGCCCGGACGGGCGGTGATGGCGGGGCCCGGACGGGCGGTGATGGCGGGGCCAGCCCGGGCGGTGATGGCGGGGCCCGCCCGGGCGGTGGCGGCGGCCCCGGCGTGGGACGGCATCGGCGCGCCTCTCGGGCGGGCGGGCGGCCGGCGGCATAGGCTGCCGGCATGGCCCCCCCGATCGCGCTCCCGGAGACCTTCGCCCGCGCGGTCACCGGGCTGCGGTCCGCGGCGCCCCGGTCGGAGATCGTGCTGGAGGAGGTCGGCGCGCCGCAGCGACTCGCCCCGTACGCCTTCGCGCTCTCCGCCATCGTCCTGCGCGACGGCGAGGAGGTGGCCTCCGGGCGGCTGATCCTGCTGCACGACCCGGCCGGCCACGAGGCGTGGCAGGGCACCCTGCGGCTGGTCACCTACGTGACGGCGGAGCTGGAGGTCGACCTGGCCGCCGACCCGCTGCTGCCGGGGGTGGGCTGGACGTGGCTGACCGACGCGCTGGAGGCGCAGGACGCGGAGCACCGAGCGATCGGCGGCACCATCACCCAGACCATGTCGACGCGCTTCGGTGACCTGGCCGGGCCGCCCGCCGCCGGCGACATCGAGATCCGCGCCTCCTGGACGCCGGTCGACGACGACCTCGCCCCGCACCTGCTGGCCTGGTGCGCGCTGCTGGCCTCGACCGCCGGGCTTCCCCCGCCCGGGGTGACCGCGCTGCCGGAGCGTCGCCCCGCCGGCGCGGCCTGACCCCGCGACGGGTCACCTCACAGATACTTCTCGGCCTCGTTGCAGACCTTGTCCATGCCCTGGATGGCCCTGTCGTAGGCCGCCTTGTTGCCGTTCGCCGCCGCGGCGAGCGCGGTGGTGAGCTTGTCGAGGCAGTTGGCGATGACCTTCTTCTGCCGGGCCTGCTCGTCCCGGTCGTTGCGGGTGCCGGTGAGGTCCTGCTCGGTGTCGCCGAGCTTGTCCCGGACCGCCTGGAGGTCGGTCTTGAGCTTCTCGATCTCCTTGCCGTTCGCCGTGATGGTGCCGTCGCGCTGGCTGACCTCGCTGGCCATCTTCTTCTCGGTCCGGTCCAGCTCGTTGGTGGTCGACACGAACAGGCCGGTCATCACCCCGCCGAGGACGAAGAGCAGCCCGGTCACGACCGCCAGGACGAGCACCTTGTGGCTCTTGCGGGGGCCGCCGGGCGCGGGGGCGCCGAAGGGCGGGGCGGAGCCGGGCGGGGCGGACAACGGCTGTCCGAAGGCCGGGCCGGAGGCGGGGGGCACGGACATCGGCTGCCCGAAGGCCGGCCCGCCGGAGGCCTGCCCGGCGTGGGGCGACGCGCTGCCGGGGCCGTAGCCGGACGACGCCGGCGGCGCGGACTGCGGGTAGCCCGAGGGCCCGGCCGGCGGCGCGGACTGCGGGTAACCGGCGGACGGGGCCGGGTTGTACTGCTGCGGCGCCGGGGCGTACTGCTGGCCGGCGTCCTGCTGTTCGGGCGTGTACGGGCGCGGGCTGCCGTAGGTGGTGCCGTGCGGGGCGCCGCCCGACGGCGGCTGACCGGGCGCGGCCGGCGGGTACGGCGGATAGCCCTCCGGCCCGGTCGGTGGCTGGGACATGCGTTCTTCCTCCACGTGTGCTGGTCCGGCGCGTGAGCCGCCGGGCCGAGGGGGTGGTTGGGCGCTGACGGGGTCAGCAGATCTTGAAACCGTCGCAGGCGACCTTGATCGGTACGGCGAGACCGATCCCCTCGGCGTTGCGGGCCTTGGCGGTGGCGATGCCGACGACCTGCTTGCTGCCGTTGATGACCGGGCCGCCCGAGTTGCCGGGGTTGATCGGGGCGTCGAACTGAATGACCGGGCCCTCGCCGCCGCCGGCCTCGCGGAAGGCGCTCACCACGCCGGTGGTGACGCTGTCCTCCAGGCCGAGCGGCGCGCCGACGACCACGATCTGCTGCCCGGACTTCACCGCGGCGGGTGCCGCGACCAGGCCGGTGAACTTGCCGTTGGTCCGCAGGTGGGCGACGTCGTTGGCCTCGTCGACGCGCACGATGGTCGCCGGGAAGCGCTGGTCGGTGCGCTCCAGGAAGACCTCCCGCTCGCCGGTCTGCCAGAGCGCGTCCACCACGTGGTAATTGGTGAACAGGTTGGTGCCTCCGCCCGCGGCCGGCTTGCCGATCGCGAACGCGGTGCCGGTGGAGTTGCCGGCCCGGACCCGGAACACGCTGGGCAGCACGGCGCTGGCCACGGCCTCCGGGTTGAACGCGGCGCCGGCCTGCTTCTCCAGCGCCCCCGCCCGGGACTCCAGGCCGTCGAGCCGGGTGCCGTCGGCCGCCTGCGCCGCCGCCACCCTGCTGTCGGTGTCGCCCAGCCGGTTCGAGAGCCGGTTGATCTGGTACGCCTGCACGCCCGTCACCACGGCCAGCAGGCCGGCGAGCACGAGCGCGGTGATGGTGAGCCCGCGCCCCTTCGTCGCCGGCACCGGCCCGGCGGGGTACGGCTGGCCCGGCGCGGGGCCCTGGGGGTGGCCGTGGCCGGGCGGCTGGCCGGGGACACCCGGCGGCGTCGACCCGGACGCGGGGGGCCAGCCGGGTCCCGGGGTGACCCCGGGCGGCGTCGACGGGCCCGGGGTGGTGGACGGCGCGCCGCCGTGTCCCCAGCCGCCGGCGGCGGGCGTGGCGGCGGGGGCGGGCGCGTTGGCCGGGGCCGTGCCCCACTGGCCCGGCTGCGCCGGCGGCGACCAGGCGGGGCGGGGGGCCGGGGGCTGCCCGGGGGCGCCCGGCGGCAGGTACGCGGAGCCGACCGGTTCGATCCGGGGCGGCAGTGGTCCGGGGCGGGCCGTCCCCGGCGGGAACCCGCCGTCACCTGGTCCCGTCGGGCCCTTGTCCGCCGACCCGTAGCCAGTCATGATCGCCTTGCCCTCCCGTAGACACCCCGCTCCGCACGCGGGACCCTGATGATGCCGTACCCGCGCAACGGCCCGATGGACCGTACCTGCGTCAACGGGCTTTGTCTTCCCCTATGTCCGGCCCTCGGAAGGACATCCGGCGGTCGCCCGGCGACAACACCGGACCGGCTTCACCCACCGCGTCGTGTCGCGCACTAGGGTTGTCAGGTGACCGACGAACCACCCCTGCGCCGTCGGCCCGCCGAAAGCCGTACGGGAAACGATGCGCACCACCCGCCGTCGGCCCGACCGGTGCCGGAGGCCGCGGGGACCGAACCGACCGCCGACGGGCCCGTTCCGCTGACCGCCCCGCGCGAGGGCACACCCCAGCCGGCGGCCACGCCCGGCGAGCTGGACGACGTCGTGGCCCGCTTCGCCGCAGGCACCGGCCCCGTCGCCCTCGACGCCGAACGCGCCTCCGGCTACCGCTACAGCCAGCGTGCCTACCTCGTGCAGCTGCGCCGGGCCGGTTCCGGCACGGCGCTGATCGACCCGCTGCCGCTGCCCGACCTGAGCGCCCTCGACACGGTGATCGGCGAGGCCGAGTGGGTGCTGCACGCCGCCAGCCAGGACCTGCCCTGCCTGGCCGAGCTGGGGCTGCGGCCCCGCCGGCTGTTCGACACCGAACTGGCCGCCCGGCTGGCCGGATTCGAGCGGGTCGGCCTGGCCGCGCTGACCGAGCAGCTACTCGGCTACAGCCTGGAGAAGCACCACTCGGCGGCCGACTGGTCGAGCCGCCCGCTGCCGGAGTCCTGGCTGACCTACGCCGCGCTCGACGTGGAGATGCTGGTCGACCTGCGGGACGCGCTCGTCGAGGAGCTGACCCGGCAGGGCAAGTCCGCGTGGGCGGCGGAGGAGTTCGCCGCGCTGGTGCGCACCGGCGCCCGGCCGCCGAAGGTGCGGGCCGAACCGTGGCGCCGCACGTCCGGCATCCACCGGGTCCGCGGCGCGCGGGCCCAGGCCCGCGTCCGTTCCCTCTGGTACGCGCGGGACCAGATCGCCGCGCGGCGGGACGCCGCCCCGGGGCGGGTGCTGCCGGACTCGGCCATCGTCGCGGCGGCGGAGCTGGATCCGAAGGACGAGAAGACCCTGCTCACCCTGCCCGGCTTCGGTGGCCGCTCGGTGCGCCGGCTGGCCCGCACCTGGCTTGCCGCGCTCGACGACGCGCGGCAGCTGCCCGAGGACTCGCTGCCGGTCGCCCCGACGGTCGAGGGTCCCCCGCCGCCGCACCGCTGGGCGGAACGGGACCCGGTGGCGGCGGCCCGGCTGGCCCGCTGCCGGGAGGTGGTGGTCCGGATCGCCGGCGCGCACCAGCTGCCGCCGGAGAACCTGATCGCCCCGGACTCGATCCGCCGGTTGGCGTGGGTGCCCCCGGAGGAGGTCACGGAGGCGGCGGTCGCGGAGGCCCTCCGGGGCTTCAACGCCCGCGAGTGGCAGATCACCCTGCTCCTTCCCACCCTCACGGAGGCCCTCACCGATCCACCCCCCGCCCCTTGACCCGGCGGTGTGGGGTGGGCCACACGGGGGCGGGTGCCAGCGCTGGTTACTGGCGAGTAGCATCCGGAGGAACACGCCCGTGCCGGCGACCTTCGTCCGGTCCGTAGTGCCGCCTGCCGGCACGCAGGCCGGATCAGGTCGAAGAGGAGGCTCAAGTGCCCCGTGAAGTTCGAGATGTCGTCTTCGTCGACGGCGTCCGTACCCCGTTCGGCAAGGCGGGTGGCATGTACGCCAACACCCGCGCCGACGACCTGGTGATCCGCTGCATCCGCGAGCTGCTGCGCCGTAACCCGCAGCTGCCGCCGGAGCGGGTCGAGGAGGTCGCGATCGCCGCCACCACCCAGATCGGCGACCAGGGCCTGACCATCGGCCGGACCGCCGCCCTGCTGGCGGGCCTGCCCAAGACCGTCCCCGGCTTCGCGATCGACCGGATGTGCGCCGGCGCCATGACCGCGGTGACCACCGTCGCCAGCGGCATCGCCATGGGCGCCTACGACATCGCCATCGCCGGCGGTGTCGAGCACATGGGCCGCCACCCGATGGGCGAGGGCGTCGACCCCAACCCGCGGATCGTCGCCGAGAAGCTGGTCGACCCGTCCGCGCTGGTCATGGGCGCGACCGCGGAGAACCTGCACGACCGGGTCCCGCACATCACCAAGGCGCGCACCGACGCGTTCGCGCTCGCCTCGCAGCAGAAGACCGCCAAGGCGTACGCCAACGGCAAGCTCCAGGACGACCTGGTGTCCGTGGCGGTGCGCGACGAGGAGAACGCCTGGGGCATGGCCACGGTCGACGAGGCCCCCCGCGACACCTCGCTGGAGAAGCTCGCCACCCTGAAGACCCCGTTCCGCCCGCACGGCAAGGTCACCGCGGGCAACGCGGCCGGCCTGAACGACGGCGCCACCGCCAGCCTGCTCGCCTCCGAGGACGTCGCCCGCGAGCTGGGCCTGCCGGTCGCCATGCGGCTGGTGTCGTTCGGCTTCGTCGGCGTCGAGCCCGAGGTGATGGGCGTCGGCCCGATCCCGTCGACCGAGAAGGCGCTGCGCCTCGCCGGCCTGACCATCGACGACATCGGCCTGTTCGAGCTGAACGAGGCGTTCGCCGTGCAGGTGCTCGCCTTCCTCGACCACTTCGGCATCGCCGACGACGACCCTCGGGTCAACCCGTGGGGCGGCGCGATCGCCATCGGCCACCCGCTCGCCTCCTCGGGCGTGCGGCTGATGACCCAGCTCGCCCGGCAGTTCGCCGAGCACCCCGAGGTCCGCTACGGCGTCACCGCCATGTGCATCGGCATCGGCATGGGCGGCACCGTGATCTGGGAGAACCCGCACTGGGAGGGCAACAAGTGAGCGCGCTCGCCGCACCGAACGAGGTCGTCACCAGGGCGCTGCTGCGCCAGGTGAACGTACCGGGGCTGGACCGGCCGGCCGCCCTGATCACCCTGGACAACGGCTTCGACCACACCAAGCCCAACAGCTTCGGCCCGGGCGGCCTGACCAGCCTGGACGAGGCGATCACCGCCGCCCTGGCCGCGAACCCGGCGTTCGTGGCGGTCACCGGCAAGCCGTACGTCTTCTGCGTGGGCGCGGACATCACCAGCCTCCCGCAGCTCGCCGACCGCGAGCAGGCGCTGGAGATCGGGCGGCTCGGCCACCGGGTCTTCGCCCGGCTCAAGGACAGCGAGGTCCCGACCTTCGCCTTCGTCAACGGCGCGGCGATGGGCGGCGGCCTGGAGCTGGCGCTGCACTGCCACTACCGGACGCTCTCCGGCGGGGTGGCGGCGCTGGCGCTGCCCGAGGTCTTCCTCGGCCTGGTCCCCGGTTGGGGCGGCACGCAGCTGCTGCCGAACCTGATCGGCATCCCGGCGGCGACCCAGGTGATCATCCAGAACCCGCTCATGCAGAACAAGATGCTCAAGCCGAAGCAGGCCGCCGAGATGGGCATCGCGGACGTGCTGCTGGAGCCGGCGGACTTCCTGGAGCGGTCCCTGGAGTGGGCCGCCGGCGTCGTCCGGGGCGAGGTCACCGTGACCCGGCCCGAGGTCGACAAGGACATGTGGGCGGGCGTGCTCTACTTCGCCCGGCAGACCCTCGACCAGCGGCTGCACGGCGCGGTCCCGGCCGCGTACAAGGCGCTGGACCTGCTGGAGACGGCGAAGGACGCCGACTTCGCCACCGGCACCGCCGCCGAGGACGAGGCCCTCGCGGACCTGGTCTTCTCCGAGGAGCTGCGCAGCGGCCTCTACGCGTTCGACCTGGCGCAGCGGCGGGCCAAGCGGCCGGCTGGCGCGCCGGACAAGGGACTGGCCCGCCCGGTCACCAAGGTGGGCATCGTCGGCGCCGGCCTGATGGCCAGCCAGCTCGCCCTGCTCTTCGCCCGCCGCCTCCAGGTGCCGGTCGTCATGACCGACCTGGACCAGGCCAGGGTGGACAAGGGCGTCGGCTACGTGCACACCCAGATCGAGAAGGCCGTCAGCAAGGGCCGGATGGACAAGGGCACGGCCGCCAAGCTGTACGGCCTGGTCAGCGGCTCGGTCGACAAGGGCGCCTTCGCGGACGCCGACTTCGTCATCGAGGCGGTCTTCGAGGACCTGGCCGTCAAGAAGCAGGTCTGGGCCGAGCTGGAGAAGATCGTCAAGCCGGAGGCGGTGCTGGCCACCAACACCTCCTCCCTGTCGATCACGGCGATGGCCGAGGAGCTGGAGCACCCCGAGCGGGTGGTCGGCTTCCACTTCTTCAACCCCGTGGCGGTGCTGCCGCTGCTGGAGATCGTCCGGGGCGAGCGGACGGACGACGCCACGCTCGCCACCGCGTTCGCGGTCGGCAAGCAGCTGAAGAAGTCCTCCGTGCTGGTCTCCGACGCCCCGGCGTTCGTGGTCAACCGGCTGCTCACCCGCTTCCTCGGCACCGTCTTCGCCGCCGTGGACGCGGGCACCCCGCTGGACGTGGCCAACAGCGCGCTGGACCCGCTGGGCCTGCCGATGCGCCCGCTCGCCCTGCTCCAGCTCGTCGGGCCGGCCGTCGCGTACCACGTGGGCGGCACCCTGCACGCCGCGTTCCCGGACCGCTTCGGCGTCAGCGAGAACCTCAAGCGGATCGCCGACTCCGGTCAGCCGATCGTCGTCGACGACCAGATCAACGACGAGGTGGCCAAGCTGCTCGTGGTGGGCGACCAGCCGCTCACCGCCGAGCAGGTGCGCCAGAACGCGCTGGACGCGCTGGCGCAGGAGATCCGGCTCATGCTCGACGAAGGCGTCGTCGCCGAGGCGCAGGACATCGACCTGTGCATGATCCTCGGCGCGGGTTGGCCGTTCCACCTGGGCGGCATCACGCCGTACCTGGACCGGACCGGCACCTCGGAGCGGGTCGCCGGCCGGCGGTTCCTGCCGCACGGGGTGGCCAGCCTGCCCGCCTGATCCACATCGCCCCCCGCGTTCGCGGTGGTTGCCCCGTCCAGCTTGGATGGAGGTGGCCACCGCGTTCGTCGTTGCGGCCGATACGGTCAGGGTCGGGACAGCGGTACCGTGCCGTGGCTGGCTACGATCACCCGTTCGCACCCTCGCCTGGAGCTGATCATGTCCTCACCACCGGTCGATCCCTGGTCCGGGCAGCCGGAGCACGACACCCACTACGACTACCATCCGCCGCGACCGGACGGCTACCCGGCACCGCCCGCCGATGGCTGGGCCTCCCCGCCGGGCGGGCAGCCGCCGGCGGGTGGCGGCTGGCCCACCACGCCGCACCCCCACCCCCCGCAGGCCCAACAGCACCCCGGGCCCACCTCGGGCCAGCCCTACCCCGGGCCCACGTCCGCTCAGCCGTACCCGGGGCCCACCTCGGCCCAGCCGTACCCCGGGCCCACGTCGGGCCAGCCGTACCCCGGGCCCACGTCGGGCCAGCCGCACCCCACCCAGCCGTACGGCGGCTATCCCGTAACGCCGCAGGGCGGGTTCCAGGCCAGCCCGTACGCCGGCTACCCGCCGCCCCCTCCCGGCGCGGGCCGGCCGGCGAGGCCCCACCAGCTGGTGCTGTCCCTCGGCATCGTCGGGCTGCTGGTGCTCTGCCTCGGCGGAGGTGGCATCGCCTACCTCGCCTACGACGGCGATCAGGGCGCCGACCCCAGGCCCACGCCGACCGCGTCCCCGACCGTGGCGGCGCCGAGCGCCACGCCGAGCGCCGCCACCTCGTCCGAAGCCGCCCCGTCGCCGGAGTCCAGCGACGCCCCGCAGATCAAGGTCGTCACGCCGGAGACCCTCGGGGGCCGCCCGAAGAGCACCGAGCCGACCCTGCGGAAGGCCGCCGACGACATGGTCCGCGAGCTGCGGTCCTCGGTGCGTGACGCGACCGGCGTCGCCGGTGCCTTCTACGGCAGCGCCGACGAGCGGAACATGGTCATGGTGATCGCCGCCAGCACCTTCGTGCTCAACCCGGAACGGGAGCTCGACGACGCGGTCAAGGGCATCTCCAAGGACCTGGCCGTCAAGCGGTTGACCACCATCGCCCCCGGGCCGCTCGGCGGCCTGGCGAAGTGCGGCGACGGCGAGTCCGCCGGCGTGCCGCTGGGCGTCTGCGCGTGGGCCGACCACGGCAGCGTCGGGCTCATCGTGATGTTCTTCTCCTCCTCGGCAGCGACGGCGGCGGAGTTCGTCGCCTTCCGCAGCCAGATCGAGCAGAAGTACTGACCGGCACCCGCCCGGTGCGCGCCGCCGTCCACGATCGACGCGGGACGTCGGGCATGGCGGGGGCCGCACGGACCACCATCTCCCTCGCGCAGACCCGGAGCTGACCGATGTCCTACCCACCCGCCAACTCCTACCCGCCGCCGGACGGCGGGGGCGGCCCGTACGGCTCGTACCCGCCGCCGCAGCCCGGCGGGTACGGACCGCCGCCGGCACAGCCCGGCGGATACGGGCCGCCGCCCCACGCCGGCGGATACGGGCCGCAGGCCGGCGGGTACGGGCCACCACCGTCGCAGCCCGGCGGGTACGGACCGCCACCAGCACAGGCCGGCGGGTACGGGCCACCGTACGGGGGCCTGTCGGGGGCGTACGGCGGCCCGCCGGCACCGCGGAAGTCGAACGCCGGCAAGATCGTGCTGATCTCGCTCGCCGTGGTGCTGGTGCTCTGCCTGGGCGGCGCGGCGATCATCGCCTTCGCCGTCAAGGACGACGTCAAGGAGACCGTCGACGCCACCCGGACCCGGGTCGTCGCTCCGGCGACCCTCGCCGGGCGGCCCAGGGCGACGGACCCGACCCTCCAGGCCGGCGCCCGGGAGCTCGAGGCGGAACTCAACAAGACGATCCCCGGAGCCAGCAGCACCGTCGGCGAGTTCTACGGCACCCTCACCGGCAGGAACCTCGTGATGATCGCCGCCGCGTCCGGTTTGAACCCGGACCCGGCCAAGACGCTCGAGGACACCATCAGGGGCGCGCGGACCAGCGACGTACGGCTCGGCGAGATGAAGACCGTGGATCCGGGACCGCTCGGCGGCGAGGCCAAGTGCGGCGACGCCAAGGCGCAGGACGTGCCGCTCGGCGTCTGTGTGTGGAGCGACAAGGGCAGCGTCGGCATGGTCATCATCTACTTCAAGACGGGCCAGCAGGCCCACGCCGAGTTCGCCACCATCCGGGGACAGGTCGAGCAGAAGTCCTGACCCGTACGGCAGCGCGGGGGCCCGCCCACGAGGATGGGCGGGCCCCTTTCGCGTCAGCCCGCCGTGGCGGCCCGCTCGGCGGCGCTGCGCAGCACGCAGAACTCGTTGCCCTCCGGGTCGGCGAGCACCACCCAGCCCGAACCGTCCGGGCGGCGCTGGTCGGCGACCTGGGTGGCACCGATGCCCACCAGGCGCGCGACCTCCTCGTCCCGGGTCCGGTCCGTGGGCTCCACGTCGAGGTGCAGGCGGTTCTTCACCTCCTTGCCGTCCGGCACCGCCACGAAGAGCACCTCCGGTCCTCCCGGGGGCAGCAGCATGGCCTCCGGGTCGCCGGGGAAGTCGTCCGGCTGGCGGGGGCAGTCGAAGACCTGCGCCCAGAAGCCGGACAGCGCGTACGTGTCGCGGCAGTCGATGCAGACGTTGTGGATCCGTGCGCTCACGGGTGTTCCTCCTCGGTGGTCGTACCCGCCCGCTCCGTCGCGCCGATGCCGAGCACCCGCTCGGCCTCCCGCGCCCGGGTCCGCCCGGCCGGTTCGAGACGGACGTGCGCCCGGTCCTTCACCGTCCCCGTCTCGGGGACCGGTGGGAAGAAGACGTGCGGGGTGGTGCCGTCCGGCGCCGGCAGCGCAGCCTCCGGGTCGCCGGGGGCGTCGTCGGCGTGCCGGGCGTACCCGGGCACCGCCGGCCAGGAGCCGGAGAGGGCGTAGGTGTCGTGACAGTCGAAACTGGTGTCGTGGGTCCGTGGATACACGGAGTTCCTCCGCTGGGGATGAGGCGCCCCGCGTGCGTGAGGGTCAGCCGGCGAGACGGGGCGCGGAGATCATGACGGTGAACATCGACGCACCCCCCTCCGGTCCTCGAGCTGACGCCGTGATCCTTCCATCGGGCCCGTACTCCCCGCAACCCCGGGGTGGGCCCGTCACCGCCGGGCGGCCGGCTCCTGAGCGGTGACCGCCGGGGCCGCCTCCGCCGCCGGCAGGGTCACCGTGACCTCCAGCCCACCACCGGTCTGGGCGACCACCTTCACGGTGCCGCCGTGCGCGTCGCAGACCGCCCGGACGATGGAGAGCCCGAGGCCCGAGCCGCGCGCGCCGGTACGCTCCCGGCCGCCGCGCCGGAACGGCTCGAACAGGCCGGGCACGTCGGCCTGGTCCACCTCGAAACCGGTGTTGCCCACCACCAGCCACGACCGGCACCCGTCCGATCCGGTACGCACCCAGACCCGGCCGTGCAGGTGGTTGTAGCGGATCGCGTTCTCGATCAGGTTGCCGGCCAGCCGGTCCAGCAGCCCGGGATCGCCGACGACCGGTGCGGACTCCAGCGAGGTCTGCACCCGCAGCTTGATCCGCTCGACCTCCCGGCGTACCGCCGACAGGGCGTTGGCGGTGCCGGCGGCGAGGTCGCACTCGGTGCGGCGGCCCAGCCGGCGGCCCGCCTGGGCCTCGCTGCGGGCGAGCACCAGCAGGGCGTCGACCAGCCCGTTGGCCCGCTCGGAGGCGTCCCGGACCACGGTGGCCATCCGGCGGTACTCGGCGGCGTCCGCCTCGTCGTCGCTGAGCGTCACGTCGATCTCGGTACGCATCACCGCGAGGGGGGTCCGCAGCTCGTGCGAGGCGTTGGCCACGAAGCGCTTCTGCGCCTCGAACGCGGCAGCGATGCGGTCCAGCATCTCGTCGAAGGTCTCCGCCAGCTCGGCCACCTCGTCGTCGGCGCCCGAATAGCCGATCCGCTGGTCCAGGGTGGTCTCGCCCAACCGGCGGGCGGTGGCGGTGACCTGGTGCAGCGGGCGCAGCGCCCGGCCGGCGACCGCGTACGCGCCGGCCACCCCGACGACGCTGATCGCCAGCAGCGCCACCAGGCCCTTGGCCAGCAGCTCCGCGCTGGCGGCGTCGACCAGTTGGCGCTGCCACTGCGCGGCGTCCAGCGACCGGCCGTCCGCCAGCACCACCATGGTGCCGGGCAGCAGCTCGTCGGTCGGGCGCAGCGCGTCGCGGACCAGCAGCCAGGCCAGCAGCACCAGGATCGCGCCCGCGCCGACCAGCAGCACCCCGTTGAGCAGGGTCAGCCGCAGCCGCAGCGTGGGCCGCAGCCGGGCCCGCCGGGTCGCGGCACCAGCCTTCGTCCGCGCCTGCGGGGCTCGCAGGACCGGCTCACTCCTCGCGCTCACAGCGCCACCTTCATTCGCGACTGCGGGGCTCGCAAAACCGGCTCACTCCTCGCGCTCATGCCCCTGCCTCCGCCGTGCGGTAGCCCGCACCGACCACCGTCTCGATCAGCGGCGGGTCGCCGAGCTTCTTGCGCAGCGTCATCACGGTGACCCGGACGATCGTGGTGAACGGATCGGTGTTGGCGTCCCAGACCCGCTCCAGCAGCTCCTCGCTGGAGACCACCGCGCCGCGCGCCTTGAGCAGCTCGCAGAGCACGCCGAACTCCTTGTTGGTCAGGTCGACCGGCTGGCCGCTACGGGTGGCCACCCGGCGGGCCGGGTCGAGGACCAGATCGGCGAGTTCGAGCACCGGCGGCGCGGCCGGGGTGGCCCGGCGGCCGAGCGCCTGCACCCGGGCGACCAGCTCGTCGAAGGCGAACGGCTTCGGCAGGTAGTCGTCCGCGCCGAGCTGCAGCCCCTCCACCCGGTCGGCGACGGTGCCGCTGGCGGTCAGCATCAGCACCCGGGTGAGCGTGCCGGAGGCGGCCAGCTCGGCGCAGATCTGGTCGCCGTGCACGCCGGGCAGGTCCCGGTCGAGCACCACCACGTCGTAGCGGGTGACGAACGCCATCTCGTGGCCGCTGTCGCCGTCGTAGGCGACGTCCACCGCCATCCCCCGCTTGCGCAGCCCCCGCGCGATCGCGTCGGCGAGGTTGCGCTCGTCCTCGACCACCAGTACCCGCATTCCGGCCTCCTCGCGCCCCTGACCACCCACAACCTAGTGCCGGCAGCCAAACCGGGCCGCACCCGCCGTCCCGGCCCCGCCCCGTTGCAGAAAACCTTCGTCGTACGCAATGCTCTTGGCGGCAACCTTCACGACGGACGGGAAGACGCATGACCGACGCGGCGCCGACGATCCGACGGGACGTCACCTACCGGGGCTTCCGCCTTCCCGGCGACGCCGGGCTGGGCAGCCTGTCCGGGCTGCGCGCGGGCGGACGGGGCCTCGAACTGGCCGACCCGGCCGACCGGCTCGACCACACCGACGCCGACGGCCGCACCCACCGGTACGCGGCCGGCAGCTGGACGTCCCCGCCCGTGCCGGTCGGCTTCGCCGTGCGCGACGTGGTGCCCTCGTGGACCGGGGACACCCCCGGCGACTGCTGGCTGCGGGTGGAGCTGCGGGGCTGGCACGACGACGCGCCGGCCACCGGGTGGTACGTCCTCGCCGACTGGGCGGCCGACGACCACGCGATCCGCCGGACGTCCGTGCCCGGGCAGCGCGACGCCGACGCCCGGGTGGACACGGACACGCTGGTGGTGACGGGCGCGACCGTCACCGGCTGGCAGGTCCGGGTGACCCTGCTCCGGCCCGAGGACGCCGACGCGACCCCGGTGCTGCGCGCGGTCGGGGCGGTCGCCGCAGGCCCGCGCCCGACGGCTGCGGCCGGGCCGTCCCGGCCCACCGGAGCGGGCTCCCCGCCGGTGGCGGCCGGGCCCGCCCCGGTCACCGGGCCCGAGTCCCGCGCCCCGGGTCCGGCCCCTGCCGGTGGGTCCGCCGCGACGGCCCCGGCCGCCTGGGGCACGGTGCTGGACGTGCCGCGCTACTCGCAGCGGCTGCACGCCGGCGCCCACCCGCAGTGGGGTGGCGGCGGTGACGCCTGGTGCAGCCCCACCTGCACCTCGATGGTGCTGGCCTTCTGGGACGCCGCCCCAGCCCCGACCCGGTACGCCTGGGTGGCTCCGGCCGGCCCTCGCCCGGTGGTGGTGCACGCCGCGCGACACTGCTACGACCACGCCTTCGCGGGAGCCGGGAACTGGCCGTTCAACACCGCGTACGCGGGCCTGCACGGGGTGGACGCCTTCGTCACCCGGCTGCGGTCGCTGGCCGAGGCGGAGGCGTTCGTGGCCACCGGCATCCCGCTGATCGTCTCCGCCGCGTTCAAGTCGGGCGAGGTGCCCGGGTTGGACTACGACACCGCCGGACACCTGATGGTGCTGGTGGGCTTCACCGCCACCGGCGCGCCGGTGCTCAACGACCCGTACGCCCCGGACGACGACGCGGTGCGCCGGACCGTCGACCGGGACCGGTTCGAGGCCGCCTGGCAGGGTGGCAGCGGCGGGGTGGCGTACGTGCTCCGGCCGCCCGGCGTGCCGCTCCCCCCGGCGCCGGAGCAGCCCAACTGGTGACCCCGACGGCGTCCGCGGCACCGGACGCGCGACGGGTCAACCGGGATAGCGCCAGACGCCGAGCTCGCCGGTCTGCAGCCGGCACACCACCGTGCCGGCCCGGCTGCGGCAGTCCCCGGTCGCGCCGCGGAGCACGTCCAGCACCCGGGCCCGGCCCGCGGCGACGTCCAGCTCGGCGACCACCACCCCGCCACCGGCGACGGCCGGCCGCACGGCCAGGAGCCGTTCGTCCGCGCGCCAGGTCATCAGCTGCCAGGTGCCCAGGTCGGCCACTTCCCGACCGGTGGCCGCGTCGAGTACGCCCAACCGGTCGCCGAGGGGCCCGGGCGCGACCGCCAGGAGCCGGCCGCCCTGCGCCGACAGCACCCCGAACCACCGCTCGCCGACCCACCGGAGCGCGCCGGTCGCCGGGTCGAGCGCGACGAGCCTGTTCCCCCCGGGCACGCACAACAGCTCGCCGCACTCGGTGACGTGCTCCACCATGGGGACGCGCGCCTCCCACCGCCGCCGCAGCCCGTCCAGCCCGTAGGCGGTCACCACGCCCGCGCTCGGCCGGACGACCAGCAGCAGGTCGTACGCCACCACCACGTGCCCGGACGCCTCGTCGAGGCCCAGGTCCGCCGCGTGCACCAGGGCGCCGGAGCGGGGGTCGCGCACCTCGACCCGCCCCTCGGCGGGAACCAGGACGATCCGCTCGACCCGCCCGTCGCGGAGACTGTACGTCGCGCCCCCGCGCGTCGTCGGCACCGACCAGAGTGCCCGCCCGGAGGCCGGAGCCACCGACCGCACGGCGCCGCCCTCCTCCCCGCCGGTCTGCATCAGCAGGATCCCGGCCGGGTCCCACCAGGGGTAGCCGGGCTGCCGCCAGAGCCCGCGGCCGGTCGCGGCGTCCAGGGCGATCGTCTGCCCGTCGTCCTCGTCCCCGGTGACCGAGAAGAGCACCGACCCCGGCCCGGTCTGGACCTGCCAGAACCGGCCCGCCCCCACCACGCGGGAGCGCCACACCGGGGTGGGCGGGGCGTCGTCGGCCGGCGCCCGCTCGGGCAGGGCGTACGCGCGCACCTCGACGGTCCCCTCGGGCTCCCCCTCGGCCGGCTCGACGACGTAGAGCCGGTCACCGTGCAGGAACGCCTCCGACCCGAGCCGGGCCGGCACGACGAGCCCGACCCGGGCCGGCACCGGAGCGGCCGCCGCCACGGTGCCCACGAGGAACGCGAGCACCAGCGCGACCCGCAACGGGCGACCGACGGCACGCGGCGGGCGGGGCGGCGGCGCCTCGCGGCCCGGCTCGTCGCGCACCTCGCCGAGGTCGATGAGCGTCACGCCCGCCCCTTCCGGTCGCGGTCACCGGGCAGTTCCCACACGCCCAACCCACCGCCCTCGCGCCGGCAGGCGACGAACGACCCGTGGGCGCCGCACTCCCCCACCACGCCGCGCAGCGCCGCCAGCACCCGCACGCCCTCCCCGCGCTCGTCGATCCGGCCGACCAGGTACCGCCCGTCGCGCTGCCGACGATGCACGGTCGTCGCGTCGGCCAAGAGCCACGGGGCGCTTGCCCGCCAGCGGCCCAGTTGCCGCACCGGCCGGCCGGTCGCCGCGTCGAGCAGCACGTGCTCCGCGGCACCACCGGAGGCGCGCCGGACGGCCAGCAGCCGGCCCTCGACGGCGACCGGCCCCAGCGCCGCGTCCTCGCTCCGCCACCGCAGGGCGCCGGTGGCGGGATCGAGCAGCCGCGTGGCGGGCGACCCGTCGTCGACACAGATCAGGACGCCGCAGTCGTAGACGTCCGGCTGGTCGGCCGGGCCGCGGGGCACGCTCCACCGCCGGCGCAGGCCGGGGATCTCGTAGCCACTGAGGACGCCGCTGGCGTCGGTGAGCAGCACCAGCTCCTCCGTGACCGTCAGCACGCGGGAGCGGTCGGGCACGGCGATCGCGGCACGCGCCGCGCCCGTGTCGGGGTCGCGCAGCTCCAGCCGCCCGCCGGCGAGCACCGTCAGCAGGCTGATCCGCTGGTCCCGCCGCGACAGGTGCGCGTCCTCGAAGGCCAGCGGCTGCGACCACCGGACGGCGCCGGTGGCGGGGTCCACCGAGCGCAGCACGGACGCGCCCGATCCGGTGGAGCCCGACAGCAGCAGGCGCCCGGCCGCCGTGGCGCCGTGCAACTGCCCCTCGCCCCGCCAGCGCACCCCGCCGTCGGCGAGGGAGAGCCCGACCACCTCGGACGCCGTCCGGTCCCCGGCCAGGCCGACCGCCAGCAGGTCGCCGGCCCGGACGGCGTGGAACACCCGCCCCGGCGCGGGCAACGGCACCCGCCACAGGGGACGGCCGGAGGGCAGCCGGTGGGCGGCCAGTCGCGACACCGGGTCCCCGTCGGCCACCGTTCCGGGGCCCGACGGCTCCGCCACCAGCAGGACCCCGTCGACGAACAGAAGATTCGCGTCCGGGCCGGCCGGGACCGTGACGCCCGGCGGTTGCGCGGGCCACGGCGCGGCGGCCGCCGACGTCACCAGGCAGAGCAGGGCGACCAGGGCCGGGGCCCAGCGGCGGAGGAACCGGCCCGGGCCGGGCCCGGCGGCCCCGTCGACGTCCCGTCGCTCGCCCAGGTCGATGACCGTCACGTGGCGTCCTCCCCGTCACACCCTGGCCTCCGGCGTACCGGCAAATCGGCCGTGGGCACACCGGCCCGGCAAAAGCGACGCCGGAGCGCCTGTACGATGGCGCGTCGTGGCTGTGCCGGTGGTAGACCCCTCGCTGAACTCCGTCTCCGAGCCCGTCGCGGCCGAGCCGACGCGCCGGCCCCGGCGCAGGCCCTCCCGCGCCGACGTACTGGCCATCGGAGCCTATGTCCTGCTCGGCCTTTTCGTGTGCCTGAACTACTGGGTGGACGTGCAGAACCGGGTGTCGTCGCACCTGCCCACCGACCACAGTTGGTTCGAGTGGCTCTTCTCGCACGGCGCATACTCGGTGCGGCACCTGGAGAACCCGCTGTTCACCGCGCGGCAGAACGCCCCGGACGGGGTGAACATGATGGCGAACACCTCGCTGCTCGGGGTGACGCTGCCGCTGGCGCCGCTGACCATGCTGCTCGGCCCGCAGGTCATGTACGCCCTCTACCTGGGCGGCGCGCTGGCCGCGACCGCCGGCACGTCGTACTGGATGCTGTCGCGGCACCTGGTGCGCTCCCGCGCGGCGGCCTTCGTCGGCGGTGCGTTCCTCGGCTTCGCGCCGGGCATCGTGCACCACGCCAACGGCCAGCCCAACTTCGTCTCGAACTTCCTGCTGCCGCTGATCGTGGTGCGGGTGCTCCGGCTCGGCGAGCCCGGCCGGTGGCGGCGCAACGGGATCGTGCTCGGCCTGCTGGTGGCGTACCAGATCTTCATCAACGAGGAGATGCTGCTGCTCACCGCGCTGGCCTGCCTGGTCGTCGTGGTCGCGTACGCGATCATGCGGCCGGCGCGGACGCGGGCGGTGGCCGGCACCTTCGCCGCCGCACTCGGCGTGGGCGGCGCTCTGGCGCTGCTGTTGGCGGCCTACCCGATCTGGTTCCAGTTCAACGGCCCGCAGTCCTACCGGGGGTTGCAGGGCGGGGTGTTCCACAACTGGGGCGAGGACCTGGCCGCCTTCGTCACCTTCGCCCGCGACACGGTGGCCGGCGACGAGGCCGTGGAGAAGACCATCGGGCTGACCGAGCAGAACACCTGGTTCGGCTGGCCGCTGGTGCTGCTGTCGGTGGTGGCGCTGGTGCTGCTGGTCCGCCGCTCGCTCGTCGCCCGGATCCTCGCGGTGCTGGTGGTGGTCTTCACGGTGGCCTCGATCGGCCCGAAGGTGCGGCTCAACGGGGTGGAGACGGAGACGGACGGCCCGTGGGCCTACATCTCCGACGACCTGCCGCTGGTCGAGATGATGATGCCGACCCGGCTGGCCCTGGTGGTGGCGGCGGCGCTCGGCGTGCTGCTCGCCCTGGCCTGGGACACCGTCGCCGGCAGCGGCCGCACGCCGGTGCCGGCCCCCCGCGCCGGCTCCGACAGCGACGACCGCACGGCCGGTGCCGACGCCGCCGGGCCGCGCCGCCGCTGGCTCCGGCCGGTCGGGTACGCGGCCGTCGCGCTCGCCGTGCTGCCGCTGTTCCCGCGTCCGCTGCCCGCGGAGCCCGTCGACCCGCCGCCGCACTTCATCACCGCCGGCGGCTGGCGCCCGTACGTGCCGGAGGGCCGGACCCTGGTGCCGGTGCCGATCCCGAGCAACGTGCACGGCCTGCCCACGCTGCGTTGGAGCGCGCTGACGCAGCACGCGTTCCCGATCCCGGGCGGCTACTTCATCGGGCCGAACGAGCTGGGCGAGGGCGTCTTCGGCGCGCCCAACCGTCCGACCAGCACCCTGGTCTACTCCACGATGGACAAGAACGCCGTTCCCGCGCTGACCGACGAGAACCGCCGCCAGGCGGTCGAGGACCTGCGCTTCTGGCGGGCGTCCGTGGTGGTCCTCGGCGCGCATCCCCGGGAGGCGGTCCTGCGCGAGCTGATGACCGCGCTGATCGGCCCGCCCCAGCGCGTCGACGACGTGTGGCTCTGGGACGTCCGGCCGCTCGTCGACTGAGCCGGCGACCGTCGAGGCTCGGGCGGCCGCCGGGCGATCGGCGGGCGGGGCTGAGCCGTCAGCCCACCAGCGGGCGGACGTCCCAGACGTGGGCGCCGGCCACCTCCCGGCCGGGCCCGAGCAGCGCGTCGAGCGTACGGCGCACCGGGTCGCCGTGGCGCAGTCCGCCCTGCACCACCAGGGCGGCGCGCCAGTGCCGCAGGTCCTCGACCGCCTGCCGGCGGTGCTCGTCGGTGACCACCGGCACCTCGCCGGTCTCGGCCACCCGGCGCAGCAGCTCGGCGGTGGGGCGGTCCGGGGCGCCCCACCGGGCGGCCGGGTCGTCGGCGCCCCGGGGGCCGATGAAGTAGCCGCCCGGGGCCGGGAAGGCCAGCCCGGTGCGGGCCGACCAGAGCATCGCCGGGCTGAGCCCCGCACCGGTCACCGGCGGCACCGGGACCAGGGTCCGGCCCGGCGGGACGTGGGCCCGCCAGCCGCCCTCGGCCACGAACGCCGGCACGGGCCAGGCCGGCACGGTCCGGATCGGGGTGGGGATCAGCGGCAGCAGCGCGGCGGCCACCGCCCCGCCCCAGAGCAGCCGCACCGGCACGGCACCCACCCGGGCCTCGACCCCGGCCTCGGCATCGGGGCGCGGCCGGTCCGCCCCGACCCCGGCATCGGCGCGCGGCCGGTCCGCCCCGGCCTCGGCATCGGCGCGCAGCTGGTCCGCCCCGGCGGCGGGGCGCAGCCGGTCCAGGGAGAGGGCGAGCAGGATGCCCAGCACCGGGACGCAGACCAGCGGGAAGCGCGCCGGCACCGCGTGGTCGAGCAGCGGCAGCTCGGCGACCAGCCGGTACGGCCCGGGGATGCCCGTGGACGTGCCGTCCAGGCGGACCTGCTCGCCCAGCGAGAGCAGCGCGAAGAGCAGCCCGCAGGCGGCCAGCGCGCGGACCAGCGGCCGGCGCCACAGCCAGATCACGATCACCACGGCGAGCACCAGCAGCCCCGGGCCGAAGAAGGAGTTCTCCTCGGTGGGGTTCGGCGCGAGCAGGCCGGGCAGGTGGTCGTCGCCGAGCACCGTCTGCCGCGCCGAGGCGGTGAAGGACGCGGCGTCGAGCTGGTAGCCGTACGCGTGGAAGGGCATCCCCCGGTAGTGGCCCGGGCCGAAGAACTGGAACCACAGCGGGTACGCCAGCAGCGGCAGCGCCACCGCCACCCCGACCGCGAGGCGGCCGAGCAGCGCCGGCGCCCGCCGACGCGCGCTCTCCCGGTCGGCCGCCGCGTACGCGAGCGCGAACGTTCCGGCGGCGAGGACCAGGAAGGCCAGCACCTCCTCGCCGAGGAAGAGCTGGTACGCCACCAGCAGCCCGAGCAGCGTCCCGTGCCGCCACACCCGGCGCGGGTCCGGATGGAACACCAGCGCCAGGATCACCGGCACCAGGAACTGCGCCGCCATGTGCAGGTGCGCCCCGGCCTGCGCGACCATGCCGGGGGCGAAGCCGCAGAAGAGCCCGCCGACGGCCGCCGCCGCCCGGGAGTCGACGAGCCGGCGGCGCAGCAGCGCGTACCAGGCGGTCGCGGTGCCGGCGAGGCAGCAGACCACGGCCACCAGGAAGGCGACCTGCGAGCCGAAGAGCAGGGTGACCGGCGTCAGCGGCACGCCCAGGCCCAGCACCGAGGTGTTGGCCATCAGGTTCACCCCGTCCGGGGCGTTCAGCTCCCCGCTGTACAGCGGGTTCTCCAGGCCCGTCACCGCCCGGGCCGCGTGGGCCAGCATCCACTCGAAGAGGACCTGGTCCCCCGCCTGGTGGAACAGCCGCCCCGGGCGACCCCACTGACCGAGGGTCAGCAGCACCGCCAGGGCGAGGTAGCCGGCGACGACCAACGCGTCCGGCGCGCGCACCGGGAGCCGGCGGGACCGCCGGGCGGGTGCCGCCTCGGCGGTGCCGGTCGCCGCCGGGGCGGTCATCAGGTCGGCTGGTCGGTCAGCGCCCGGACGTCCCAGACCCAGACGTCCAGCTCCCGGCGGCCGGGACCGACCAGCTGCTCGACGGTGCGCCGCAGCGGCTCGGAGTGGTGCTGGCCGACCGGGAGCACCAGGATGGCCGCCCGCCAGTGCCGTAGCTCGTCGAGCGAGCGGCGGCGCTGCCGGTCGTCCAGCTTCGGGATGCGGCCGGTCGAGGCGACCTCCTCCAGCAGCCGCCCGACGCCGCTGGGCCGGCCGCCGAAGCGGCCGGGGTCGCCGGTGTTGCCGTTGCGCGGCGCCAGGAAGTAGCCGCCGGGGATCTTGAAGTCGAGGTTGGTGGAGGCGGCCCAGCGCATCCCGTGGGTGTGCCCCATGTTCGGCACCGGGATCGGCACCAGCGTCTGGTCCTCACCGACGTAGCCGCGCCACCGGTCGGCGGTGATGAAGTCCGGTACCGGCGGGCGGGAGGTCACCTTCAGCGGCATCGGCGCGATCGGCAGCAGCGCGAGGACGAGCCCGGCCACGGTGAGCGTACGCAGCGTCCGCCGCTCGACCGGCAGCGTCTGGGAACGTTCGACGGCGAGCGCCAGCAGGATGCCCACCACCACGCTGGTGATCAGGCCGAAGCGGGTGGGCACCACCGCGTCGAGCAGCGGCAGCCGGACCAGCCACTCCCAGGGCCCGGTGAACAGCTCCCGGTGCCACCAGGACACCCGCTCGCCGAGGGAGAGCACCGCGAAGAACGCCCCGGTCGCGGCGAGCGCCCGGACCAGCATCTCCCGGCGAAGCCAGGCCACGATGCCGACGGCCATCAGGGCGAGGCTCCAACCGAAGAAGGCGTTCTCCTCCGAGTAGTTCGGCGCGAGGTTGACGTTGGCGCGCTCGTCGCCGCCGATCGTCGGCGAGCCGGGCGCGAAGAAGGCCGCGATGTCGTTGCCGTAGTCGCGGACCGCGTCGCTCAGGCCGTGGTACGCCATCGGCCCGGCGAACTGGACGTAGAGCGGGTACGCCAGCAGCGCCCCGGCGAGCACGGTGCAGATCGCGAGGGCCTTGGCCAGCGGTCGCCACGCCGCCGACCAGAGCGCGGGCCGCTGGGCGAGCACGGCGATCAGGAACACCCCGCAGGCGAGCGCCGTGAAGAGCAGGATCTCCTCGTTGATGAACGCCTGGGCGGTGACCATCAGGGCGAGCAGCACGCCGTCGCGCCAGGGCCGTCGGGACCGGGTGATGACCAGCACCCGCCAGACGATGAACGGCAGCAGGAACTGCGAGATGATGTTGGGGTGCCAGTTGGCGTGCGACAGCATCGCCGGCGAGAACCCGCAGAACCAGGCGCCGACGGCCGCCGCCAGCGGGCTGCGCACGACGTGCCGGGAGAGCACGAAGTACCAGGCCGAGGCGGTGCCGGCGAGCGCGAGCGTGACCAGCACCACGAAGGTCACGGCCGGCCCGAAGAGCAGCGTCACCGGCACCATCGGGATGCCCAGCGCGAGGATGGCCGTGTTGGCCATCAGGTTGACCCCGTCGGGGTAGTTGAACTGCTCGGTGAAGAACGGGAACTCGCCGTGCAGCACCACGCGTACCGAGTGGGCGAGGAAGAACTGCACCTGGGCCGGGTCGCTGCTGTAGAGCGAGGCCACCCGGCCGGCCGGGTCCACCCAGATCTGGCTGGTGACCCACACCGCGGCGAGCAGGAACAGGCCGAAGACCGTGAGATCCTGCCGTCGCCGGGTCCACCGCCGGGGCCGGGCCGCGCCGTCCGCCCGGCCGTCCTCACCGGGGGAGGTGGTGGCCTCGGTCGCCGCGGTGGCCACGGCCGCGCCGGGGGCGTCGGCCTCATCGGCGCGGGCGGCCCCGCCCGGCGTACGGTCACCGGCGCCGCCGCCCACGGGCGGCGCCACGGGTTCGGACGCGGGGGCCGCGGCGGCGTCGGATTCCGACCAGGATTCGGCGCGGGTCTCGGCAGGCGTCACAGTCGGCGGAGTCTACCCGAGCGGGACATTCACCCTGAAACCACGGCGGTGTCCTCTGTGGTCGGCGTCGCCCACCGCCCGCGACCTGCGCACGGACGGTGGGCGAGGTGGCGCGTCCCGGTGATCCGACATCTCGTACTATGGCGCTTTCCGTTGAACGACGGCTGAGGCGATCGAGGGGGCGTACAGGTGGCTCCAGTCCGCCGGCGCGGCATCACGGCCACCGCACTGCTGACCCTGCTGCTCACCGCGACCGCCTGCGGGCCGGTGGCCGACCGGCAGCCGGGCGACCTGCGGGTCGGCTACGACAGCCTGGACGGCGACCTGACGGTCTGGCCGCCACGCGGCACCCTGGCGGGCGACGCCGCCGTCAGGTCGGCGGTGACGCAGGCGGTACGCGACTGGCGGTCACCGGCCGACGACCGGGTGCACCTGCCCACGTCCGGGATCCTCTGGTCCGGCGAGGTCGGCGGCGCGCCGCTGGCCCTGGTCGCCGCGGACGTGCCTGGCGAGAGCGCCTCCTGGCTGCTCCAGGTCACCACCGAGGACGGCCGGTACGCGGTCACCCGCGCCGCCGAGTACACCGACCCCGGCTACCTCGTCTACTCCGACGTGCTCCCCGTGCACACCTCCGACGGGCGGCGCTACCTCACGTCGGGCCGGGTGCAGCGGCTGCTCGGGCCGGACGGCCGCGCCCTGCGGCACACCGACGGCCTCACCGAGCCGGTGACCGTGCCGGCCTGCCGGGCGGTGCCGGTGACCGCCACGCTCAGGGCCACCGAGGCGCTGCCCCGGGGCCGCGCCGCCGACCGGCTGCTGGACCTCGGCACCGGCACCACCGACCCGCGCTACCCCCTCGTACGCGACGAGAGCGGCTCCGGCAAGCGGGCCCTCACGGGCCTGGACACCTGCGCGCTCGCCAGCGAGGAGGGCCCGTTCGGCAGCGTCCCCCGGCGCATCGGCGACCGGGACGCGCCGCGCTCGGTGCCGTCGTCCTGGCCGATGACCAAGCTGACCGTACGCACCCTCGGCGAGGTCGCCCTCGGCGGCGGCGAGCCGGCGGAGCTGGAGCAGCTGAGCTGGGAGACGGCCGACGGCACGATGACCGCCGTGGTCTACCGCCCCGCCGACGGGGGCACGCCGGTGGTCTCCCCCGCCGACCGCGCCAACCCGTTGCAGACGTACACGCTGCCGGTGCCGGGGCAGCCGCTGGCCGTGGTGAGCTGGCGGCCGACCGCCGACAGCTCGCTGTCCACGCCGCCGGACACGCCCCGGCTGGTGGACCGGCCGGGGCTGGTCGTGATGCCGGCGCCGACCCGGTCGGAGACGTTCAGCCTCGCCGAGGCGGAGAAGACGCACTACCGCTCCCTCGGCGGTCGCTGACCCGGCGTCGCCTCGGCGGTCGCTGACCCGGCGTCGGCGTCCGCTGACCGGCACGTGAGACGCCGACGGCGGGTGGCCCGGTCTCCCGGGGCACCCGCCGTCGGCGGTCTGGAACTCAGTTCTGCGCGGTCGCGTCGTCGGCGGCGATCACCGGCTCGACCGGCTCGACGTCCAGCCGGGAGATCCAGCCGGTGACGTCACGGGCCACGTCCTGCGCGGTCAGGCCGAGGTCGGCGAGGATCTGCGCGCGGGTGCCGTGCGGGTGCCAGTCGGCCGGCACGCCCAGGTCCTTCAGCGGCACCCGGACATCGGCGTCCCGCATCGCCTGGGCGAGGGCGTCGCCGACGCCACCGACCCGGACGCCGTCCTCGACGGAGACCACGAGCCGGTGCCCGGCGGCCAGCTCGACCAGCTCGGCCGGGACCGGGCGGACCCAGCGCGGGTCGACCACGGTCACCCCGAAGCCCTGCCCGGCGACCCGGGTGGCCACCTCCATGCCCAGGTGGCCGAAGGAGCCGACCGCCACCAGCAGCACGTCCTTGCGCGCCGCCTCGGCCAGCACGTCGACGGTGCCGACCCGGCGCACGGCCGGCAGGTCGGCGGCGACGGTGCCGGTCGGGAAGCGGACGATGGTGGGGCCGTCGTCGACGGCCACCGCCTCGCGCAGCTCCTCGCGCAGGGTGGCGGCGTCGCGGGGCGCGGCGATCCGCAGGCCCGGCACGACACCGAAGATCGACATGTCCCACATGCCGTAGTGGCTGGGCCCGTCCGGCCCGGTGATCCCGGCCCGGTCCAGCACGAAGGTCACCGGCAGCTTGTGCATCGCCACGTCCAGCAGGACCTGGTCGAAGGCGCGGTTGAGGAAGGTCGCGTAGACCGCCACCACGGGGTGCAGCCCGCCGAGGGCCAGGCCGGCGGCCGAGGTGGCCGCGTGCTGCTCGGCGATGCCCACGTCGTAGACCCGGTCGGGGTGCTTGCGGGCCAGCTTGGCGATGCCGGTGGGCTCGGCCATCGCGGCGGTGATGCCCACCACGTCGGGCCGCTCGTCGGCGATCGCGACCAGCTCGTCGGCGAAGACGTGCGTCCACTTCACCGACGGGGCGGCGACCAGCTTGCCGGTCTCGATGTCGAAGGCGCTGCCGGGGCCGTGCAGGCAGTCGGCCTCGTCCTCCTCGGCCGGGCGGTAGCCGTAGCCCTTGCGGGTGACGGCGTGCACGATCACCGGGCCGCCGAAGTTCTTCGCCGCGCGCAGCGCCGACTCGACCGCCGCCACGTCGTGCCCGTCGACCGGGCCGACGTACTTGATGCCGAGGTCCTCGAACATCGCCTGCGGGGCGACGGCGTCCTTGATGCCCCGCTTGACCGCGTGCAGCACCTCGTACATCGGCCGGCCGACCAGCGGCGTCGAGCCGAGCGCCTCCTTGACGGTGTCGAGCACCTTCTCGTAGCCGGGGTTGAGCCGCAGCGAGGAGAGGTGGTCGGCGAGGCCGCCGATGGTCGGCGCGTAGGACCGGCCGTTGTCGTTGACCACGATCACCAGCGGGTTGCGGGCGGTGGCGATGTTGTTCAGCGCCTCCCAGCACATCCCGCCGGTGAGCGCGCCGTCGCCGACCACGGCGACCACGCTGCGCTGCTCGCCCCGCAGCGCGTACGCCTTGGCCAGGCCGTCGGCGTAGGACAGGGCGGTGGAGGCGTGCGAGTTCTCGATGAGGTCGTGCTCGCTCTCGGCCTGGCTCGGGTAGCCGGAGAGGCCGCCGCGCTGGCGCAGCCGGTCGAAGCCGGCCTGCCGCCCGGTGACGATCTTGTGCACGTACGCCTGGTGGCCGGTGTCGAACAGGAACCGGTCGCGCGGGGAGTCGAAGACCCGGTGCATGGCCAGGGTCAGCTCGACCACACCCAGGTTGGGGCCGACGTGCCCGCCGGTGCGCGAGACCTTGGCGATCAGGAAGTCACGGATCTCGGCGGCGAGGACGTCCAACTCCTCGGCGGACATCCGCTTGACGTCCTGCGGACCCCGGACGGTGGCCAGCAGCCCGGTGTGGTGGACCGTGCCCTCTTCAACGCTCATGACGCAAGAGTCTATCGGCCGTCCGACACTCCGCAGGCTGGCCCGGACGCCCGCCCACCGACCGGGGGTGCTGAGCGCCTGGTCAGCCCCCGGATGGATCGCGGGCGGCCGGGGCGCGACTGCGGGAGTCAGGCCGCGATCCGCAGCCGCCGGGGCGCCGGGACGGCCGGGGCGCCCCGGTACGCCGGCCCGGACGGGGTCCAGGAGCCCAGCACGGCGGCCCGGGCGGCGCCGGTCACCGAGGGCAGCGCGCCGGGCAGCCCGTGCCAGGAGAGCCAGCCCAGCAGGGCGAACGCGTAGGCCTCCTTGGCCTGCGCGGGCACCCCCAGCTCGTCGGTGGTGCGCAGCCGCCAGCGCCCCGCCCCGAGGGCGGCCAGCCGGGCGGTCAGGGTGGGGTTGCGCACCCCGCCGCCGGCCGCCACCACCTCCGCCACGCCGTGCCGGTCGCACTCGGCGGCCACCACGCGGGCGGTCAGCTCGGTCAGGGTGGCGAGCACATCGTCGGCTGGCACCGCCTCGCCGAGGGCGGCCAGCCGGGCGTCCAGGTAGCCGGCGTGGAACAGTTCCTTGCCGGTCGACTTGGGCGGCGGCGCCGCGTAGTACGGCTCGGCGAGCAGCGCGTCGAGCAGGCCGGGGTGCACCCGACCGGCCGCCGCGCGGGCACCGTCGAGGTCGCAGGGCCGCCCGAGGAGGCGGCGGGCCGCGGCGTCGAGCAGCGCGTTGGCGGGCCCGACGTCGTACCCGAGCACCGGCGCGCCCGGCGCGACCACCGTGAGGTTGGCGATGCCGCCCAGGTTGAGCGCGGCGCGCGGGGCCGCGCTGTCCGCCGGGTCGAGCAGCAGCGCGTCGAACGCCGGGACCAGGGGCGCGCCCTGCCCGCCGGCCGCGACGTCCGCCGAGCGCAGGTCGCTGAGCACGGGTACGCCCACCCGGGCGGCCACCCGGGCCACCGCGCCCAGTTGCAGGGTGCCCCGGGCGCGCCCGTCGGCGACCCAGTGGAAGACCGTCTGCCCGGGCGAGACCACCGCGTCGACCGCCCCGCCGGCCAGCTCGACGCCGATCGCCGCCGCCTCGGCGAAGACCTCGCCGAGGCGGTTGTCCAGCCGGCAGACCGCCTCGATCGTGGTGCTCCCGGGCGGCAGCAGCGCGCCGATTGCCTCGCGCAGCCCGTCGTCGTAGTCGAGGGCGCGGTGCCCCAGCGGGCGCAGCCGCAGCGTGTCCCCGTCGAGGGTGAACTCGGCGGCTGCCACGTCCACCCCGTCGTAGGAGGTCCCCGACATCAGTCCGACGATCTTCATGGCGTCAGGCTAGCGGGCGGCTCCGTCGGGCGGCAGGAGCAGACCGACCAGCTCGACGTGCTGGGTCATCGGGAACAGGTCGAAGCCGCGCAGCACGGTCAGCCGCCACCCCAGCCCGGCGAAGGTGCGCACGTCGCGGGCGAAGGCGGCCGGATCGCAGGCCACGTACGCCACCGCGCGGGGACCGGCGGCGACGAGGTCGCGCACCACCCGGGCGCCCGCGCCGGAGCGCGGCGGGTCGAGCACCACCACGTCGACCGGCCCGGTGATCCGGCGGCGGGCCAACGCGGTCTCCACCCGGGCCGGCACGACCTCCACCCGGGGCAGGTCGCGCAGGTTCTCCCGGGCGGCGGCGACGCCCTGGGCCGCCGACTCGACCAGGGTGACGCGGCCCGCGTCGCCGACCCGGCCGGCGAGCGCGGCGGCGAAGAGCCCCGCCCCGCCGTAGAGGTCCCAGGCCCGCTCCCCCGGGCGCGGGTCGACCAACTCCAGGACGGCGTCGACCAGGGTGTCGGCGGCGGCCGGGTGGACCTGCCAGAACGACGACGCCGGCAGCGTCCACTCCCGGCCGGCGGCCAGCTCGCGGACCCGGTCCGGGCCGCTCACCGTGCGGGGCGCCCCGTCGGCGACGGCGGTCACGGCCACGTCCCCGCCCGTGGAGGCGACGGTCTCGACCGCGTCCGCGTCCGGCCAGCGCGCGCCGGTCGGGGCCAGCACGGGCAGCTCGCGGATCGCCGGGTGGGCGATCAGGCAGCGGTCGATCGGGACCACCTCGTGCGAGCGGTGCTTGAGCAGGCCGGCCCGGCCCGCCCCGTCGACGGCGTAGCGGACCCGGGAGCGCCAGCCGAGCGGCCCGCCGGGCAGCGCCTCGACCCGGACGCCGAGAGCGTCCAGCTCGGCGTCGGTGAGCCCGCCGAGGCGGGTGAGCTGCTCGCGCACCACCGCCGCCTTCCAGTCGAGCTGGGCGGCCGGGGCGACGTGTTGCAGGTCGCACCCGCCGCACCGGCCCGGCTTCGCGTACGGGCAGGGCTGCTCGACCCGGTCCGGGGCGGCCTCGAGCACGCTCACCGCGTCGGCCCGGACGAACCCCTTGTGCACCTCGGTGACCTCGGCGACCACCCGCTCGCCGGGCAGCGCGTGCCGGACGAAGACCACCTGGCCATCCACCCGCGCGACGCAGTGCCCGCCGGGCGCGACCGCCCCCACAATCAGCTCGACCCGCTCGGCCTCCTCCAGCCCGCGGTCGTCACCGTGCGCGCTCACCGTTCACCTCCACCACTCGGGCCGCTCCCGCCGGGCGGCGCGGACACGACGGGCGGGACGCTCGGCGGCAGGGTGCCGCGCGGCGCGACCCGGGGGCCGCGTGCCGGCCCCCGGCTCAGTGTGGCGTCCAGCCGGTCCAGGTCCTTGCCGGCGGTCGAGGCGAGCTGCCACGGCACGCTTGTCACCATCACCCCCGGTTCGAAGAGCAGCCGGCCCTTCAGGCGCAGCGCGCTCTGGTTGTGCAGCAGGTGCTCCCACCAGCGCCCCACCACGTACTCCGGGATGAAGACCGTGACCACGTCGCGCGGCGACTCCCGGCGGACGCCGGCCACGTAGTTCAGGATCGGGCGGGTGATCTCCCGGTACGGCGAGTCGACCACGGTCAGCGGGACGGGCAGGTCCCGCCGCTCCCACTCCGCCTGCAACTCCCGGGTGTCCTTCTCGTCGACGTTGACGGTCACCGCGGTCAGCGTGTCCGGCCGGGTGGCCCGGGCGTACGCGATCGCCCGCAGCGTCGGCTTGTGCAGCTTGCTGACCAGCACGACGGCGTGGTTGCGGGCGGGCAGCACGGCGCGGCCCTCGTCCGGCGGGGTCAGCTCTGCGGCGATCCGGTCGTAGTGCCGGCGGATGCCCAGCATGAGCACGTAGATCATCGCCATCGCGGCGATGGCGATCCATGCGCCGAGCAGGAACTTCGTGACGAGCACGACGATCAGCACCGCGCCGGTCATCGCCATGCCGAAGGTGTTGATCGCCCGGGAGCGGAGCATCCGCCGGCGCGCCTGCGGGTCCCGCGCGGTCCTCAGGTGCCGGTTCCAGTGCCGGATCATGCCGGCCTGGGAGAGCGTGAACGAGACGAAGACGCCCACGATGTAGAGCTGGATGAGCTTGGTCACCTCGGCCTGGAAGCCGACGATCAGCACGATCGCGGCGACGGCCAGGAAGACGATGCCGTTGGAGAAGGCCAGCCGGTCGCCGCGGGTGTGCAGCTGCCGGGGCAGGTAGCGGTCCTGGGCGAGGATCGAGCCGAGCACCGGGAAGCCGTTGAAGGCGGTGTTCGCGGCCAGGAAGAGGATCAGCGCGGTGACCCCGGCGACCACGAAGAGCAGCACCGAGCCGGAGCCGAAGACCGTCTCCCCGAGCTGGGTGGTGACGGTCTTCTGCACGTACCCCTCGGGGCCGGAGATGATCTGGAGCCTCGGGTCCTCGACGAACTGCAGGCGGGTGAGGCGGGACAGCCAGATGATGCCGACCAGCATCGCCACCGAGATGGTGCCGAGCAGCAGCAGCGTGGTGGCCGCGTTGCGGCTCTTCGGGGCCTTGAACGCCGGCACCCCGTTGGAGATCGCCTCCACGCCGGTCAGCGCCGCGCAGCCCGAGGAGAAGGTGCGCAGCAGCAGGAAGACCAGGGCGAAGCCGGTGACGCTGTGCTCGGCCTGGATCTCCAGGCCGGCGCTGGGCGCACGCAGGTCGTGGCCGAGCACGAAGACCCGGACCAGGCCGGTGAGCAGCATCCCGACCATCACGATGATGAAGCCGTAGGTGGGGATGGCGAAGGCCGTGCCGGACTCCCGCAGGCCGCGCAGGTTCACCGCGGTGAGCAGCACCACCGCGGTGACCGCGATCAGCACCTTGTGGGTGGCCACGAACGGCACCACCGAGCCCAGGTTGGCCACCCCGGAGGAGACCGAGACCGCGACCGTGAGCACGTAGTCCACCAGCAGCGCGCTGGCCACCGCGACCCCCGCCCGGGGCCCGAGGTTGACCGTGGCCACCTCGTAGTCGCCGCCGCCCGAGGGGTAGGCGTGCACGTTCTGCCGGTAGCTGGCCACGACGGTGAGCATCACCACCACGACGGCCAGGGCGATCCACGGCGAGAAGAAGTACGCCGAGGCGCCGGCGATGGAGAGGGTCAGCAGGATCTCGTCGGGCGCGTACGCGACGCTGGAGAGCGCGTCGGACGCGAAGACGGGCAGCGCGATGCGCTTGGGCAGCAGCGTGTGCTTGAGCCGGTCGGACCGGAACGGTCGACCGAGGAGCAGCCGCTTCAGCAGCGAGGTGGGTCTGGCCACAACGGCCAAGCGTACGACCACCCGGGTGGGCGTCGTGGGGTGGTCGATCGCGGCGGGGCGGACCGGCGGAGTACCGTCGGTCCGCACTCGCGCCGGGAACGTGGCAGGCTCGCAGACGGCACGCTCACCGGCCGGGTGTTGCGCACCTTGAGGAGGGACGCGGTGCATGTCGTGATCATGGGTTGTGGCCGGGTCGGCTCGACCCTCGCCTACAGCCTGGAGTCCCGGGGGCACTCGGTCGCGGTCATCGACCATGACGCCGACGCCTTCCGCCGGCTCGGCCCGGACTTCGCCGGGATCACCGTCACCGGCGCCGGCTTCGACGGGGAGGTGCTGCGGCAGGCCGGCATCGAGCGGGCGGACGCCTTCGCGGCCGTCTCCAGCGGCGACAACTCCAACATCATCTCGGCCCGGCTCGCCCGGGAGACGTTCGGCGTGTCCCGGGTGGCGGCGCGGATCTACGACCAGCGCCGCGCGCAGGTCTACGAGCGGCTCGGCATCCCCACCGTGGCCACCGTCCGGTGGACCGCCGAACGGATGCTGCGGCACCTGGTGCCGGAGGGGAACGTGGAGATCTTCCGCGACCCGACGAGCACGGTGTCGATCATCGAGGTGCCGGTGCACAAGGACTGGGTCGCTCGGCCGCTGCGCGCCCTCGAGGGGGCGACCGGGGCCCGGGTGGCGTACCTGATCCGCTTCGGCATCGGCACGCTGCCGACCCGCTCCAGCGTCGTCCAGGAGGGCGACCAGCTCTTCATGCTGGTCACCGACGACATCGCGGAGACGGTCACGTCGGTGGCGGCGGCGCCGCCGGAAGGAGGGCTGTGAGCATGCGCATCGCCATCGCTGGCGCGGGCAACGTGGGCCGCTCGATCGCCCAGGAGCTGATCGACAACGGCCACCAGGTGATGCTCATCGAGCGCCAGCCCAGGATGCTCCGGCCCGACCGGGTGCCGGCCGCCGACTGGGTGCTGGCCGACGCCTGCGAGCTGGCCAGCCTGGAGGAGGCCGACATCGCCGGCTGCGACGTGGTGGTCGCGGCCACCGGGGACGACAAGGTCAACCTGGTGGTCTCGCTGCTGGCCAAGACCGAGTTCGCGGTGCCCCGGGTGGTGGCCCGGGTCAACCGGGCCGAGAACGAGTGGCTCTTCACCGAGCAGTGGGGCGTCGACGTCGCGGTGAGCAAGCCGCGGGTGATGGCCGCGCTGGTCGAGGAGGCGGTCACCGTCGGCGACCTGGTCCGGCTGATGACGTTCCGGCAGGGCGAGGCGAACCTGGTGGAGATCACTCTGCCGCCGACCGCCCCGTACGTCGGGGAGCCGTTGCGCGCGGTCCCACTGCCCCGCGACTCGGCGCTGGTGGCGATCCTGCGCGGCAAGCGGGTGCTGGTGCCCACGCCGGACGACCCGCTGGAGGCCGGCGACGAGCTGATCTTCGTGTGCACGGCGGAGGTCGAGGACGCGGTCCGCGCGGTGGTGCTCGGGGCGGACAGCGTCGAGCGCACCCGCGGGCAGCGCTGAGGCGGCGGCCTCAGCCGCCGGGCAGCGCCTCGGACTCCGCCTCCCGGGTCACCCGCCGGACCGTCCAGACCGTGATCAGCAGCAGCAGCACGTACGGCGGGTAACCCAGCACCAGCCGCGCCACGCCGAGCGCCGTGTCCTGGTGGGCGAGGTAGAGCCCCGCCTGCACGCCCACCTTGGCCAGCCACACCACGCCCCACAGCACGGTGAGCCCGGTGAAGGTGCGCACCAGGCGTGGGTCGTCGCGCCATTCCGAGCGGCCCTTGGCCACCAGCACCGACCAGATCCACCCCACGAGGGGCTGCCGGAGCGCCGCCGAGAGCAGCAGGGCCAACCCGTAGCCGATGCCGTAGAGGATGCCGGGGAGGTAGAAGTCACGTTCGTCGCCGGTGCGCCAGGCGATCGCGGCGCCGACGGCGACGCCGAAGAGCCCGTTGACCGCGTGCCGGACCGGGCGGCGCTGCGCCAGCCGCAGACCGGCGATCGCGAGGGCCACCACCACCGAGGCGATCACGGCGGGTCGCAGCTCGCCGATGATGTTGGCCAGCACGAAGACGACCACCGGGATGCTGGACTCGACCAGGCCCCGCCAGCCGCCGAGCTGGTCGGCCATCTGCTCGGCGAGGGTGGGCAGCGGCTCCTCGCCCTGCGGGTCGCTCTCCGGCTGTGCCGCCCGGTGCTGTCCCGTCGTCATCGCACGCCTTCCGTCCGCCGCGGCCACCGGGTCACTTCGGCGGTTCCAGCTCGTAGTACGGGTTGTAGATCACCTTGCGCTCGTCGCGTACCGCCACCCGGCCGCGCGCGGTCAGGTGCCGGCCGGGCTCGATCCCGGCGATGTGCCGCCGGCCCAGCCAGACCAGGGTGACCACGTCGCTGCCGTCGTAGAGGTCCGCCTCCAGCGTGGGCAGGTTGGTCCGCGGAGTGTAGACGACCGTACGCAGCCGGCCGGCCACCGAGACCACCTGGCCCCGCGTGCACTGCCCGGCCGGAACACCGCCGTGCTCGGCGCTCTCCCGGCGCAGCTCCTGCGCCTCGATCTCCGCCTCGCTCGCCGTGAGCCGTCGCAGCATGCGGCGCAGCGGACCCCGGCCCTCGTCGGTCGTCATGACCTCCGCGTCACCCTCTCCACGCTGGGCCGACGCGTCGCCGGCGCCCGGGACGACCCCGGCGACGCCGGAACCGTCCCGCCAGCGTACGCCGACAGGGCCGGTCCCGGCGCGTCGCGACGGACGGTCAGGCCTCGCGGGGCGCGGGCGCGGGGTTGCCGTCGGCCGGTGCCCCCTCGACCGCCTGGTCGGCCACCTCACGGGGCAGCCGCAGCGGCAGCGGCTCGCGCACCGGCTTGGCCTCCTGGCCCCGGTCGACCACCAGGCCGTCGAGGCACTCGGTCAGCGGGCCGGCGGCGGCCGGGTCGGTGGCCACCTCGCCCTGGTAGACGCCGCGGACCATCCAGCGCGGCCCGTCGATGCCGACGAACCGCAGGTCGGTCAGCCCGTCCGGGGTGCGCACCCGGGCGTGCAGCTCGATGCCGTACTCGCCCTGGACCTCCTGGGCCGCCGCGCCGTCGTTGAACAGCGACTGGCGGATCTCCTCGCGCACCTCGTCCCAGATGCCCTCGGAGCGCGGCGCGGCGAAGACACCGAGCTGGAGCGCGTTCGGACCGTGCACGAGCACGACCTGCTGGATCACGCCCTCCGGGTCGGCCTGCACCCGCACCTCGACGTCGCGCACCGCCGGGATGTGCAGGCTGCCCAGGTCGAGCCGCTGCACCCCCTCGGGCGCCTCGGAGATGTCGTACGGGCCGCGATCCGGGGTCGACTCCTCCTGCGAGTCGAGGACCTCGGTCGTCCGCTCGTCACGGGCGTGCCGTCCGGCACTGTCCCGCTTCCGGGAGAAGATCACTGCGCCAACCCTCCGCTGTTCGCTCTCACCCTGCCACCTCTTCCGTCCGGCCGCCTGCCCGGTCCCGCTCTTCCCGTCGCACGTCCGGCGCCCGCCGTCCGTCCGGTACCTCCGGGGCCGCGTCCTGCCCGCCGTCCGTCGGGGACGGCACCAGGCCGGCGTGGCCGCCCGTGGAGCCGTGGCCGCCGGTCCCGCGCCGGGACGCGGGCAGCTCGGCCACCGGCCGGAAGTCCGCCCGTGCCACCCGCTGCACGACGAGCTGCGCGATGCGGTCACCACGGGAGATCTTCGCCGGTGTCTCCCGATCATGGTTGATCAGGTTGACCAGGATCTCACCCCGGTAGCCGGCGTCGACCGTACCGGGCGCGTTGAGCACCGTCACGCCGAGTCTGGCCGCGAGCCCCGAACGGGGGTGGACCAGGCCCACGTACCCCTCCGGCAACGCGATCGCCACGCCGGTCGGGACCAGGGCCCGGCCGCCGGGTGGCAGCTCGACGTCCGCCGCGGCCACCAGGTCCGCGCCGGCATCGCCGGGATGGGCGTACGCCGGCAGCGGCAGCTCGGGGTCGAGCTGCCGTACGGGCACGGGTACGACGTCGGTCACGGTTCTCCTCTTCCGTCCGTTTCCAGGGGTGCCCCTGCCATCCTGCCGGTTCCGTCGCCCGTCGTGCGCCGTACCCTCGCAGGAGTGAGCCTGTCACCATCCTCGCCGTCCCCGGCGCCGCCCGCCGCGGTGCCCCCGCAGCACGCCGAGCGGCTCGGTCTGCCCTGGTGGCTGTGGCTGGGTGGCCTGGCCGCGGCCACGCTGCTGGCCATCGAGGTCTGGATGGGCGCCCCCGGCGTCCGCGCCTGGCTGCCCTTCGTCGTGCTGCTCCCGGCGACCGTCGCCGGCCTGGCCTGGCTGGGCCGGATCCGGATCGCCGTACGCGACGACGAGCTGCGGGTGGACGACGCCCGGCTGCCGGTCCGGTTCGTCGCCGACGTCGTCCCGTTGGACGCCGCCGGCCGACGTGAGGTGCTCGGGGTCGGCGCCGACCCGCTGGCGTTCGTGGTGCAGCGGCCGTGGATCCCCGGCGCCGTGCAGGTGGTCCTCGACGACCCGGCCGACCCCACCCCGTTCTGGGTGGTCAGCACCCGGCGCCCGGTCGAGCTGGCCGAGGCGGTCCTCGCCGCCCGCGACGCCGCCCGGCCCTGAGTCGTCCGGCGCCCGGTCGCGCCGTCCCCCTGCCCGACGCCGGTCCCCTGCTCGGGCCCCTGCCCTGCTGCCCGCCCGTTCGCCCGGCGCTGTCCGGCGGCGATCGGGCCTCGGCGCCGCGCCGTCCATCGGCAACGGCGTGATTGCCGGGGTGGACCGGCCCGTGCTCGGTGCCGGCCGCCCGCCCGCTCAGCGGGTGCCGGGGAGGGCCGGCGGGGCGGCCGGCAGGGCCTTGGCCTGGCGACGCAGGTCGCTGCGGAGCTGGTCCGCCATGGTCCGGGTGGCCCGGCGGTTGAGGTAGCTGGCCACCGCCGCCCCGGTGAGGAAGGGCCCGAGGGTGGTCAGGTTGCGGCCGAAGCGCTTGAGCAGCGTGTCCCGCAGTTCCTTGCGCGCGGCGGTGCCCAGCACGGCGCTCACCCCGACACCGGGCATCATCGGGTTGATCCCCCGCTGGCCGGCCCAGGACTGCACCAGCGCGACCGCCCGCTGGGTGCCGCCGCTCGGCACCGGGACCCCGTAGACCTCGTGCAGTTCGCCGATCAGCTTGAGTTCGACCGCCACCACGGCGACCGTCTCGGCGGCCAGCAGGACCGGCGCGGAGAGCAGGGTCGGGGCGACCGCCCACTCGACCGCCGCCACTCCCCCGCCGGCGGCGCCGATGCCGGCCGTCGTCCGCGCGGCGTTGCGGACCAGCCGCTCGGCCAACGCCTCGCCGTCCAGGCCGTCGAAGTGCCGGCGCAGGGTGGCCAGGTCGCGTACGGGCACGTGCGGGGCGACCTCGGCGACCGTGTCGACCATCCAGCGCACCGCGCTCTTCGGCTTGAACAGGTCGGTCAGCCCACGCGCCCGCGCCTGCCCGACGAGCCGGCCGAGCAGTTGCCGCCGGCGCGCCGGCTCGACGTCGTCGGCGGTCAGGGCCGCGACGGTGGCACCCAGCTCGTCCGTGCCGCGCGCGGGCACCGCGTCGGCGGGGTCGTCCCGCGCGACGGGGGCGTCCGCGCCGTCGGCCCGGCCCTGGTCCGCGCCACGCGTGCCGCCGGACTCGCTCCGCTCGCTCATGGTCCGACCTCCCGAATGGACCGACGTCGTCATGACGGTCACCCGTCAACGAGTCAAGCAGGTCCCCGGGAATGCCGCACGGCGACTCAGGCAGCGGCGGCCCCGACGAGGGAGCCGCCGCTGGTGCGGACGCACGGTGTCAGACGCACTCGCGGCAGATCAGGTCGCCGTTGCGCTCGACCGCCAACTGGCTGCGGTGGTGCACCAGGAAGCAACGGGCGCACCGGAACTCGTCCTGCTGCATCGGCAGCACCTTGACCGTGAGTTCCTCGTCCGCCAGGTCGGCGCCGGGCAGCTCGAAGCTCTCGGCCACCTCGGCCTCGTCGACGTCCACGGCGCCCGACTGTGAGTCGACGCGTCGGGCCTTGAGCTCTTCCAGGCTGTCCTCGCCGAGGTCGACCTCGTCGCGACGCGGGGCGTCGTAGTCGGTGGCCATCGGTTTCACTCTCCCATATCGATGTTGTCGCTTCCGGTTGTAACGCCGGACGACGCTGTTTCGGTTCCGCTGGCCGGCCACCACTTGTGTCGGTCACCCGACCCGAAGACAGCACGGACGGAGGCATCCCCAAGGAACACCCGACGAGCGCGGAACCATACCCCCCATTTGGCGAGGCATGTATACCGCCCTCGCGGCTGAGATGTACGCCCCCGCACGCGAAGTTGTTCCCAATGTGACTCAGGCGACACGAAGATAGGGGTAGTACTACCCGGTTCCCGGATGGCGCGCCGGCATGTCCGGCTGTTTCCACGCGACAGCCGGACAACCGTTAACCTCAGCGGCGTACTCGACGGCCGGCGGGGCGGCCCGACCACCGGCGGCCGCCACCACCCACCCACTGTCCGGGGAGCACCCTGATGAGCTTTGCACGAGTGCGAGCACTCGTTGTCGTCGGCCTGCTGGCGGTGCTGGCCCTCGTCTTCGTGGTCGTCGCACTGGTCCGCGACACCCAGAGCAGCGCCGGCCTCGCCGGAGGCTGCCCCGAGGGCTGGCCGATGGCCGACGTGACCCTGCGGGAACCCAAGGACGTCAAGATCAACGTCTACAACGCGACCGACGAACCGGGTCGGGCCAGCACCGTCGCGGACGACTTCCGCAACCGCAAGTTCCAGGTCAAGAAGGTGGGCAACGAGAAGAAGCACATCGACGACATCGCGGTCCTGCGCTACGGCCCGAAGGGCGTCGGCTCGGCGCACCTGCTGCGGGCGTACTTCCTCGACAACGCCGAGTGGGACTACGACGCCAAGCGTACCGACGACGTCGTCGACGTGGTGCTCGGCGGCGGCTTCCAGCAGCTCGCCACCACCACCGAGGTCAACCAGTCCCTGGGCGACCTCGGCGCGCCGGTCGCACCGGCCGAGTCCTGCCCGATGTCCGAGGACGACTGACCACGCCGTGCCCCCGGTCCCGCCGGGGGCACGGCGCCGGCCGGTCAGGGACCGCCCGAGGCGTCCAGGTCCGCGAGGCGGTCGTGCAGCGGCTTGAACAGCGCCGCCGGCGCGGCGATCACCAGGTCCGGGCCGGCCGGCAGCCCGCCCAGCCCGGCGACCAGCAGCCCGGCCTCGGTCGCCACCAGGGCACCCGCGGCCTGGTCCCAGGCGGCGAGCCCCTTCTCGTAGTAGGCGTCCACCCGCCCCTCCGCCGCCAGGCAGAGGTCCAGCGCGGCGGCGCCGAACCGGCGGATGTCCCGGATGTGCGGGATCAGCTCGGCGACCACCCGGGCCTGGTGCGCCCGGCGCCCCGGGTCGTAGCCGAATCCCGTGGCGACCAGCGCCTGGCCGAGATCGGTCTCCGTGGAGCAGCGCAGCCGCTCGCCATCGCGCCAGGCGCCCCCGCCGGCGGTGGCCGTCCACTCCTCGCCGGTGCTGACGTTGCGCACCACCCCGGCGACCACCTCGCCGTCGACCTCGGCGGCGAGCGACACCGCGCAGTGCGGGATCCCGTAGAGGTAGTTGACCGTGCCGTCGATCGGGTCCACGATCCAGCGGACGCCGCCGGGGGCGACCGGGCCGGTCTCCCCCGCCCCGTACTCCTCGCCGAGGACGGCGTCGCCCGGCCGCAGCCGGCGCAGCGCGTCGACCACCTGCCGCTCGACCGCCCGGTCGGCGGCCGTCACCACGTCGGTGACCGTGCTCTTGGTGGCCGCCACCGACACGCCCTCGACCCGCATCCGGTACGCGGTGGCGGCCGCGTCCCGGGCCACCTCGACCGCGATGTCCAGCAGTTCCGCCGGCGCCGAGCGATCCATCGTTCGTCCCCTTCCCGCACGGCCGGGGTGTTCCGGGTCACGCGCTGTACCATCCTTACAAAGTCCACATCTACGTCGAATCGGCGGTCCCCGCCGCCGGTCCGCCGTGCGGCGCGGGATGATCGCCGCAGACGGCGTTACAATTCACCCCTGCCCACGCTGCGACGGACCGCCAACGACCGGCTGGCCCGGGACACGGGGGTACCTCAACCACATCGCCCGGCAACGTGCCCCGCTCTGCGTCGGACGACCCGGCCGTGCTCGCTCTTCGCCTCCGGAAGGTCATTCGTGACAGAACCCCGCCAGACCGGCGCCGACGTTCGCTCGCTCACCGACACTCTGATCGCCCACGCGCAGAGCGCCGGCGGCCAGCTCACGTCGGCTCAGCTCGCGCGCACCGTCGAGTCCGCCGAGGTGACTCCGGCCCAGGCCAAGAAGATCCTGCGGGCGCTCTCCGAGGCGGGAGTGACCGTGGTGGTCGACGGCTCGGCGAGCACCCGCCGCCGCGTCGCCGCCGCCCGATCGGCCACCCCCGCGTCCAGGGCCACCACCGCCAAGACCACCAAGAAGGCCGTCGCGCCCGCCCCGAAGCAGGCGCCCGCCGCGGACGAGGCCCCGGCGCCGGCTCCGCGCAAGGCCGCCCCGCGCAAGGCCACCGGCACCACCGCCGAGGTGGCCGCCAAGGCCGCCGCGCCCGCGAAGGCGACCAAGGCGACCCGGGCCACCAAGGCGACGGTCGCGGCGGCCGGCGCCAAGCCGGCCAAGGCCGGCGGCAAGGCCAAGGGCGAGGGCGCCGAGGGCGACATCGACCCGGAGGAGCTCGCCGCCGCGATCGAGGACGTGGTCGTCGAGGAGCCGGCGGAGCTGACCCGCGCCGCCGAGACCGACGCCGCCAACTCGGCCAGCGACAACGACTTCGAGTGGGACGACGAGGAGTCCGAGGCGCTCAAGCAGGCGCGTCGCGACGCGGAGCTGACCGCCTCCGCCGACTCGGTCCGGGCCTACCTCAAGCAGATCGGCAAGGTCCCGCTGCTCAACGCCGAGCAGGAGGTGGAGCTGGCCAAGCGGATCGAGGCCGGGCTCTACGCCGCGGAGCGGCTGCGCGCGGCCGACGAGGGCGAGGAGAAGCTCACCCGCGAGATGCAGCGGGACCTGGGCTGGATCTCGCGCGACGGGGAGCGCGCCAAGAACCACCTGCTGGAGGCCAACCTCCGGCTGGTCGTCTCGCTGGCCAAGCGCTACACCGGTCGCGGCATGGCGTTCCTCGACCTGATCCAGGAGGGCAACCTCGGCCTGATCCGCGCGGTCGAGAAGTTCGACTACACCAAGGGCTACAAGTTCTCCACGTACGCCACCTGGTGGATCCGGCAGGCGATCACCCGGGCCATGGCCGACCAGGCCCGCACCATCCGCATCCCGGTGCACATGGTCGAGGTCATCAACAAGCTCGGCCGCATCCAGCGCGAGCTGCTCCAGGACCTGGGCCGCGAGCCCACCCCGGAGGAGCTCGCCAAGGAGATGGACATCACACCGGAGAAGGTGCTGGAGATCCAGCAGTACGCCCGGGAGCCCATCTCGCTGGACCAGACCATCGGCGACGAGG
Organism: Micromonospora sp. DT62; assembly: GCF_049847285.1. Lineage (NCBI taxonomy): Bacteria > Bacillati > Actinomycetota > Actinomycetes > Micromonosporales > Micromonosporaceae > Micromonospora > Micromonospora sp. DT62. The sequence goes on from NZ_JBNCOB010000001.1 coordinate 408,427, forward strand.
GCGACAGCCAGCTCGGTGACTTCATCGAGGACTCCGAGGCCGTGGTCGCGGTCGACGCGGTCTCGTTCTCGCTCCTGCAGGATCAGCTCCAGCAGGTGCTGCAGACGTTGTCCGAGCGTGAGGCGGGGGTGGTACGCCTGCGCTTCGGGCTGACCGACGGCCAGCCGCGCACGCTGGACGAGATCGGCCAGGTCTACGGGGTGACCCGGGAACGCATCCGGCAGATCGAGTCCAAGACGATGTCCAAGTTGCGTCACCCGTCGCGTTCGCAGGTGCTCCGGGACTACCTGGACTGATCGCGATCGTCAACCGAACGTGTCGTTTTGACCACCTGGCGTGCAACGTCGGAAGGTGATCGTTCGGTTGCACGATTGTGATCGTTGACGTGGCACCCTTGGTGCACGGCACACTGTCCCTGCCATGTGTGACCTCGGTCCCCCGCGGGCACACAGGGAAGGCAGCGCCGGGACAGGGTGTTGCACGATAGGTGAGCAAAGACCGAAGAGAGTGTTCATCGGTGACGACCAGAGGAGGAAGGCGATGACCCCGACCCTCACGCCGCCGCCCGAGACGGCGGCTCCCCCAGCCGCCGATGAACGGTGCGACCGCTGCAATGCTGCCGGCAAGCTCCGGATCACTCTGGCGGGTGGGAGCGAGCTGGTGTTCTGTGGGCACCACGCGAACAAGTACGCGGAGGATCTCGTGAAGATCACCGTGCGGTTCGCGACGGACCCGGAGTTCAGCTGGCGTGGCGCCGATCTGATGGCGAACTGAGATCCCAAACCCACGACATAGCCGGCCGGAGGCCCCCTGAGGGGGCCTCCGGCCGGCTTTTTGCGTCCCCCGCCCGGTCCGCTCGGCACGCCCGATCCCGGGCACCGGTGGCGGGCCGGTCGACACCCCTCAGAGGGTCTGCACGGTGGCGATGCGTTCCTCGAGCTGCTCGATGGTGGCCTGGGCGCTCGGCGGGCCGCCGCAGAGGCGGCGCAGTTCCGCGTGGATCTTCCCGTGCGGCTGGCCCGTGCGGTGGTGCCGGGCGGCCACGAGGGCGTTCAGTTGGCGGCGTAGGGCGACCCGACGCTGGGCGGCACTCATCGGTACCGGCGGCGCCGTGGACGCCGCAGCGGCCGCCTCAGCCGGCCTGGCGGCCCGGCGGCGCTGGGCCGCGAGCTGTTCCTGCTGCCGCTTGGTCAGCAGCAGGGCCACCTGGTCGGCGGTGAGCAGCCCGGGCAGGCCCAGGTACTCCTCCTCCTCGGGGGTGCCGGCCTGGGCGGCGGTGCCGAACGAGGCGCCGTCGAAGATCACCTGGTCCAGCTCGGCCGTGGCGGAGAGCGCGGCGAAGCGCTTCTCCAGCTCGCCGCTGGCCTGGTCGTCGCGCTGGGCGCGCTCCAGCAGCTCGTCGTCGAAGCCCTCGCGGTCCTTGGGCTTGCCGAGGACGTGGTCCCGCTCGGCCTCCATCTCGCTGGCCAGCCCGAGCAGGTGCGGCACGCTGGGCAGGAAGACCGAGGCGGTCTCGCCGGGGCGGCGGGCGCGGACGAACCGGCCGATCGCCTGCGCGAAGTAGAGCGGGGTGCTGGCGCTGGTCGCGTACACGCCGACCGCCAGCCGGGGGATGTCGACGCCCTCGGAGACCATCCGGACCGCCACCAGCCAACGTTGTTCGGACGCCGCGAACGTGGCGATCCGCGCCGAGGCGCCCACGTCGTCGGAGAGCACCACCGTGGCGCGCTCGCCGGTCACCTGCTCGATGAGCTTCGCGTACGAGCGGGCGGTCTGCTGGTCGCTGGCGATGATCAGCCCGCCGGCGTCGGGCATCCCCGCGTTGCGCAGCACGGTCAGCCGGGCGTCGGCGGCCCGCAGCACCTGCGGCATCCAGTCGCCGGCCGGGTCCAGCGCGGTACGCCACGCCTGCGCGACGAGGTCCTGGGTCATCGGCTCGCCGAGCCGCGCCGCCAACTCCTCCCCCGCGTTGGTGCGCCACCGGGTCTCCCCCGAGTACGCCAGGAAGAGCACCGGCCGGACGACGCTGTCGCGCAGCGCGTCGGCGTAGCCGTAGACCGAGTCGGCGCGGGAGCGCAGCAGCCCGTCGCCGCCCCGCTCGTACTCGACGAACGGGATCGGGTTGTCGTCGGAGCGGAACGGGGTCCCGGTGAGCATCAACCGGCGCTCGGCGCCCTCGAAGGCCGCCTTCACCCCGTCGCCCCAGGAGCGGCTGTCCCCCGCGTGGTGGATCTCGTCGAGGACGACCAGGGTGCGCCGGGTGAGGGTGCGCCGCTTGTGCACGTGCGGCGCCATGCCCACCTGCGCGTACGTCACGACCGCGCCGTGGAAGTCGGCGGAGGAGTGCAGGTCGGCGTTGCGGAAGGCGGCGTCGAGCTGGATGCCGACCCGGGCCGCCGCCTGCGCCCACTGGGTCTTCAGGTGCTCGGTCGGTGCCACCACGGTCACCGCGTCGACGGTGCCGTCGGCGAGCAGCTCGGCGGCGATCCGCAGGGCGAAGGTGGTCTTTCCGGCGCCGGGGGTGGCGACCGCCGTGAAGTCGGGGTCCCGCCGACGCAGGTACTCCACGAGTGCCTTGCGCTGCCATGCGCGCAGTGCCGGAAACGTCTCGATCGCCGGCATCCGGGCCGCCACGGGAAGCTCCTCTCCGACCGCCTGACGGCGGACCCCGGGCGAGGGCCACGGGTACCGCCGCCCATGAAAACGCCTCCGCGCAGTGGGTGCCGCGAAGGCCGACTCAGCATAACCAGCGCCGCCCCGCCGGGCCCAGGCGACATACGGGCCACGCCGGTCCCACCCGCCTCCGCCCGGGCCACGAGCGACCGGCGGCTTCCCACCACAGCGCAACTGGGTGTGGATCGCGGGACGGGCCTGCCGTCACTCCCGCGGGCCGCGCATGCCCGTCCTGGGCGGCCGCGTGGTCGGCACCGGCGCGGACCACCGGCGGCGCAGCGACACCAGGCGCAGCAGGAAGACGAAGACCGCCGCGGCCGTGAGCCAGCCGGCGTTGGCGTGCCCGAGGGCGTCCAGCAGCACCACGAGGATCGAGCCGGCGAGCGCGGCGACGGCGTAGATCTCCCGCCGCAGCACCACCGGGATCTCGGCGGTGAGCAGGTCCCGCCCGAGACCGCCACCGATCGCGGTGAGCATGCCGATCACGCAGGCCCCCACCGCCGGCACCTGGGCGTCGAGGGCCTTGACCGTGCCGGTGACGGTGAACAGCGCCAGCCCGGCCGCGTCCAGCACCAGCACGGTGGTGCGCAGCCGGGCGAACTGGGGGTGCAGCCAGAAGACGGCGGCGGCGGTGACGGCGGCCGTGGCGGCGTACCGCCAGTCGCCGAAGGCCAGCGGCGGCGCCTCGTCGATCGCCAGGTCCCGGAAGATCCCGCCACCGAGCGCGGCCACGAAGCCGACGAAGACGACGCCGAAGAGGTCGAGCCGTTTGGCCACCGCCGCGGAGGCCCCGGAGGCGGCGAAGACCGCCACCCCGGTGAGGTCGGCGAGGAGCAGGCTGGTGGAGGTGGTCACCGGCGAAGGCTACGTGCGCGACCGGGAGGGTCGCCCACGCTCACTCGCCCCAGGAGTCGTAGATCTCCTTGCACTTCGGGCAGACCGGCGAGCCGGGCTTGGCGGCCTTGGTGACCGGGAAGGTCTCTCCGCACAGCGCGACGACGAAGGTGCCCATGACGGCACTCTCGGCGATCTTCTCCTTGCGCACGTAGTGGAACATCTCGGGACCGGTGTCGGCGTCCTTCAACTCCGGACGCTCGAGAACCTCTGTGCTCACTTCTGCACCTCCGACCGTCAAGTCTGGCAGGTCACCCCCGCTCCGGTCCACTTCAGGTCGCCCGGACGGGGGCCGTACGGTGGTGACGTGACCGACTTTCACATCCGCTACGGCAGCGAGGTTGCCGACGCCCTGCGCGACGGGCGTCCCGTCGTCGCCCTGGAGAGCACCATCGTCTCGCACGGCCTGCCCCGGCCGGACAACCTGCGGGTGGCCCGCGAGATCGAGCAGGCCGTCCGGGACGCGGGCGCGGTCCCGGCGACCATCGGCATGGTCGGCGGGCGGCTGGTGGTGGGCCTGGACGACGCGGAGCTGACCCGGCTCGCCACCGTCGACGGGGTCGCCAAGCTCTCCGTACGCGATCTCGCCGTCGCCGCCGCGACCGGTGCGGACGGCGCCACGACCGTGGCGGCGACCAGCGCGGTGGCCGCCGCCGCCGGGATCGGCGTGTTCGCCACCGGTGGCCTCGGCGGGGTGCACCGGGAGGCGGCGCAGACCTTCGACGAGTCCGCCGACCTGGTCACCCTGGCCCGTACGCCGATCGCGGTGGTCTGCGCGGGGGTCAAGTCGATCCTCGACGTGGGCGCGACCCTGGAGCGGCTCGAGACCCTCGGCGTCGGCGTGGTCGGCTTCCGGACCCGGCGTTTCCCCGGTTTCTTCATCACCGACGGCGGCTTCGACCTGGACTGGTCGCTGGACTCCCCGGAGCAGGTCGCGGACGTGCTGGCGGCCCGCGAGCAGCACGGCGCACACCACGGCGGCCTGATCGTGGCCAACCCGCTGCCGAGCGACGAGCAGCTCGACCCGGAACTGCACGACCGGACCCTCGCCGACGGGCTGGCCCTGCTGGAGCGCGACGGGGTGACCGGCAAGGCCGTGACGCCCTACCTGCTCGCGCACTTCCACTCGGCGACCGAGGGGGCGAGCCTGGCGGTGAACGTCCGGATCATCCTGCGCAACGCCGACCTCGCGGCCCGCATCGCCGTCGCCGCGGCCGCCCGCCGCGCCGGGGCATGACCGCAGGCCGCGTCCTCGTCGTCGGTGACCTGATCACCGACGTGGTGGCGGTGCTGGCGGGGCCGGTGGCCACCGGATCGGACACGCCGGCGGCGATCCGGTTCAGCGGCGGCGGGCAGGCCGCCAACACCGCAGCCTGGCTCGCCGCGCAGGGCGTACCTGTCACGCTGGTCGGTGCCGTCGGCGACGACGACGCCGGGCGGGACCGGGTGGCCGAGTTGGAGCGGGCGGGGGTCGACTGCGCGACGCGGGTGTGCCCCGACCGCGCCACCGGGACGGTCATCGTGCTGGCCACGGCCGGGGAGCGGTCGATGATCACGGAGCGGGGCGCGAACCTGCGGCTGACCCCGGGCGACGTCGACGCGGCCCTGACGGCGGCGCCGGACGCGCGGCACCTGCACCTGTCCGGGTACACCCTGCTGGACGCCGAGTCCCGACCGGCGGGGCTGCGCGCGTTGGCCGCCGCCCGCGAGCGCGGGCTCACCACCAGTGTCGACGCGGCCTCCGCGGCCCCGCTTCGGCGGGTCGGCGCGGCGGCCTTCCTGTCCTGGGTACGCGGGGTCGACCTGCTCCTGGTCAACGCCGACGAGGCGACGGTGCTGGCCGGCGGGCTGGACCCGGCGGCGCAGGGGCGGGCGCTGTCGGCCTCCGCCCGGCGGATCGTCGTCAAGCAGGGCGAGGCCGGGGCGGTCTGGGTGGACCGGGACGCCTCGGTGGCCGTGGCGCCGGCCCGCCGGGTCGCGGTGGTCGACGTCACGGGGGCCGGGGACGCGTTCGCGGCCGGGCTGCTGGCCGCCTGGCTCGACGGCGCGCAGCCGGCGGTGGCGCTGGGCCGCGCCGGCGACCTCGGCGCCCTCGCGGTCTCCCAGATCGGCGCCCGCCCCTCCCCCTGACCGGTGGGGCGGCGGGAGGTCGGATCAGGGCTCGGCGTCGATGACCTTGTGGGGACGTTCCTCGGCGGTGAGGCTCATCGGCGGGGTCTCGTCCCGGTGCCGCGGCTGGAACCGGTTGGCCAGCCGGTGCTCCTCCTTGGGCGGGCGGTCGTTGGCCAGCAGCACCGCCAGCCACGGAATGAGCACCATGCCCAGGGCCACCATCGGCAGCCAGAGCCAGAGCAGCGGGGCCTGCGCGCCGACCAGGACGGCACCGACGATCACGCAGGCCACCCGGATGCCCATCATCAGCACGTAGCGCTTCTGACGGCTGGTGAGCTGGTCGTCCTGGCTGCGCGAGGCGTCGGTGATCAGGATCGGCTGGTACGCCTGACGCTTCACCACGGACCTCCTCGAGGGGGTTACGCCCCATCCTGTCACCTGCGGCGCGTGATCAGCGAAAATCGCTCGACCCGGCCCCGTGTTACCTGCGTGGTACGCTCGCGCCGTGGGCAGCAGGTTCAGCTTCACCGACGAGGCGTTGGCCAACCTGAGGGTCTACGACGTCACGCCCGGGGAAGTCTGGGAGGCGCTGCACAGCACCCGCCGGGTCATCCGGCACCTCGGCGACGACGTGATGGTCGTCTACGCCGCCGCCCGCCGGGGGCGCCGGCTGGCCGTGCTGCTCGCCGAGGCCGACGGCACCGACAACGACTGGGACATCCTCTCCGCCCGCGAGCTGAGCGACGTCGAGGCGAAACGCTACGACGAGGCCGTGCGGAGATCTCGCCGATGAGGAGGCGGTGACGATGAACCGTAACGACGCGACCAAGCAGTTCCACAGCGGCGGTGACCGGCTCGCGGAGCTGATCGACGGGAGCCAGCAGGTGGAGCTTCCCACCCCCGACACCGACACCCCCATGGTCAGCCGCTCGGTGCGCCTGCCGCTGGAGACGTACGAGCGGGTCCGCGCCGCCGCCGACGCGCGCGGCATCGGGGTCACCACGCTCATGCGGCAGTGGATCGAGGCCGGTCTGGCCGACCTGGACGACTCGGCCACGGTCTCCCTCGCCGACGTCCGGCGGGCGCTGGCCGCCCTCTCCCGGCCGACCGCCGCCTGAGCCGCGCCCGCTCACGGGGCCCGGTGGAAGCCCGGGTCCCCCGCCTCACCCTGCCCGAAGGGCGAAGCAGACGTCTCGGGGGCACGGCCTCGGCTGCGCCATGCGTCGGCGACCGCCACCCCGGCCAGTACGGCGGCGACCAGCGTGAGCGCCCCCATGGGCGGGGCCAGGGTGAGCATCGGCGTCAGCAGGAGCAGCGCCAGCAGGCCGCCCACCCGGGACCAGGACAGCCGGCCGAAGATCTCGTACTCGAAGCGGGCCCGGGCGGCCAGGAAGAGCGCCGGACCACCGACGACGAAGGCCAACCAGGCCGGGTCGATGCGGCCGTACGGGTGGTCGATCACCAGCTCGTAGCCGACTGCGGTGCTCAGCACGCCGACGACGATGGCCAGGTGGGTGCCGGCGACGGAGGCGCCGAGGCGGCCGGGCGCCCGGGCCACCCGTAGTGCCTCGGCGAGCAGGTGCCCCGCCCGGTGGAAGTAGATCCGCCAGAGCAGCGCCGTGGTGACAAACGCGATCGCGAAGGCGCCGGCCCGGTCGGCGGTGAAGTCCACGCCGCTGTAGGTCAGCCCGATGACCAGGATGCTCTCCCCCAGCGAGATGAGGAAGATCTGCTGGTAGCGGTCGGCCAGGTGCTCTCCGGCGATCAGCCAGCCGGACGCGCGCGCCGGGCCCAGCCGGGGTAACGGCCAGCCGAGCACGAGGCCGAAGCCGTCGACCGCCAGCGCGAGCACCCACAGCGGCAGGCGCAGATGTTCCGGCGCGAAAGCCCCGGCCAGCCACGGCGCGGCGCCCATGATCGCCCAAGTGCCGAGTCGCAGCGGGACCGTGCGGCGCGGGTGGTGCCGCAACGCAACGGCCATGACCAGCGGCCGGCCGACCATCACCGCCAGGTACCCGAGCACGAACGACAGGGCCCGCTCCTCGAACGCGCGGGGCAGCGCCACGGCCATCACCATGGCGCCGAACATCGACCCCACCACGACGAACTGGATCACCGCCCGTTCCGGCTCGTACCGGCTGGTCACCCAGACGGTGATCGACCAGAGCAGCCAGAGGGCGAGGAAGAGCGCGCCGGTGCGCACGATATCGAGGATCAATTCACCGAAGGGGTCTCCAGCGGCGTCGACCAGGCGCAGCGAGACCCGGGTCAGCGCGAAGACGAAGACCAGGTCGAAGAAGAGCTCCAGGAAGGTGGCCCGGGGCGAGCTGTCCTCCGGCCGCAGCAACCGCCCGCCGCGTTCGTCCGTCATCGGCTGCCCGTCGTCGCCATCCTGGCTACAACGACCGCCACGAGGGCGCGGTTGCGTCAGCCCCCGACGGACTTCGCCTTTGCCGCCGCCTTCATCTGCTGCTTGTACTCGCGCACCCGGCGCAGCGAGTCCGCGTCGGTGACGTCGGCCACCGACCGGTGGGCGTCCGGGTCGCCGTAGTCGCCGGCCGCCTCCCGCCAGTCCTTCGGCGTGACCCCGAACCGCTTGCCGAGCAGCGCGACGAAGATCTGCGCCTTCTGCCTGCCGAAGCCGGGCAGCTCACCGACCCGGCGCAGCAGCTCCCGGCCGTCGGCCACGTCCGACCAGAGCCCGGCGGCGTCGCCGGCGTACCGGTCGACGAGGGCCCGGCACACCTCCTGCACCCGGGCCGCCATCGCCTTCGGGAACCGGTGCAGTGCCGGCGGCCGGGCGAACAGGGCGACCAGCGCCTCCGGGTCGTGGTCGGCCAGCTCCCGGGCGTCCAGGTCGCGCCCGAGGCGCTGCGCCAGCACGTACGGCGAGGAGAACGCCTTCTCCATCGGCACCTGCTGGTCGAGGACCATCCCCAGCAACAGGGCCAGCGGATCCCGGTTGACGAGTTCGTTGGCCTCGGGGTCGATGGGCAGTGCGAGCGTCATGGCGCCATCCTGCCCTGCCCGGCGACCGGCGGAGGCGCGTAGGCCGCAGTTGGCGACGCACGTGTCGACATGCGCGTGCCAGCGACGGAGCGCAGGTGACCCGACTGCGTGCGGCCCGGGCCCGGCTCTGATCCGCCGGGTGGCCGGACCCCGCTGCCGGGCACCAGGCAGGATGGCAACGTGGACGGACACGACATGTTGCTCTCCCCCGCCGGCGTCGAGGCGCTACGGACCGCGCTGACGCGGGCCGGGTTCACCTCGAACGGCATCGCCACTCGGCTCGGCCCGCAGGCCACCGGCGGGGTGGCCCGCAACGACTTCCGGGCCGCGTTGCGCGCCACCGAGGACCGCGATCCGCTCGGCACCCTGATCCGGGTGTTCGTCTGCGAGCAGACCGAGCCGGAGGCCGCCGTGGCCGCCGCGCTGGCGCCGCTGTCGCTGGCCGAGGCGCTCGCCGGGGGCTTGGTCGAGCGGCACGGCGACGGGCTGCGGATGGGCGTGGACCTGGAGCCGTACGGCGACGAGTGGTGGGTGCTCGCCGACGTGCCCGCCAGTGCCCGGCCCGGCCGCCCGCTGCACGCCGAGCACGTGCTCGGCATCGGCGGGGCGACGCAGACGCTGATCGGCGCGACCGTCCGCCGGCCCGTGGAGTCCGCGCTGGACCTGGGCACCGGATCCGGCGTGCAGGCCCTGCACCTGGCCAGCCACGCGCGGCGGGTCACCGCCACCGACCTGTCGGCGCGGGCGCTGCGCTTCGCCGCCACCACCGCCGCGCTCAACGGCCAGGACTGGGAACTCCTCCGCGGTGACATGGTCGCCCCCGTCGCCGGGCGGCGCTTCGACCTGGTGGTGAGCAACCCGCCGTTCGTGGTGGGCCCCGGCACCACCACGCACGTCTACCGCGACTCGGGGCGGGTCGGCGACGCGATCGGCGCGGAACTGGCCGCCGCCGCGCCGGGCCTTCTCACCGAGGGCGGCACCATGCAGTACCTGGCCAACTGGGTGCACGTCGCCGGGGAGGACTGGGGCGAGCGGGTGACCGGCTGGTTCGCCGGCACGGGGCTGGACGCCTGGGTCATCCAGCGTGAGGTGGCCGACCCGATGGCGTACGTCAACCTGTGGCTCACCGATGTCGGCGAGGCGGCCGACCCGCGCCGGATGGCGGACTGGCTGGACTGGTTCGACGCGCACAAGGTGGAGGCGGTCGGCTTCGGCATCGTCTCGCTGCGCCGCGCGGGCCACGACGACCCGATCGTGCGGGTGGAGGACCTGCGCCAGCGGGTGGAGGCGCCGCTCGGCGACCGGGTCGGCACGTGGTTCGACCGCCAGGACTGGCTGCGCGCCCGCGACACCGACGGGCTGCTCGCCGCCCGCTTCCGGGCCGCCGAGGGCCTCCAGCTGCGGCAGGAGGCCACCATCGGCGACGAGGGCTGGGCGGTGGACCGGCAGGTGCTGGCCATGCCGCACGGCCTGCGCTGGACCGAGGAGATCGACCCGCTCGTCCTGGCGCTGGTCGGCGGGGCCGACGGGCGGCTGCCGCTGCGCGACCAGCTCGCCCTGCTCGCCGCCGCGCACGGCGTCGCTCCCGGGGAGCTGGCCGAGGCGGCCGGGCCCATCGTCGCGCACCTCGTCGAGCGCGGTTTCATCGAGCCGGTCGCCGACTGATGCGGGCCGTGGTACAGACCGTCGGCCGGGCCGCCGTGACGGTCGACGGCGAGGTGGTCGGCGCGATCGACGACGGGCTGCTGGTGCTGCTCGGGGTGACCCACACCGACACCGTCGAGACCGCCCGGACCATGGCCCGCAAGGTGCACGAGCTGCGGATCCTCGACGAGGAACGGTCCGCGGCGGACACCGGCGCGCCGGTCCTGGTGGTCAGCCAGTTCACCCTCTACGGCGACGCCCGCAAGGGCCGCCGTCCGAGCTGGACCGCGGCGGCACCGGCCGAGGTCGCGGAGCCCCTGGTGACGGAGGTCGTGACGGCGCTGCGCACCCGGGGCGCGAAGGTGGAGACCGGCCGCTTCCGCGCCCACATGCTGGTCGAGAGCGTCAACGTCGGCCCCCGCACGGTGCTGCTCGAACTCTGAACGCCCGCGCTGCGGCCTCTCCTCGCCGGGCACGGGACGACGGCGGGCACCCGTCGTTCCCGAGCCCGGTCGGAGGGGACCGCAGCAGGCGTCAGGAGAAGAGGCCGCGGCGTTGCAGCGACTGACGGATCCAGCCGTCGAGCTGGGGCGTGAAGTCGGTGCGTTCGGCGGTGGCGTGGTCGACGGTGAAGCGGCCGAAGGCGTCCCGGCCCTCGGTGAACAGACCGCCGCGCTTGTCGAGCTCCAGCACCACCTGGATCTGCTGCGGGTCGGTGACGAGGGTGACCTCCAGCTGGTTGATCGCCCCGGCGTACTGCGGCGCCGGGTAGAACTCGATCTCCTGGTAGAAGGGCAGGGTCTGCCGTACGCCGTAGATGTGGCCCCGCTCCACGTCGGCCCGGGCGAACCGGAAGCCCAGCCGCAGGAACGCCTCCAGGATCTTCTGCTGGGACGGCAGCGGGTGCACCGCCACCGCGTCCAGGTCGCCCTTGTCCACCGCGCGGGCCACCTCCAGCTCCGTACGCAGCCCCATCGTCATCCCGTGCAGGTGCTGCCCGTACAGCTCGGTGAGCGGCGTCTCCCACGGCACGGCGAAGCGGAACGGGATGTCGTGGCGCTGCCCCGGGGCGAGCTGGAAGGCGCCGGTCGCGGCCTGCCGGTGGAACTCCTGCGTGGTCTCGTAGTCGTTGTCGCCGCTCTCGACCTCGACCCGGGTGACCAGGCCCAGGGCGACGTACGACACGTCGACGAGGTGGTCGCCGCCCGCCACGTGGATGACGCCCTCCAGCTGGCCGCCGGGGCGGCAGTTCGGATTCGTCAGCACGGTTTCCACGGACGGGCCACCCACACCCATCGCCTGCATGAGCCGCTTGAAGACCACGACACCCTCCACAACCTGTTCGGTACGCCGACGTCGCCGGCGGGCCGGCCGTGCGGGCCGACCGCTGGCACGGTAACCGCCGGCGGCAACCAGCGCTCGGCGACGAGCCGCCCACGCTGAGCAGGGGATCGACGGAATTCGTGTCGGGTCCCCGATCGCCTCACTCCCGTTTCACGCCCCGCCCGCCAAGCTGTGTGTCACACCGGCACCACTGGGCCGGATCCAACGGCACAGACGTGGACACGGGGAGAAACTGAGATGGCCCTGCAGATGACGGAGCACCGGACGCGCCCGGCCGGCACCACCGAGGCCGCGAGCGCCACCGACACCCTGACCGACCTCGACGCCACCGACGAGCGCGGCGTCTCCACGGACCTGGTCCGGGCATACCTGAACGGGATCGGTCGGACGAAGCTGCTGACCGCTGCCCAGGAGGTCGACCTCGCCAAGCGGATCGAGGCCGGGCTGTTCGCCGAGGAGAAACTCGCGACCTGCACCCCCGTCTCGGGGGAGTTGCGGGCCGACCTGGGGCTGATCGTCGCGCAGGGCCGCGCCGCGAAGGACCACCTGCTGGAGGCGAACCTGCGCCTGGTGGTCAGCATCGCCAAGCGGTACACGGGTCGCGGCATGGCGTTCCTCGACCTGATCCAGGAGGGCAACCTCGGCCTGATCCGCGCGGTCGAGAAGTTCGACTACACCAAGGGCTACAAGTTCTCCACGTACGCCACCTGGTGGATCCGGCAGGCGATCACCCGGGCCATGGCCGACCAGGCCCGCACCATCCGCATCCCGGTGCACATGGTCGAGCAGGTCAACCGCATGGTCCGGGCCCGCCGCGAGCTCTCCGTCTCGCTGGGCCGCGAGCCCACCGTCGCCGAGGTCGCCCGGGCCATGGACATCCCGGAGTTCCAGGTCATCGAGCTGATCTCGTACGACCGGGAGCCGGTGAGCCTCGACCAGGCGGTCGGTGAGGATGGCGAGAGCGCCCTCGGCGACTTCGTCGCCGCCGTCGACCCGAGCGCCGAGCCGGGCGACGCCGCCGCGCAGGGCGAGCTGCGCAACGAGGTCAGCATCGTGCTGTCCACCCTGTCCCAGCGGGAGCAGGCCGTGATCCGGCTCCGCTTCGGCCTCGACGACGGCCGGCAGCGCACCCTCGACGAGGTCGGCCGGGAGTTCGGCCTGTCCCGGGAGCGGATCCGGCAGATCGAGAAGGTGACCCTGCTGAAGCTGCGTGACCCGGAGCGGGCGCAGCGCCTGGAGGCGTACGCCTGCTGACGTTTCCTGGACCACGCGAGGCCCCGGCGGTTCGCCGGGGCCTCGCGTGACGTCCGGGCCGTGGTCCTTGATCCCGGGTGCCCGACAGGCTACCAATAGCCATGAACTGGACCCTGGAAGTGGTGGTCGTGCCGGTCTCCGACGTGGACCGGGCCAAGGCCTTCTACGCCGACCGGCTCGGTTTCGCCGTCGACCACGACACGACGTTCGGCGACGACGCGCGGATCGTGCAGCTGACCCCGCCCGGCTCCGGCTGCTCGATCGTGATCGGCAGGGGGCCGCTGCCCGAGATGCCACCCGGCTCGCTCAAGGGCCTCCAACTGGTCGTGCCCGACCTGCGCCGGGCGCGGGCGGAGCTGGTCGAGCGCGGCGTCGAGGTCAGCGAGATCCAGGTGCTCGGCGAGAATCCGCGCCCGGTGCCGGACCCGCTGGACAACGTCGGCTTCGTCCACTTCGCCGACCCCGACGGCAACGGCTGGTCCGTGCAGCAGATCTCCGACCGGGCGGCCTGACCGGTCCGGCCACCGCACCGTGACGTGCCAGGAAGGGCACTTCCGCTGCTCCAGAGGTGAGGAAGGTGCCCTTCCTCACAGGCGGCGGGGGCCGGTGTCGGGGCGGGCCGCGGCGGAGCCGACCCGCACGGTGGCGTGCAGCACCGAGATGCCGTCGGGTCGGGCGAGCACCGGGTTGAGGCTCAGCGCGCGGACCCGGGGCTGCTCGTCGGCGAGCCGGCCGACCCGCAGCAGCAGGTCCGCCAGGGCCGCCCGGTCCACCGGCGCCGCGCCGCGGTGCCCGCGCAGCAGCGGCGCCGCCCGGGGCTCGTCCACCAGCTCGGCCGCGTCCAGATCGGTCAGCGGCACCGCCCGCCAGGCCCGGTCGCCGAGCAGCTCCGTGGCGACGCCGCCCAGCCCGAAGCCGACCACCGGGCCGAACGCCGGATCCTCCACCAGCTCGACCACGCAGGCCACACCGGGCGGGACCATCGGCTGCACCAGGACGTCCACGCCGAAGACCACCGACATCTCCGCGTACGCGCGGTGCACCGTGGCCGGGTCGGGCAGGTCGAGCCGGACCGCGCCGAGGTCGAGGCGGTGCCGCAGGCCGGGGGCGGCGGCCTTGAGGGCCACCGGGAAACCCAGCCGGGTTGCCGCGTCGACGGCCTCCGCGGCGGAGCGCGCCGGCACCGACTCGACCACGTCGATCCCGTACGCCGCGAGCAGTTCCGCCGGGTCGAGGGCCTCCGGGCGCAGGGCGGCGTGCGCCGCCTCCCGGTCCACCCGGGGCAGCTCCGGCGGCACCCCGGCGGGCCGGCGCAGCCAGTCGGCGTACGCGGTGACCCGGGCGAGTGCGCGCACGGCCTCCTCCACGCTCGGGTAGGCGGGCACCCCGGCGGGCGTACGGCCGACCAGGAACGTGGCCACGGCCGGCTTGCCGGCGGCGAACGCGCTCGGCAGCGCGGCCGTGAAGTCCGCCTCCGTGTCGGTGAGCTGGCCGGGCAGCGGCGGGGCGAACACCACCACCAGCGCGTCCACCTCGCCGTCGGCACCCGCCTCGGCGAGCGCGGCGGTCAACTCGGCCACCCCGGCGCGCGGGCCGACGTCGCGCGGGTAGCCCCGGGCGACGGTGAGCCCCTGCCCGGCGCAGGCGGTGGCCGCCAGCCCCGTCAACGCCGAGGAGTTGCCGACCACGCCGACGCGCGGCCCGGCGGGCAGCGGCTGGTGGGCCAGCAGCACCCCGACGTCGAGCAGCTCGGCGACGGTGTCCACCCGGATCACGCCGGAGTGGGCGAACAGCGCGGCGACCGCCACCTCGTCCGGGCCGGCGGAGTCGCCCACCCCGGGCGGCCGGGCCGGCGAGGCGAGCGCCACGACGGGCTTGTCCCGGCCGATCCGGCGCGCCAGCCGGGCGAACTTGCGCGGGTTGCCGAAGGTCTCCAGGTACAACATGATCACGTCGGTGCCGGGGTCGTCCTGCCAGTACTGGAGCAGGTCGTTGCCCGAGACGTCGGCCCGGTTGCCGGCCGAGACGAAGCTCGACAGGCCCAGCCCCCGCCGGTCGGCCTCGGCCAGCAGCGCCACCCCGAACGCGCCGGACTGGCTGAAGATGCCCACCCGGCCGGGCACCGGCAGCCGGGGGGCGAGGGTGGCGTTGAGGCGTACCGCCGGGTCGGTGTTGGCCACCCCCAGGCAGTTCGGGCCGACCACACGCATGCCCGCCGCGTACGCCGCGCGGACCAGCGCGCGCTGCGCGGCCGCGCCCTCGCCGCCGGCCTCGGCGAAGCCCGCCGAGATGACCACCAGGCCGTGCGCGCCCGCGGCCGCCGCGTCGGCAACCACCTCCGTCGCCGCCTCCGGTGGGACCGCCACCACGGCCAGGTCGACCGGCACGCCGGCATCGGCCGCCGAGGAGTACGCGGGCAGCCCGGCGACCGTCGTCGCGCCCGGGTGCACCGGGACCACCGCGCCGAGGTAGCCGCCGTCGCGCAGGTGCCCGAGCACCGCCGCGCCGACGCCCTGCCCGGTGGCGCTGGCGCCGTAGACGGCAACGCCGCGCGGGGCGAGCAGCCGGGCGACGGAGCGTGCCTCGGTGCGGTGCTCCCGGCCGCGCTGCACCTCGAGCGTCGCGTCGGTGGGGGCGATCGGGAAGCTCAGGTGCACCACGCCGTCGGCGAACTGCCGCTGCACCTGGTAGCCGAAGTCGGAGAAGACCCGCAGCATCGCGCCGTTGGCCGGGAGCACCTCCGCCACGAAGTTGGCGATGTCGTTGCGGCGGGCCGCGTCGGCCAGGTGCTCCAGCAGCACCGAGCCGATGCCCCGGCCCTGGTAGGCGTCCTCGACCACGAACGCCACCTCGGCCTCGGGGGCCTGCGGGCCGAGCCGCTCGTAGCGGCCGACGGCGACGATCCGGTCGCCGACCAGCACCACGAACGCCTCCCGGTCGCGGTGGTCGACGTTGACGAAGCGTTGCAGGTCGCGCTCGGGGATGCGCGGGTACGGCGAGAAGTAGCGCAGGTAGCGGGTGCGCTCCGAGAAGCGCGAGTGCATCGCCACGATGCCCGGCGCGTCCGAAGGGTGGATCGGCCGCAACTGCACGGTGCTGCCGTCGCTGAGCAGCACGTCCATCGGTTGTTCCACCGTGGTCACCTGTGCGGTCCCCTCCGCCCGCCGGATCAGTCTCGCGGGTCGTGCGGATCGAGCCCGAACAGCGGGAAGGCGGTCTTGCGGGCCGCCGCGATCGCCCGGTCCACGGCGCTCGGCTCGCCGGTCGGCTGCCACGGCTCGTACGCCGGGTCCGCGTCGTCGGTCATCCGCAGCGGGATCTGCCGGCCCGGCCGGCGCGCGGCGGCCAACTCCCGCCACGCCGGCGGGGTCAGCGTCGCCGGGTCGATGGGCTCCCCTACCGCCACCGCGAGCAGGTGCGTCCAGGCCCGGGGCACCACCTCGACCAGCGCGTACCCGCCGCCGCCCGTGGCCACCCAGCGGCCCTCGCAGAGCTCGTCGGCGAGCGCCCGCAGGGCCAGGTAGGTGGCGCGCTGCCCGTCCACGGAGAGGTTCAGGTCGGCGAGCGGGTCGAGCCGGTGTGCGTCGGCCCCGCACTGCGTCACCAGCACCTGCGGCCGGAACGCGCGCAGCACCGACGGCACCACCGCGTGGAAGGCGCGCTGCCAGCCGACGTCGCCCACCCCGGGCGGCAGCGGAAGGTTCACGGCGCTGCCCTCGGCGCCCGGCCCGCCCGTCTCGTCGGGAAAGCCGGTGCCCGGGAAGAGCGCCAGCGGCGTCTCGTGCACGCTGACCGTGAGCACCCGGGGGTCGTTCCAGAAGACCTGCTGCACCCCGTCGCCGTGGTGCACGTCCACGTCCACGTACGCGACCCGCTCGGCGCCCAGGTCGAGCAGGCGGGCGATGGCCACCGCCGGGTCGTTGTAGACGCAGAACCCGGAGGCCCTGGCCGGCATGGCGTGGTGCAGGCCGCCGGCCACGTTGACCGCCCGCCTGGCCTCGCCCCGCCAGACCGCCTCGGCCGCCGCCACCGTGGCGCCGGCGACCAGCGCGCTGGACTCGTGCATCCCCTCGAAGACCGGGTTGTCGGAGGTGCCCAGCCCGAAGCCGGCGAAGAGCGGATCGCGGGGGGCGACCTTCACCGCGGCGAGGTAGCGCGGATCGTGCACCCGGCTCAGCAGCGCGTCGTCGGCCGGCTCCGGCTTCACCAGCCGCACCCCGGGACGCGCGAGGACGCCCAACTCCCGGGCGAGGGCGAAGGTCAACTCCAGCCGTACCGGGTCGAGGGGATGGTCCCCCATGTCGTAGGCGAGCAGCGACTCGTCCCACACCACCACCGTGTCGTCGGACATGGCCCCATCGTCGCACGCGCACCCCGGCACGCCCGCGCACGCGCTGCTCAGCCGCCGGGTGTCGCCCGGTCCCCGTTGCGCGCTCAGCCGGCCGGGGGCGCTCCGGTGGCCACCGGGCGGGCCGGGTCGGCGACCCAGTTGCTCCACGAGCCGACGTATAGCGCGGCGTCCGGCCGGCCGGCCAGGTGCAGCGCGAACACGGCCTGCGCGGCGGTCACCCCCGACCCGCAGTACGCCCCCACCGGCCGATCCTCGCCCACCTCGGCGGCGGCGAAGCCCACCCCGGCGGCGGCGAACCGCTCGCGCAGCGCCTCGGCGGCGGGGAACCGGCCCTCGGCGACGTACTCGCCGGCGGGCAGGTTCACCGCGCCGGGGACATGACCGGCGACCGGGTCGATCAGCTCGGTCTCGCCCCGGTAGCGGGGCGCGGCGCGCACGTCGAGCAGGACACCGTCGTCGGCCGCGGCCAGCCGGGCCGCCTCCCCCGCGTCGAGCACCGGCAGTGCTCCGGGGCGCACCTCCACGTCGCCCGGCTCCGGGGTCGGCACCGCCGTGCTGACGGGCAGCCCGGCCGCCAGCCACGCCGGGAAGCCGCCGTGCAGCAGCCGTACCGGCCGGTGGCCCGCCCAGCGCAGGGTCCACCAGGCGCGGGCGGCGGCCATGCCGTCGCCGCCGTCGTACACCACCACGGGACGACCGGCGCGCACGCCGGCGGCCCGCAGCGCGGCCTGGAGGGCGGCGGCGTCGGGCAGCGGGTGGCGGCCAGCGGGGCCGGGCGGCCCGCAGAGCGCGGTGTCCAGGTCGACGAAGACCGCGCCGGGCAGGTGACCGGCGGCGTAGTCCTCCCGACCAGGCGCGCCGACGAGCCGCCAGCGCACGTCGAGCAGCGTGGGCGGGTCGGCCTGGCCGAGTTCGACCGCGAGCCGACCGGCCTCGACAAGGAGATCATCGGAGGCGGACATGGCGTCCAGTCAACACCATCCCGGCACCGACCTGGCGGTTCGCCGTGGGTCGTTCGGTGAACGCCGAGGTAGCATCGTTGGCCGGAGGTCCGCTGACGTGAAGCATGATCTGGTCGACACGACCGAGATGTACCTCAAGACCATCCTCGAGCTGGAGGAGGAGGGGGTTCCGCCGCTGCGTGCCCGCATCGCCGAGCGGTTGGGGCAGAGCGGGCCGACCGTCAGCCAGACCGTCGCCCGGATGGAGCGCGACGGCCTGCTGACCGTCGAGGGCGACCGCCACCTGGCGCTCACCGCGCACGGCCGCAGCAACGCGGTCTCCGTGATGCGCAAGCACCGCCTCGCCGAGTTGCTGCTGGTCAACGTGATCGGGATGCCCTACGAGGAGGCCCATGAGGAGGCCTGCCGGTGGGAGCACGTGATGAGCGACGCGGTCGAGAAGCGGGTCTACGACCTGCTGAACCGGCCGACCCGCTCCCCCTACGGCAACCCGATCCCTGGGCTGGACCAGCTGGGCACACCGGAGCAGACGACCGCCGCCCCGATCGAGGGTGAGCGCAACCTGGCGTTCCCCGGGCTGTCGGGGCCGGTCGTCGTGCGGCGCATCTGCGAGAGCGTGCAGACCGACGCGGACGTGCTCCGGCAGCTGCACGCCGCCGGCGTCGACCCGGGCGCGACCGTCACGGTGGCGCAGGAGCGCGACGGGGTGTCGATCGACCGCTCGGGCGACCGCATCAGGCTCCCCCGCGAGATCGCCTCCCGCGTCTTCGTCGCCGCCCACTGATCCGCCTCCGCCCCCGCGCTGTCCTCGACCCGGCCCGCGCCGCCCCGGGCGCGGGTCAGAGGGCGCGGGTGTCCAGGGTCCGAGCCAGGGTGACAAGGGCCGTCGTGAGTTTCTCGGCCTCGCTCCTGTCGGTGGCGCCGGAGGTGGCGTAACGCAGGCTGGCCAGGCTGCCCCCGGCCGCCAGCCAGCACACCTCCACGACCGGACCAGAAGCGCCCTTCGCCGAGGTGGTCCGCTGGTACGCCTTCTGGCCGAGCCCGGAGACCTTGGCCGCCTTCTCCGGCACCACGTCGGCGGTGAAGGTCGCCGCGTCGATCGACGTCTCGGTGACGGTCAGCGTCAGCTCCGGCAGGGTGGTCTGCCCGGCGCGCACCACGCAGGTGTGGCTGTCGCCCGTCCTGCTGGCCGCGGCGACGTCGAAGCGGAAGCCCGCGTGCTGCTCGATGACCCCGAAGTCCAGCAGCCGACACGCCCCGCCGGACGAGGCGGCGGCCACGTCGACCGCGGCCGGCCCAGGCGGCGGCACGGCCACCGGTTCCGCCTCCGCACCGCAACCCGTCACCAGTAGCACCGCCACCCCGGCGCCCACGATCCGCCCGCCCACACTCACTCCTCCGTCGCCCGGCCTGACACCCGCCGGAAACCGTACGGCCTTCCACCGGCGATGCAAGAGTCTCGGCCCGGCGTCGCCGGGGCGGCGTCTCCCGCTGGTTCCCGTCACCTGGATCCCGCACCCGACGGTGGTCCCGCCCCGCCGGCTCGGCTGGGCGGGACCGTCTCGGGGTGCCCCAGTCGGTTCAGGTGCCGGAGACGCGGTGCGCGGTGTAGGAGGAACTGGTCAGGTACGGGCGGGCGTCACTGATCATCACCCCGGTCCACGAGCCGTCCGGGTTCTGCCACTTGGGAGTCGCCTCCAGCACCGACGGAACGCCGTCACCGTCACCGTCACCGAGGTACATCGCCACGTGGCCGTTCGTGACAAGCAGGTCGCCGACGCGGATCTGGGATTTGGCGACCTGCGGCACGCCACTCTTCATCGCGCTGGAACTGCTCCACGGGAAGTACACGCCGGCGTGCTGGAACATCTTGTAGATCAGACCCGAGCAGTCGTAGCCCTTCGTTCCGGCGGGCTGCTTGTACACCCGGCTCTGCCCGCAGGTGGTGCCGTCGTGGTAGAGCGTCGTCGGGGCCACGGTGCCCATCCGGTACGTGCCCGCGGCGCAGCCGACGTAGAGCGCGTCGAGCTGGGCCATGCCATAGCTGATCGCCAGTCGGACCTTCGTCGACGGCGACTCGACCGTCTGGCAGTTCTGCATGTAGTGCGGGAACCCGGCGGCGGCCAGGTCGAGGATCTTGGTGCCGTTGAGGTACACCCGGTAGGAGTCGTTGTGGTAGATGCCGACGCTGGCAACCGCACCCACCTTCCACACGCCGGCAGCCGCGCTGTAGGTCTGGGAGGACATCAGCCCGACCCCGGGTCGGTGGACCTCGACCCGGACCGAGTGGGTGCCGGACGTACCGTTGAGCAGGTTGTTGTTCACCTGGTAGACGCCGCCGTACGCGGTGACCTTGTTCCAGCAGGCACCCACGTGGGGCGAAGTGCGATAGAAGGTGTAGTCGGCATGGGCCGCGGTGGCCGGCAGAGCCAGGCCCAGCAGCGCGATCACGGTCACCGCGACCACACGACGTAGTGCTGTCATGATGTGTGCCTTCCGTCGACGGACTTCCCCGTGGGCGAACGGGTGGACCAACCCGGCGCCCGAGGGCACGGCGCCCTCTCTCCCCAGCGTCAGGCCAACCGGTTACACAGGCGGCACACGACCGATGGCCCACCGCTCACACAGCCGGCACCCGGCGAGGCGGGTCAGCCGTCCCCGACGGTCTACGGGATCGGCCCACCGACACCGCGCAGCTTCGCCGCGACCCGGTCGCCCTCGGGATGACACAACTCGACGAACAGCCGCAGCGCCGTGGACCACGCGGCCCGGGCCCCCGGCACATCCCGCGCCGCCTCGCGTACGTCGCCGAGATGGACCAGCGCGAACGCCGCGTGGGACAGGTCGCCGGTCTCCCGCAACACCTGTGCCGACTGCGCGTAGTACGTGGCCGCCCGGGTGAGTTCGCCGAGCCGGTGGTGGACGTTACCGAGACTGTCGAGGGCATGCGCGGCACCCTGCCGGTCACCGAGCCTCCGGTGCAGTGCCACCGACTCCGCACACCGATCGGCAGCCTCACGGTAGGAGCCCAGCTCGGCGAGGTACCAGCCGAGATTGTTCAACGCCTGCGCGCGACCAGCGTCGTGGCCCTCGGCGACGAACAGATCATGGGCCAGTCGCGCGTGGGTGAGGGAGTCCCCGGGCCGGGACAGGCCATCGCAGACGGCACACATCCGCAGGTGCGTGTAGGCCAGCCCCAGGGCATCGCCGAGCCCGTCGAACAGCGCGAGCGCCTTCGCGAGGTGGCGATGGGCCTCCTCCCGGTGCCCCAGCCGGCTGCCGGCCAGACCCAGTCCACTGTGGGCGTGTGCCCGCCCGACCGCGTCGTCGAGTCGCTCCGCCGTGGCCAGCGCGGTGCGCAGAGCGCCGATCCAGTCGTCCCAGCGCCCACGGCGGTCCACGAAGATCCCGATCGTGGTCGCCAGCCGCCAGGTGTGCTCGCCACGGTCGGCGGCAGCGGCCTGCTCCACCGCCTGCACCAGAAGGTGGCGTTCCCGGTCGAACCATGCGAGGGCCTGCCCACGGTCGACGATCGGCTCGACGGTCACGTCGGGATCCAGCGGCGGTAGCAGGATCCGGTACCGGTGCGGATGCAGTTGGCCGGCCGCGGCGTCGCCGGTGTACAGGTAGTGGTCCAGCAGCCGGCCCACGGCTGCTCGCCGTGCTGGCGCCGGGTCGATCGCCGCGCTCAGTTCAGCCGCGTAGCTCCGTAGCAGATCGTGCAGCACGACCCTGCCCGGAGCGCACTCCTCCGCCAGGTGGGCGTCGACGAGTTCGGTCAGCGGCGCGCGTACCGCGTCCAGCGGCTGGCCGAGCAGGCTCGCCGCCACGGCAGCCGTGATCTCCGAACCGGGATGCAGGCCGAGCCATCGGAACAGCCGCGCGGCCCCCGGCGTGAGCCGGCCGTAGGACCAGGAGAAGACGGCCCGTACGTCGACGCCGGAACCGGCGGTGCTCAGCGATTCCAGCGGACCCAACTGGTCGAGTTGTTCAGCTATCGCGGCCAGCGGGAGCCGCGGCCGTAGCGCCGCACGCGCGGCGACCACGGCGAGCGCCAGGGGCAGCCGGGCGCAGCGGACGACGATCGCGTCGACCGCGTGGGCCTGCGGGTCGACGCGCGCGGTGCCGAGACGGGCGGAGAACAGACGGTGTGCCTCCTGCGTCGTCAGCAGAGGGACGGTGATCGGATGGGCACCCTCGACGACGACCAGGCTGGTCAGCCGGTCACGGCTGGTCACGAGGACGAGACAGCCGGGGGCACCCGGCAGCAGCGGACGGACCTGGTCGACACCGGCCGCGTTGTCGAGTACCACCAGGACGCGTCGCCCGGCGAGCAGACTGCGGTAGAGCGCCGCCTGACCTGACACGCCCACCGGAATCCGGTGCGGCGGGACGGCGAACGCCTCGAAGAACCCCCGGAGGGCTTCGGTCGGGCTCATCGGGTCGGCATCGGCGTCGAAGCCACGCAGGTTCACATAGAGCTGCCCGTCGGGGAACCGGGCGGCGACCCGGTGCGCCCAGTGCAGAGCCAGCGCAGTCTTGCCCACACCCGCGCCCCCTACCAACGTGGAGATCACCACAGTGGTCGACGAAGGGTCGTCGAGCAGCGCGTCCAGGTCGGCCAACTCGTCATCCCGGCCGGTGAAGTTGCGGATGCCAAGCGGCAACTGGGCTGGTGCCGGCGCGCCCGGTGCCGCCAGGTCGCTGCCCGGGGCGACACAGGGCCCGGGCGCCGGCACCCCGGCGGGCGGGGTCGAGGGCTCGTCCCGGCCGTGTCCACCAGCGGTCAGGGTGGGCCGTACGCTTGGCGGGGCCGGCGCGTCCAACGCCGGATCGCCGAGCAGGACGCGTCGTTCCAGGTCCCGCAGCCGAGGGCTGGGCTCCAGCCCATAGTTGTCGATCAGCACACGACGGGCCCGCCGGTACGCGTCGAGCGCGTCCGAGGTTCGCCCGCCGCGATGCAGGGCGGTCATCAGTTGGGCGACCAGTCCTTCGCGGCTGGGATGCTGCGCCACCGCGTCTGTCAACTCGGAGACGATCATCATGTGGTTCGCGCAGGCGAGTTCCGCGTCGAACAGTGCCTCCAACGCCTCGGTACGCCGTTCGTCGAGGTGCGCGCGGGCGTCACTGGCATAGTTCGCCCGTACCCCGGCGAGCGCCTGGCTGCCCCGCCACAGCCGCATGGCTTCCCGTAGCAACGGGACGGCTTCCAGCGGTGGGGCGGCGCGGGCGTGGACCACCAGGCTGTCGAAGTCGGCGAGGTCGAACCGGCCACGCCGGATCCGGAGCCGGTAGCCGGCCGGCTGCCACTCGACGGTGGCCAGTGGCTGCGCGTCGTCGGACAGAACGGCCCGCAGCCTGGAGACCATGTTCTTGACCTGTGTACCGGCAGTACGCGGAGCGTCCTCGCCCCACATCGCGTCCACGATGTGCCCGACGGGGATGACACGGTCGGCCCGCATGAGGAGCAGGGCGAGCAGGTCCCGCTGCTGCCGGCGGGAGAACGTCACCTGGTGGGTGGCGGCGTGGACCTGCACCGGGCCGAGGATGCGGAACGCGTATTCGTCATCATCAACCATTGGACCGCAGACTACCGCCCATCGACGCCTGTCGTGGTGCGTCAGTCGTCGACGTACGGGCAGTGCCGGCAGCCACGACCGCAGCAGGTGCCGCGCCGGGCCAGGAACCCCGCGCTGAGTACGAAGAGACCGGTGGCCGGGTCCGGGTAGCCGGCCTCACCGGCGGCCAGGGCGGTGGCGTGCGCGGCGAGGATCCGCTCCCGGTCCGGGTACTCCGGCGGCAGCCGGGACGGGTGCGGCTCAGTCAACGGCCGGTCCGCCAGCGGTCGTCGTTCTCCGGTCATCGACGCATTCTAGGAACCGCCGGGTCCCGCGCCCCACCAAGCGGATAACCGGTGGCGCCGATCCGGACGGGACCGCCAGGCTGACCCGATGGGCCATCAACGGGCCGGGTGCCCGCCCTCCGCAGCAGCCCGCACGATGCCGTCGGCGTCCCGGCGTACACCGACGGGGTCCGGGGAGCCGACGTGACGCAGCAGGCCGCCAGGCCCACCGGAGGTGCCGCCCCGAAACGGCCCTCACTGCTGCGCAGCCGCAACTTCGGGCTGCTCCTGGCCGGGCAGACGGTCAGCGAGCTGGGCACCCGGATCTCCAACGTGGCGGTGCCGCTGCTCGCCGTCGGCACGCTCGACGCCAGCGTCTTCCAGGTCGCGCTGCTGACCGCGCTCGCCTGGCTGCCGTACCTGATCTTCTCCCTGCCCGCCGGGATCCTCGCCGACCGGGTCGACCAACGGCGGCTGATGGTCGCCTGCGACCTGGGCCGCGCGGCGTTGCTGCTGTCGGTGCCGGTGGTCGCCCTGGCCGACCTGCTCACCCTCGGCTTCCTGTACGCGGTGGTCGGGCTCTCCGGTGTGCTCACCGTCCTGTTCACCGTGGCCCACAAGAGCATGCTGCCGAGGCTGGTGCCGCCGGACCGGCTCGTGGACGCCAACGCGAAGCTCACCGTCAGCCAGGACTCCGCCGAGCTCGTCGGCCCGACGATCGGCGGCGTGCTCGTCGGGCTCGTCGGCGCCGCGAGGACCTTCGTCGTCACCGGCCTCGCCTTCGCCGTGAGCGGGTTGACCCTGCTGCTGATCCGGGAGGCCCCGAGCGAGCCCGCGCCCCAGCGCGACCGGGTGCCCCTGCGGGTGGAGATGACCGAGGGGCTGGGCTTCATCCGCCGCCAGCCGATCCTGCGCAGCATCCTCGCCTGCACCACCGCCTCGAACTTCTTCGTCATGGCGTCCGGCTCCATCGAGGTGGTCTTCCTGCTCGAGGAGCTGCACGCCACGCCGGCGCTGGTCGGGCTCGTCTTCTCGGTCAGCGCGGTGGGCGGCCTCGTGGTCGGCGCGTTCGCCGGTCGGTTGACCGCGTGGCTCGGCTCGGCCCGGGTGATCTGGGTGGCGATGGCCGCCCCGGGCCCGCTCTACCTGCTCATGCCCCTGGCTCGGCCCGGCTGGGGGATGCTGCTCTACGGCATCGGCCTGGCCGCGTTCTCCGCCAACGCGGTGCTCTACAACGTGGCCACCCTGACGTACCGGCAGCGGATCACACCGCCCGCCCTGCTGGGCCGGGTGAACGCGGCGTTCCTCTGGGTCTGTTTCGGCGTGATCCCGCTCGGCGCGCTCACCGGCGGCACGCTCGCCAGCCAGCTCGGGCTGCGGCCGACGCTGTGGATCTGCGTCCTCGGCACGTGGAGCGCCGCGCTCTTCGTCGTCCTCTCCCCGCTGCGGCGGATGCGGGACATGCCGGCGGCCTGACCGGTCGATGCCGGCCCTGGTTCCCGGGCGGAACCCGACGCCGGCCGATCAGGTCGCACGCCCGCCGGGTGGCCCCGGGCACCGGGCCGCACGGAAGCACGTTGGCTTTCCGCCCCGCCCGGCCTATGGTGGCTGCATGTGTTCGACCGGTCAGCAGATCAGCACCGCCGTCGTGGTGACGGCGGCGCCCGCTGCTGCCTGCCGGTGTGCCCTGCGGGTGACCGTGGCGACCCGGGTGGTGCGATCCGCGGTCGCACCGTCGTGCGCCGGCTCGGTCGCCTCCCGACTGCCGAGCCCCGCCGGACGTGGCCCTCCGTGAACCGATTGCAACTCTTGCGAACGGCCACCAGGGCGAAGCTATCCGGCTTCGGCCCTTTTTCTTTTTCCCGAGGAGCTACGCCATGACCACGCCCACCCAGTCCAGCGAGCAGAAGTGGCTCGACGACCTGCGTACGACACTGGCCAACGACTTCGAGGCGCAGACCGTCCGGCTGACGCAGCTCACCGCCGACACCGGCGACCCGGGCGAGGCGCACACCCAGAGCGCGCTGATCGCCGCCACCCGGCGGAGCATCGAGCAGGTCAGCGGGGCGCTGCGCCGCCTCGCCGAGGGCCGCTACGGCATCTGCGAGCGCTGCTCCGCCGCGATCCCCCGGGAGCGCCTGGAGGTGCTGCCGCACGCCCGCTTCTGCGTGCCCTGCCAGCAGAAGCAGCAGTGACGTACGCGGGCTGCCGTGCCGGCGCACGGCACGGCAGCCCGTCGGGTCACCCGAACCAGGTCATCGCCTGCCCGTGCGGGCTCGTCCAGGCGAGTGGCCGGCCGTCCAGCGCGAGCACGTTGTACAGCGCCTCGTCCGGCGGCTCCGGCAACGCGTCGTGGGGCAGCACGTCCGGGGACTCGTTGGAGATCCAGTGGCCGGGCAGGCGGCGTACCGCGTCGGCGAACACCGCCCGGCGCGGCGCCGGCACCTGGTAGAGCACGCTGGTGTGGAACACCACCAGCGTCGCGCCCGCCGGCGCCCGCGCGGCCAGTGCGGGCAAGTCGTCCGCCAGGTCGCCGCGGGTGAGCAGCGGCGGGTCGGCCGCGGCGACGGCCGCGGCGGCCCGCAGCCGGGCGCGGCGGTGCGTGTGCTCCGGCCAGATGAGGGCATCGAGCCAGGCCACGTCCGCCGGCTCGGTCACCCGCAGCGGATTCAGGTCCAGGCCGGCCCGCCACACCACGTCCGGTAGCCGGTCCGGCGGGGTCAGGCCGGTCGCCGCGCAACCGAGGACCGGTTCGCCCACGCCGAGCGCGTGGTCGCCGTAGCGGTAGGCGTACCGGTCGGGGTAGAGGCAGAGCCCTGCGGACGCGCCGACCTCCAGCAACGCCAGCGGCTGCGGCAACGCGGCGAGCACGGGCAGCAGTACGGCACACCGGCCGGGCTCGTTCGTCTGGGTCGCGCGGGTGCGCAGTTCCGCCTCGATCGCCGGCCAGTTCGCCAGCGCGAAGTCGCGGAAGGCCGCCGGGTCGTCGACCGGCCCGCCGAGCAGCCGTACGACGCCGAACAGCAGGTTCGGCTGCCGCTTTGCTTGCGGGAGCGCGGCGAGCAGGGCCAGCACCTCTTCGTCACGGGAGACGGCGAGGGACAGTCGCTCGTACGTCAGGGAAACGCCGCGCGCCTCCCGGGTGGCGAACTCGACGTAGCTCTCGGCGATCGTCATGTTCGGATGATCGCAGTCGACGCCTCACGACCGGGACCCGGCGCGCCCTCGCGCTCCCTCAGCTCTCACCCTCGACTGCCACTGCGATGTGTAGGGCGGCCTGTGCGGGGGTGAGATGCGTGGTGTTGACGACCTCGGCCTCGGCGTGCAACCACGTGCGGGCCGCCTCCGAATAGGCATCGAGGTACCTGAGGCGGAATGGTGAAGGGACGGGATGTTCCCCCTCGATGCGCCCGCGGAGTGTGTCGCGGTCGGCGTGGAGGACGAAGTGCCTCACCGGGATGGCATGTTGGGCGAGGCCAGCGCTGATCTCACGCCAGTACTGCTCGACCAGGACAGTCATGGGCACCACCAGGGTGCCGCCGGTGTAGTCGAGGACGCGTCGAGCGGTCTCGACGACCAACTGCCGCCACGGCGGCCAGTGCTGGAAATTGTCCGTTTCGGGCAGCCCCGGCGTGATGTCCATGAGTGTTTCGCCGACCTTCTCGGCGTCGAACACCCGCGAGTCGGGGATCAGTTGCTGCACGAGGGCACCGGTCGTTGTCTTGCCTGCGCCGTGGGTGCCATTGATCCATACGATCATGGGACTCGATGCTAACGCCGTGCCGCCGACGCGCGGGCCTTGTGGCTGGGCCTGCTTGTCGCGGAGCAAGCAAGGTGGGCCGGCGGATGTCCACCGGCCCACCTTGTCACTCGTACGTCAGCTGCAGCCGCTGGTGGAGCCGCAGCCCTCGCAGACGTAGCAGCTACCGGCCGGGCGCATCTTCGTACCGCAGGTGAAGCAGAGCGGCGCGTCGGCGGCCTTGCCGATCACGGCCTCCAGCAGTTCGGTGCTGGAACCCACGGACGGCGCCGGCTTGGCGGCGGCGACGTCGGCGGTCTCCTGCGCCGGCTGGGCGATCGGGCCGGTCTTCGGCTCGGTCGGCGCCTCGACCGGGGCGGAGGAGGCCATCGCGGTGAGGTCCGCACCGCTCGCCTCCGCCTCCGCCTCGGCCCGGAGCTGGGCGGCCCGCTCGCTGGCGGTGAAGATGCCCAGTTCCGCGCGGCGCTCGTACGGCAGGAAGTCCAGCGCCAGGCGACGGAAGATGTAGTCCATCACCGAGGCGGCCATCCGCACGTCCGGGTCGTCGGTCATGCCGGCCGGCTCGAAGCGCATGTTGGTGAACTTGCTGACGTACGTCTCCAGCGGGACGCCGTACTGGAGACCGATGGAGATGGCCACCGAGAAGGCGTCCATCACGCCGGCCAGGGTCGAGCCCTGCTTCGACATCTTGAGGAAGACCTCGCCGAGGCCGTCGTCCGGGTAGGACGAGGCGGTGAGGTAGCCCTCGGCGCCGCCGACGGAGAAGCTGACCGTCTGGGACGGGCGCTTCTTCGGCAGCCGCTTGCGCACCGGGCGGTACTCGACGACCTTTTCGACGACCTTCTCCACCTCGGCGGGGGCGGCCTCGGTGGCCTTGTTGGACTTCGCCACCGACAGCGGCTGGCCGACCTTGCAGTTGTCGCGGTAGATCGCCAGCGCCTTGAGGCCCAGCTTCCAGCCCTCGAAGTAGATCTTCTCGACGTCCTCGACGGTCGCCTGCTCCGGCATGTTGACCGTCTTGGAGATGGCGCCGGAGACAAACGGCTGGACGGCCGCCATCATCCGCACGTGGCCCATCGGGGCGATGGACCGCTCGCCCATCGCGCAGTCGAAGACCGGGTAGTGCTCCGGCTTCAGGCCCGGGGCGTCGACCACGTGGCCCTGGTCGGCGATGTGCTCCACGATCGCCTCGACCTGCTCCTCGGGGTAGCCGAGGCTGCGCAGGGCGCGCGGCACGGTCTGGTTGACGATCTGCATCGAGCCGCCGCCGACCAGCTTCTTGAACTTGACCAGCGCCAGGTCCGGCTCCACGCCGGTCGTGTCGCAGTCCATCATGAAGCCGATGGTGCCGGTCGGTGCGAGCACGCTGGCCTGGGAGTTGCGCCAGCCGAACTTGTCGCCGATCTTGTTGCCCTGGGTCCACTGCTTCGTCGCCTCACGGACGATCGCGGTGGCCACCGTGCCCGAGGGCTTGATCTCGTCGTTGGCGGCGGCGTGCTTGCGCATGACCCGCTTGTGCGGCTCGGCGTTGCGGGCGTAGCCGTCGTACGCGCCGACGACTCCGGCCAGCTCGGCCGAGCGGCGGTACGCGGTGCCGGTCATCAGCGAGGTGATCGCCGCGGCGACCGAGCGGCCCTGCTCCGAGTCGTAGGGCAGGCCGGAGGCCATCAGCAGGGCGCCCAGGTTGGCGTAGCCGATGCCGAGCTGCCGGTAGGCGCGGGTGGTCTCGCCGATCTTCTCGGTCGGGAAGTCGGCGAAGCAGATCGAGATGTCCATCGCGGTGATGACGAACTCGACGGACCGGACGAACTTCTCCACCTCGAAGCCGCCGTCGGCGCGGAGGAACTTCATCAGGTTGAGCGAGGCCAGGTTGCACGAGGAGTTGTCCAGGTGCAGGTACTCCGAGCACGGGTTCGACGCGGTGATCCGCCCGGTCTCCGGGCAGGTGTGCCAGTCGTTGATGGTGTCGTCGTACTGCAGGCCGGGATCGGCGCACTCCCAGGCGGCCTGGGAGATGCTGCGGAACAGGTTCTTGGCGTCGATGGTCTCGATGACCGCGCCGTCGAGCCGGCCGCGCAGGTCGAAGCCGCCGCCGTTCTCCACGGCGGTCATGAACTCGTCGGAGACCCGGACGGAGTTGTTGGCGTTCTGGTACTGCACGCTGACGATGTCGGCGCCGCCGAGGTCCATGTCGAACCCGGCGTCGCGCAGCGCGCGGATCTTGTCCTCCTCGCGCGCCTTGGTGACCACGAACTCCTGGATGTCCGGGTGGTCCACGTCGAGGATGACCATCTTCGCCGCGCGCCGGGTGGCGCCGCCAGACTTGATGGTGCCGGCGGAGGCGTCCGCGCCGCGCATGAAGCTGACCGGGCCGGAGGCGTTGCCGCCGGAGGAGAGCAGCTCGCGGGAGGAGCGGATCCGGGACAGGTTCACGCCGGAGCCGGAGCCGCCCTTGAAGATCAGCCCCTCCTCCTTGTACCAGTCCAGGATGGAGTCCATCGAGTCGTCGACGGCCAGGATGAAGCAGTTGTGCACCCGAAGATTGCCGGCCAGGAACTCGCCGCTCTCCGTCTGGATGTCGTAGACCTCCATCGTGCCGAGCGGCTCGACGTGGTCGATCTCCAGCCGCTTGACGTCGCCAGCCGAGCGGCCGGGCTTGGCGAAGCTCGCCTCGAGCTTGGCCATCTTCTCCGCGCCCACGAACCCGATGTGCGTGGCGAAGAGGTCGCGGTCGCCGTCGTTCTGGATCCGGACCGACCAGCAGTCCTTGCGGTCCGGGCGCGGGTCCGCCTTGCGCCCCACGCGGGAGAAGATCCCGAACCGTAGCAGCAGGCTCTGCACGCCACGGATCAGCTTCTCCGAGACCATGTCCGCCGCGACGAGCGTCGAGTGCTCGCGCGCCGAGACGTAGCCCTCGGCCTGAAAGATGCTGCGCAGGTACGCCGCGACGACCGGCAGCGGCGCGGTGAAGAGCCGCTGCGGCACCTCCATGTCGACGCCGCGCGTCAGCAGGTCCCACTTCTCCACGAACGGACGCAGGTGCTCGCCGTAGAGTCGGGTACGCCGGCAGTCCAACTCGTCGCTCTGCGTCGGCACCACGCGCTCGTGCCGGTGCGCGGTGCCGAAGACCTCGTCGAGCGCGACGTTGACCCAGTCCGACTCGTCGTCGTTGACCGTCATTGCCTCGATCGTCAGCGACCGGTTCGTGCCCTCGTCGTACTGGCCCACGAACCCGTCGGACTGCAACCAGCCGGCGAGGGCGGCCTCGCGGATCTCCCGCAGGTCGATCTCGCTCTCGCCGTACGCGTACGTGCGGTGCCACTCGAGCTGGTCGCCGGGCTCGAGGGTGCCGGCGTCGACCCAACTTCCCGTGCCCTGGCCCGTGCTCTTCCACACCACGTGGTCCGGCGTGACGTCGAGCTGGTAGCCGGCCTTGGTGTGCAGCCGGATGACCTCACGCACCCCGTTGGCCTTGACGGCGACGATGCTGGTCAGGCCGCCGTTGCCGTCGTACACCTTGGTGCCGACGGCGTTCTCCTCGACCAGCTTGCCGATCGGCACCAGGCCGGCGGGCGTGCTGACCAGCGAGTCGTACGGCAGGCAGGCGCTGACCTGCTGCGGCGAGGGCGTGCCGACGTTGAACCAGACGGGCGAGTTGAAGCTGAACACCTGGTGCAGCAGCATCCAGGTCAGCTCGTGGGCGAAGATCTCGGCGTCGGCCGGGCCGGCGAAGTAGCCGTACTCCTCACCCGCCGTGCGATAGGTGGTGACCACCCGGTCGATCAGCTGCCGCAGCGACCACTCCCGCTCCGGGGTGCTCACGGCGCCCCGGAAGTACTTGGTGGTCACGATGTTCGCCGCGTTGACGCTCCACGTCTCCGGGAACTCGACGCCGCGCTGCTCGAAGTTGACCGAGCCGTCCCGCCAGTTGGTCATGACGATGTCGCGGCGCTCCCAGGCGACCTCGTCGTAGGGGTGCACCCCCTCGGTCGTCCAGACCCGCTCGATCTTGAGCCCCGCGCCGGCCTTGTTGCGTGCCCTGCTGGTTGTCACACCGTCCCCCGACATCTCATCCGCCCCCTCGTCCGCACGGCCACCCGCCGCCCGATCCGACTGTCAACAAACTGCGAAGAATTCAACTGGTACGGCCGGCGGCCTCAGCCGCGTCGGCCCCGGCGCCCTCCCGGGCGCGCGCGCCGGCTCGCAGCGTCTCGATCTCACGCTCGAAGTCGGCGAGCGAGTCGAACGACCGGTAGACGCTGGCGAACCGCATGTAGGCGACCTCGTCCAGGTCCCGTAGCGGACCCAGGATGGCCAGCCCCACCTCGTGGCTGGGGATCTCGGCGGCCCCCTTGGCCCGGACGGTCTCCTCGACCTTCTGCGCGAGCAGCGCGAGCGAGTCGTCGTCCACGGGCCGGCCCTGGCACGCCTTGCGCACCCCGCCGACGATCTTCGTACGACTGAACGGCTCGGTCACCCCGCTGCGCTTGACGACCGCGAGGACCGCCTCCTCGACGGTGGTGAACCGCTTGCCGCACTCCGGGCAGGATCGCCGCCGGCGGATCAACTGGCCGTCGTCGGCCTCCCGCGAGTCGACCACCCGGGAGTCGGCGTGTCGGCAGTACGGACACCGCATCGCACCCGACCTCCTTCATCGATCGCGGGTCCGCCGACCGCTCGCCGGGCACGCGTCAGCGCGACGGAGCCATCTGCCGATGGTCTTCGCCGTGTCGACGGTGCCGGAGTGCGGTGGGTAGTCGAACCCAACCTGTAGGCGACTTACGCCCGTGTGACTACTACATCTAGGGGTTGACCGTAGGCCGCTGCGGATCGGAGGTCAAGTTGGCCGGCGTGTCCGGCGCGTCACCCGACTCCCGGGTCGACCGGCACCGCCGCCCGCCGCAGGACCAACCGTCCGACGCCCCCGCGGGTTACCGGTCCGGCCGGTGCGAAACGGCCGACGATCGGACGAAAGTCGAACACCCGTTCGACCCGGCGTACCATTTATCAGAACACGAGTACGAGTGGAGCGGTTTTTCACCCCGACACGCCGAGCAAGGTCGTACAGATGTTTGAAAATGACCGATCTCACCTATACGGTCTTGAACAACCGGGCGCGGAATCCTCCGTCCGCCGGTCACCGCGCACCACCGCACGCACCGCACCACCGCACGCACCACGAGCCGCCAAGGCACCCAGCGCCGACCAGGGAGGACGGACGTGACCGAGGATCGGGCCAGCCGGCCGAAGAGCCCGCAGCAGATCACCGAGGCGGGACCGCCGGCCACCCGACGCCGGGGCGCCGCGCGCAGCCGGACCGGGCAGCCCGCCGTGCGCCCGGTCACCCCGGTGGTCAGTGCCTTCCCCGACCCCGCGACGGTGGATCTCACCGCCCGGCAGCGCCGGATCCTGGAGTTCATCCGCAGCTGGGTCGAGCGGCACGGCTACCCGCCGAGCGTGCGCGAGATCGGCGAGGCCGTCGGCCTGGTCTCGCCGTCCAGCGTCGCCTACCAGCTCAAGGAGCTGGAGAAGAAGGGCTTCCTGCGCCGCGACCCCAACCGGCCGCGCGCCGTGGACGTCCGGGCGCCCGCCGAGGTCGACGACGAACTGGCCCGCTCGCAGCGTCCCACCCCGGCCTACGTGCCGATGCTGGGCCGGATCGCGGCCGGTGGCCCGATCCTGGCCGAGCAGGCCGTGGAGGACATCTTCCCCCTCCCCCGCGAGCTGGTGGGTGAGGGCGAGGTCTTCATGCTCCAGGTCAAGGGCGACTCGATGCTGGACGCGGCGATCTGCGACGGCGACTGGGTCGTGGTCCGGCAGCAGCCGACCGCCGAGGCCGGCGACATCGTCGCCGCCATGCTCGACGGCGAGGCGACCGTGAAGACCTACCGCCGCCGCGACGGGCACGTCTGGCTCATGCCGCAGAACCCGGCCTTTGACCCGATCCCCGGCGACGACGCCACGATCATGGGCCGGGTCGTCGCGGTGCTGCGCCGCATCTGATCCGCCACCGCGCCGGGTGGCCGCCCTCGGCGGTCACCCGGGCGCCGTGCCGCTCGACTGCGGGCCCTGAGTGTCCGTCGTTGCCCTATCCGGCAGGCCCAGCCGTCTCCAGCAGGCCCAGCCTCAGTAGCGGTCGCCCCGGTAGCCCCGGCCACCACCGGGTACGTGACCGTAGCCGCGACCGTCGTCGGGGCCGTCGTCGCGCCGGCGGACCGGCCGCTGGCCGCGGGGGTCCGATTCGTCGCCCCGACGCGGCGGCTCCGCCCGGCCACCGCCGTAGACGCTGCCGCCCGGCTGTCCGCCGCCACCGTAGACACCGCTGCCCGGACGACCGTCACCCTGACGACCACCGCCACCACCCTGACGTCCGCCACCCTGACGTCCGCCACCACCCTGACGTCCGCCGCCACCCGGCGGCGGAACACCCGGGCCGGGCGGCCCGTCCACGGGCGGGCGACCGCCGCCGTAGACCCCGCCGCCAGCAACCGGACGGGCGCCACCGTAGACGCCACCGCCGGCCGGGCGGGCGCCACCGGGTCCCCCGCCGGCCGGCGCGGGACCGCCGCGCCCACCGGCCGGGCCGCCGTAGACGCCGGCCGCCGGTGCACCGCCGTAGACGCCCCGGCCCCGGTCGCCCGGCGGACCGAAGCCGTCGTCCGCCGGTCCACGCCGGTCGTCGGCGAGGACGTCGTCGCGGTCGGCACCGTCGTCGTCGCGAAGAGGCGCCGGCTTGCGCCGGGACCGGAGGATGCCGAAGACACCCGCCGCCACCATCAGCGCGCCGATCACCCCCACGGCCGCGATCAGGTACGTGATGTCGCTCAGGCTCAGGCCGTCGACCCAGGACTGGCTGGCTTTCTTCGGGGCGTCGCCCCCGCCGGCCACCGGCTTCGCGCCCTCCGCAGAGGGCGTGTAGCCGAGGATGTCGATCGGGGCGTCCTCGTCGAGCTGGCCGCCGTCGGAGACGGTCAGGAAGGTCTTGCCGTCGGGGCTGTAGCTGATCGCCTCACCGAACGGGTCGGCGAGCGCCGTCACCCGGGGCTTGCCGCCGGTCAGGGCCGCCACGACGTTGCCGTCGGTCACGTCGTACTCGAAGGCGTCGGCGTAGGTGCGCACCACCACCCGGGAGCCGTCGGGGGACCGGGCCGCGCCGGTGATCGCGACGCGGCCGGGGGCGCCGAGCCGGTTGTCCGTGTCCGTCTCCGGCAGGCTGATCTCGCCGACCTTCTTCATCGGTACGGCCGGGGTGTCCCCGCTCTTCATCTTCTCGGCGGGGGTGAAGATCTGGGCCTTGCCGGACATCACCTTGGTGATGATCAACGGGTTGCCGTCGTCGCCGATCAGCAGCGCCTCGGCGTCGTGCGGCTTGCCCTCCGGGTAGGAGAGGCGGTGCAGCACCGGCCGCTTCGACCCGTTGACCGGCATGCTCCACAGCGCCACCCGCGGGCGACGCTCCCGGCTGGTGACGTTGTCACCGGTGTCGGCGATCCAGATCGTCGCGCCGTCCGGGGAGAGCGCCAGGTCCTCGGTGTCGAACGGCCCCTGACCCGAGTAGCGGACCGGCTCCTTCGCGATCCCGCACTTGGTGTCGAGGAAGAAGACCCGCTTGCGGCTCTCCACGTCGGTGCCGTCGTTGATCACGATGTAGCCGCTCTTGGTGGCCACCAGGCCCGACAGCTCCCGCAGCCGCTCGTCGGTGACCGTGCACCGCTTCTTGCCGGGGGCGGCCGCGAGCGGGGACGCGGCCGAGGCGGGCGCCGCCGCCAGGGCGACTCCGGTACACGCCACGGTCGCCCCCAGCAAGCCGAGGGCGACCGTGACCGAAGAAACAGCGCGGCGCATTGAATCAGTGTCGCATGCCGGGCGTTTCCGACGCGTGACGCCGGGAGGGCGTCACCGGGCGCCCGCGACCGCCTGGCCCTCGTCCGCCCGGAACGGCGCCAACTCGGCGGCGAGCGCCTCGCCGACCCGCACGTGCACCAGGGTGCCCTCCGGCAGGTGGGAGGTGCTCAGCACCTCGCCCTGACGGTGCACCCGGGCCACCAGGTCGCCCCGGTCGTACGGCAGCACCGCGCGGATTTCCACAGCCGGGCGGGGCAGCCGTGTCTCGACGGCCTCGCGCAGCCCGTCGATCCCGCGACCCGTGTGCGCGGAGACGAAGACCGCCTCCGGCCAGAGCCGCTTGAGCCGCAGCAGCGTCTCCTCGTCGGCCGCGTCGGTCTTGTTGACCACCAGCAGCTCGGGCAGCCGGTCGGCGCCCACCTCGGCGAGCACCTCGTGGACCGCCCGGACCTGTTCCTCCGGGTCCGGGTGGGTGCCGTCGACGACGTGCACCACCAGGTCGGCCTCGGCGACCTCCTCCAGGGTCGAGCGGAACGCCTCGACGATCTGGTGGGGCAGGTGCCGGACGAACCCGACCGTGTCGGAGAGGGTGTAGAGCCGCCCGTCGGCCGTGGTGGCCTTGCGGGTGGTCGGGTCGAGGGTGGCGAAGAGCGCGTTCTCGACCAGCACGCCGGCCCCGGTGAGTCGGTTGAGCAGGCTCGACTTGCCGGCGTTGGTGTAGCCGGCGATGGCCACGGCCGGCACGGCGTTGCGGGAACGCCGGGCGCGCTTGGTCTGGCGTACGGTCCGCATGCCCTTGATCTCCCGGCGCAGCCGTGAGATGCGGTGGCGGATCCGGCGCCGGTCGGTCTCCAGCTTCGTCTCACCGGGGCCGCGCAGACCCACGCCGCCGCCGGCGCCGCCGCCACGACCGCTACCACCGGTCTGCCGCGAGAGGGTCTCACCCCAACCGCGCAGGCGCGGCAGCAGGTATTCGAGCTGGGCCAGCTCGACCTGCGCCTTGCCTTCCTTGCTCTTGGCGTGCTGGGCGAAGATGTCGAGGATCAGCGCGGTGCGGTCGACCACCTTGACCTTGGTGCGCTGCTCCAGGTTGCGCAGCTGGGACGGCGACAGCTCACCGTCGCAGATCACCGTGTCGGCGCCGGTGGAGAGCACCACCGAGCCGAGGTCGTCGACCTTGCCCCGGCCGACGTAGGTGGCGGGGTCGGGGCGGTTGCGCCGCTGGATCAGCCCCTCGAGCACCTGCGAGCCGGCGGTCTCCGCCAGCGCGGCCAGCTCGGTGAGGGAGTTCTCGGCGTCGCTCTGCGAGCCCTCGGTCCAGACGCCGACGAGGACGACGCGCTCCAGGCGCAGCTGGCGGTATTCGACCTCGGTGATGTCCGCGAGCTCGGTGGAGAGGCCGGGGACCCGCCGCAGCGCCTGCCGCTCCGACAGCTCGAACTCACCGGTGGTGGCGTCGAGCTCGTCGTCCTCGTAGGGAAGAAGGGTCTCCTGGTTGTGCAAGCCGGTCTCCTGTCCGTTCTGTCACGTACCGAGCAATCCTGACATGTGCCAACGCGGAACGCACCCGCTATATGCCCGCTCGAACGGGCCACAAAAGTGGGGGCGGATGCCGGAGGGGCCCGCCGGGGCGAGTAGAAAGGCGGGGCAGCCGTTCAGCGTCGACGGAGGGACCCCGTGGCCATCACCCGACTTCCAAGTGCCGGATTCTCGATCACGATTCGGATCGCCGTGCCGGCGGACGCGTCCTCGATCGGCCGGCTGACCACCTCCGTGGGTGAGGCCGGGGCGATCGTCACCGCGCTCGACGTGGTGGACTCCGACCCGACCCACGTGCTCGTCGACCTGACCTGCGACACCGCCGACGCCAGCCACGCCGACCAGGTGGTCGACGCGTTGACGGCGCTGGACGGCGTGGACGTGCGCAAGGTCTCCGACCGGACCTTCCTCCTGCACCTCGGCGGCAAGATCGAGGTCAGCTCGAAGGTGGCGCTGCGCAACCGCGACGAGCTGTCCCGGGCGTACACCCCGGGGGTGGCGCGGGTCTGCATGGCGATCGCGGAGAACCCGGCCGACGCCCGCCGGCTGACCATCAAGCGCAACACCGTGGCCGTGGTCAGCGACGGCTCCGCCGTGCTGGGCCTGGGCAACCTCGGGCCGGCGGCGTCGCTGCCGGTGATGGAGGGCAAGGCCGCGCTGTTCAAGCGCTTCGGCGGGGTGGACGCCTGGCCGGTGGTGCTCGACACCCAGGACACCGACGAGATCGTGCAGATCGTCAAGGCGATCGCCCCGGCGTACGGCGGGATCAACCTGGAGGACATCGCCGCGCCGCGCTGCTTCGAGATCGAGGCGCGGCTGCGCGAGGCGCTGGACATCCCGGTCTTCCACGACGACCAGCACGGCACCGCGATCTGCGTGCTGGCCGCGCTGACCAACGCGCTGCGCGTCGTGGGCAAGCAGCTCGCGGACGTCCGGGTCGTGGTCTCCGGCGCGGGCGCGGCCGGCACCGCGATCATGAAGCTGCTGCTGCGCCAGGGCGTCGGCGACATCATCGCGTACGACCGGAAGGGCGCCCTGCACCGCGGCCAGAGCGGGCTCAACCCGGCCTGGCAGTGGCTGGCTGAGAACACCAACAAGGAGAACTACTCCGGCGACCTGGCCGGGGCGGTACGCGGCGCGGACGTCTTCATCGGGGTGAGCGCGCCGAACCTGCTCACCGGCGACGACATCGCCACGATGGCCAAGGACTCGATCGTCTTCGCGCTCGCCAACCCGGACCCGGAGGTCGACCCGCGGGAGGCACGCAAGTACGCCGCCGTCGTCGCCACCGGCCGCTCCGACCAGCCGAACCAGATCAACAACGTGCTCGCCTTCCCGGGTGTCTTCCGGGGCATGCTGGACGCGCACGCCGAGGAGTTCACCGAGGAGATGGCGATCGCGGCGGCCCGGGCCATCGCGGACGTGGTCGGCGAGGACAAGATCAACCCGACGGTGATCGTGCCCAGCGTCTTCGACTCCCGGGTCTCCCCGGCGGTCGCCGCAGCGGTCCGCGCCGCCGCCCAGAACCCGGCCCCCGCCCCCGCCGCCGACCCGGGCCCCGCCGACCTCCCCGAGATCGCCGCCGAAGCCAGCGCCACCCCCTGACCCCACCCACCCACCCCGCCCACCCCGCCCGCTCCACCCACCCCACCCACCCAACCGCTCCGCCCGGCCCGCCCCGAGCGCGTTGATCATGAAGTTATTGCCCTAGGAAAACGCTCTCCCCGGCAATAACTTCATGATCAACGGGGTCAGGGGGGGTCGAGGGCGGCGCGGGGGCCGGGGCCAGGGTGGGTCAGGGGGACGTGGTGAGGGTGGTGGGGTCCAGGGTGCCGGTGGCTACCAGGGTGGCCGGGCCGGCCAGCCAGCAGGAGTCCTCCGTCACCGTGACCGAGAGGCGTCCGCCCGGGACGTCCACCGCCAGCACGCCGGTGTCCCGGCCGGCGTCGCGCAGGGCCACCGCGGCCACCGCGCAGGCGCCCGTGCCGCAGGAGAGAGTCTCGGCGGAGCCGCGCTCGTAGACGCGCATGAGCACGTGGCCGTCGGTGTCGTCGACGGGCTCGCCGGGGGCCGTGAACTCCACGTTCACCCCGGCGGGGAAGACCGCCGGGTCGACGTCGGGGGCCCGGGTGAGGTCGAGCGCGGTCAGCTCCAGCCCGGCCGGCAGCGCGCAGACCAGGTGCGGGTTGCCCACGTCCACGGCCGTGCCGGGCAGGGTCAGCCCGCCGAGGGTGGCGGTCGCGGTGTCGTACAGCCGGGGGCGGCGCATCTCGACGGCGATGGCGTCGGCCGTGACCAGCGCGCGCACGACGCCGGCCCGGGTGGCCACCGGCAGCGCCCCTTCCGCCGGCTCGGCCAGCCCGGAGGCGACCAGGTAGCGGACGAAGACCCGGGCGCCGTTGCCGCACATCTCCGCGAACGACCCGTCGGCGTTCCAGTAGTCCATGAACCACTCGGCCTCGCCGGCCGTCGCGGCGCCCTCCGGGTGCGCGGCCGCCCGGACCACCCGCAGCACGCCGTCGCCGCCGAGGCCGCGCCGCCGGTCGCAGAGGGCCGCGACCAGCCCCGGGGTCAGGTCGAGCCGGTTGTCCGGATCGGGGAGGATGACGAAGTCGTTGCCGGTGCCGTGGCCCTTGGTGAACTGCACGCCCCCATCATCGCGCAGCGGCGGGGAGCAGTCGCAGGGCGGCCGGGACCAGCTCCGGCGCCGACGAGTCCAGCCAGTGGATCCGCGGGTCGCGGCGGAACCAGGACCGCTGCCGCCGGACGAAACGCCGGGTGGCCCGGACGGTCTCGTCGTGCGCCTCGGCCTCGGTCAGTTCCCCGGCGAGGAAGCGCAGCACCTGCTGGTAGCCGAGCGCGCGGCTGGCCGTACGTCCCTCGGGCAGGCCGCGCCCCACCAGGTCCCGGGTCTCGGCGACCAGCCCGTCGGCCCACATCCGGTCCACCCGTAGGGCGATCCGCTCGTCCAGCAGCGCGGTGTCCAGGTCCACGCCGAGCTGCACCGAGGGGTAGTACGGGGTCGGTTCGGGCAGCGCGGCGGTGAACGGCGCCCCGGTCAGCTCGATGACCTCCAGGGCGCGCACGATCCGCCGGCCGTTGCCGGGCAGGATCCCCGCCGCGGCGGCCGGGTCGGCCTCGCGCAGCCGGGCGTAGAGGGGCGCGGGGCCGACCTCGGTCAGCTCCCGTTCCAGCCGCTCGCGCACCGCCGGGTCGGTGCCGGGGAACTCGAAGCGCTCCAGCACCGCCCGCACGTAGAGGCCGGAGCCGCCGACCAGCAGCGGCACCCGGCCCCGGGCCAGGACATCGTCGACGGCGGCGCGGGCCAGCCGCTGGTACTCGGCGACGCTCGCCGGCTCGGTGACGTCCCAGATGTCCAGCAGGTGGTGCGGCACCCCCTCGCGCTCGGCCGGGGTGAGCTTGGCGGTGCCCACGTCCATGCCCCGGTAGAGCTGCATCGAGTCGGCGTTGACCACCTCGCCGTCGAGGGCGTGCGCGAGGGCGATGCTCAGCGCCGACTTGCCGGCCGCCGTCGGCCCGACCACGGCGACGACCGTCCCGGCCGGTGGACGGGTGGTCACGCGGGCGTCCAGGACGACACGAGGTAGGCGACGCCGTACGGCGCCGAGTGGTGGCGCAGCTCGCCACGCCAGTCGCCGCCCGTCGCACGGACCGCGCCGGCCAGCACCTGCCAGGGCGCCCGGCCGGCGGCCTTCAGCTCCGCCGACAGGACCGGGTCCAGGTCGAGCAGGGCCTCGGCGTCCGCGTCGGCCAGGGCACGGGCGACCCCGTCGTCGTACGCCTCGGCGCGCGGGTCGTCGTAGCCGGGCGACTTCGGGCCGCGGCAGGCCGACCCGTCCCCCGTCACCAGCAGGGCGGTACGCGGCTCCGTCGCCGCGCCGAGCGCCGCCCCCAGCTCGGCGCACTCCGCCGGGGAGGCGTCGGACGCGACGGAGTGGGCCAGCCGGGGCAGCTCGGTGCGGGAGCGGCCGACCAGCCACGCGCCGATGGTCAGGCTCAGCGGCAGCCGCTCGCCGCCGGCGCAGTTCACCTTCCACAGCCGTACGGCCCGGTCGAGGCCGTACTGGCGCAGCGAGCCGTGGTCGGCCGCGTTGAAGCGGGCGGTCTCCGGCCCGTCGCCGACCAGGACGATCACCTCGGGACCGGCGGCGAGCAGCCCGGCGACGGCGGCGTCGCAGGCGGCGCGGAGCTCGTCCAGCTCGGGCGCGGCGGCACCGGCCAACTCGGGGACGATCAGCGGCGGGTGGGGGCAGACGGCAGCGGCGACCAGGGGCACCCGGCAACGGTATCGGCACGACGGCGCCCGGCGCCCCGCACCCGGGCTCTTCGAGCCGCCGCTGCCGGCCTGTCCTCGCCGGCGGGTCGCCCGCGTGGCCGGAGTCGCCACGCCACCGACGACGCCCGCCCGTCCGGACGCGTCGTACGCCGGATTCCGACACTCCTCCCAGGGAGCCTGTCCGCAGGCGCTAGGACACCGTATGGTCACGGTCGGCGATAGGCGCTCGACGGGAACGGGGTCGTACCTGTGACAATGCCGGGGGAAACTTTGCTGCGCCGTGGCGGCGATCGCGGGACTGCTCCCCGACGCCGGGAGAACGAGGATGGGCACATGAGCGACTGGACTGCCTTCGGACGGGTGGACGCGGACGGCACCGTGTACGTCAAGACCGCCGACGGCGAGCGGGTGGTCGGATCCTGGCAGGCGGGAGCGCCCGAGGAGGGGCTGGCCCACTTCGCCCGCCGCTTCGACGACCTGGTCACCGAGGTCAACCTGACGGAGGCCCGGCTCAAGTCGGGTGCCGCCGACGCCGGCCATTCACTGACCACCATCCGGCGGATCCGCGCGTCGCTGGCCGAGGCGCACGTCGTCGGCGACATCGACGCGCTGGCCGCCCGGCTGGACCGCCTCGCCACGGTCGCCGAGGAGAAGGCCGGCGAGGCCAAGGCCGCCCGCGACGCCGCGCGCGTCGAGGCGCTCGCCCGCAAGCAGACCCTGGTGGAGGAGGCGGAGAAGCTCGCCGCCGAGTCGACCGGCTGGAAGACCGCCGGGGACCGGCTGAAGGAGATCCTCGACGAGTGGAAGACCATCCGCGGGGTCGACAAGAAGACCGACGGTGAGCTGTGGAAGCGGTTCGCCGCCGCCCGGGACGGCTTCACCCGCCGCCGGGGCGCCCACTTCGCCTCCCTGGACTCTCAGCGCAAGCAGGCGCAGACGGTCAAGGAGGAGCTGGTCGCCGAGGCCGAGAAGCTCAAGGACTCCACCGAGTGGGCGGCCACCGCCAACCAGCTCAAGGAGCTGATGAACCAGTGGAAGGCCGCGCCCCGCGCCTCGAAGGAGGCGGAGCAGAAGCTCTGGGAACGGTTCCGGGGCGCGCAGGACGAGTTCTTCACCCGGCGCAGCGAGGTCTTCTCCGCCCGCGACAACGAGCAGCGGGGCAACCTGGAGCGCAAGCAGGCGCTGCTCGCCGAGGCCGAGGCGCTGGACGTCGACGGCGACCCGAAGGGCGCGCAGGCCAAGCTGCGGGACATCCAGGCCCAGTGGCACGAGGCCGGCCGGGTGCCCCGTGAGGCGGCGGCCGGGCTGGAGCGCCGGCTGCGGGCGATCGACGAGAAGGTCCGCGAGGTGATGGACTCCGCGTGGCGGCGCACCACCAAGGAGGACAACCCGCTGCTCGCCCAGATGCGCGCGCAGGTCGCCGAAGCCGAGGAGCGGCTGGCCCGGGCCCAGGCGGCCGGGGACGCCCGGCGGGTCAAGGAGGCCGAGCAGGCGCTGGCCTCGAAGCGGCAGTTCCTCCAGCTCGCCGAGCAGGCCGGCTGAGCCGGAACGCCCCACTGCGACGGGCCCCGAGCCACCACGGACCGAGCCACCACGGAAGCCCCCGATCCGCCACGGACCGGGGGCTTCCGCCTGTCCGCCCGCAGCCGCCCGGGCCGGACACGCGACGGTTGACGCATCGAGGCAGGCTGATCAGAATGAGCGGCGGAGCCAGGTCCGGCACCGGCGCGAGGGCGCCGACGGCGCACACCGCGTCGTCGGGGACGCCGGTGGTCCACGCGAGCGGCCGCATCCCACGTGGCACGTTCCGTCGCGCCCTGTCCGCGTACTCCCTGAGGGAGCGTGACGGTCGTCGCCCGGTTCCCGCCCGCGCCGCCCAGGCGGCGGCGGGCAGTTCGAAGTGGAGCTCGCATGCACCGACGCAGCGCCCTCGGCGGCGCGATCACCGCGCTCGCCACCGCAGCGGCCGGCGTCCTCGTCGCCGCCGCCGTCAGCACCGCCCCGGCCGTCGCCGCCCCCGCCGGCACCGGGACCGGCTACCTGCACACCAACGGCAACAAGATCGTCGACAGCACCGGCGCGACGGTACGCATCACCGGCATCAACTGGTTCGGCATGGAGACCGACAACAAGACCTTCCACGGGCTGTGGTCCACGAACCC
Source organism: Micromonospora sp. DT62 (assembly GCF_049847285.1). NCBI lineage: Bacteria > Bacillati > Actinomycetota > Actinomycetes > Micromonosporales > Micromonosporaceae > Micromonospora > Micromonospora sp. DT62. Next base: position 452,115 of record NZ_JBNCOB010000001.1, read on the forward strand.
GTGGCGGGGACAGATCGACAAGATGGCCAGCCTCGGCTACAACACGCTGCGCGTGCCGTACTCGAACGACGCGCTGAAGCCGGGCGCCACGGCCAGCGGCATCAACGACTTCGTCAACCCGGACCTGGTCGGGCTCTCCCCGTTGCAGATCCTCGACAAGGTCATCGCCTACGCCGGCGGCAAGGGGATGCGGGTCATCCTCGACCGGCACCGGCCGACGTCCGCCGGCCAGTCCGCGCTCTGGTACGCCCCGACGGTCTCCGAGGCGACCTGGATCAACGACTGGAAGATGCTCGCCCAGCGGTACGCCGGCAACACCACGGTGATCGGGGCGGACCTGCACAACGAGCCGCACGCCGAGGGGACCAACCCGGCGGCCACGGGCGCGTGCTGGGGCTGCGGCGACCCGGCCCGGGACTGGCGGCTGGCCGCCGAGCGGGCCGGCAACGCGGTCCTGTCGGTGCAGCCGAACTGGCTGATCTTCGTGGAGGGCGTGAGCTGCCCCAGCGGCGGCCTCTCCAACGTCTGGGACAACGATCCGAGCAACGACGAGGACTGCGGCTGGTGGGGCGGCAACCTGACGAAGGCGAAGGACTTCCCCGTCCGGCTCGACGTGCCGAACCGGCTGGTCTACTCGCCACACGAGTACGCCACCTCGGTCTTCGAGCAGAACTGGTTCAAGTCCCCCGACTTCCCGACGAACCTGCCGGGCATCTGGGACAAGTACTGGGGTTACCTCTACAAGCAGAACATCGCGCCGATCATGATGGGCGAGTTCGGCAGCACCCTGGCCGACCCCCGCGACAAGGTGTGGCTGGAGAAGCTGATGGCCTACACCGGCACCGGGATCGACGGGATGTCCTTCACCTACTGGTCGTGGAACCCGAACTCGGGTGACACCGGGGGCATCGCGCTCGACGACTGGACGAACATCAACACCACCAAGCAGGCCATCCTCCAGCCGTACCTGATCGCGCCGGTGGGCGGCGGGGGCGGCCCCACCGGCACGCCGACGGCGACGCCGACCTCGTCGCCGCCTCCGCCGACCGGTGGCTGCACGGGCGCGTACCGGCAGGTCAACGCGTGGCAGGGCGGCTTCCAGGGGGAGCTGACGGTGACGAACACCGGCACGGGCACGGTCAACCCGTGGCAGGTCACCTGGACCTGGCCGGCCGGGGTGAGCCTGGCCAGCGGCTGGAACGCCACGGTGACCCAGTCGGGCACCACGGTGACGGCGGCGGCGCCGACCTGGGCGGGGGCGCTGGCGCCGGGCGCCTCGGTGACGGTCGGTTTCACCGCCAACGGCCCGTCCGCCGCGCCGGGTGCCGTGAAGCTCAACGGCGTCGCCTGCTGATCCGCCTCCGACCGGCAGCGGCCAGGCCGGCGGCAGCGTCCGGGCCATCCCGTACTCGTACAGCCTGGACGCCGCGAGCAGCGTGAAGTCCATCGTCACGGGCGGCGCGGGCGCGGGTCGGATCCAGGTGTGACCGGCTGATCGCACCGGCCGGGGCCTGCGCGCGCAGGCCCCGGCCGGTCGCGGGTCAGTGCGCGGCGCAGCCGGTCGTCGGCGCGGGCGCCGCGGCCGGCGCGCCGATCGTGGGCAGCCCGAGCAGCACCCCCGGCGTACGCGGGGCGCGTCCCGCCTCGGCCGCGTCGCCGGCCCGGGTGCGCCGGTGCGCCAGCGGCTCGCCGTCGGCGTTCAGGTGGTGCGGTGCGGCGTAGGTGATGGTGGTGTGCACGACGTCGCCGGGGCGGATCCGCCCGGCGAGGGAACCGGCGTCGCCCTGCTGGCCGTTCGCGCCGGTGGCGAAGTGGACCAGGCGGCCGTCGCGGGCGCGGCCGGACATCCGACCCGTGCGCTCGTCCTTGCGCCCCTCGCCGACGGCGACCAGCACCTCGACGGTCTCCCCCAGCAGCTTCTTGTTCTCCGCCCAGGTGATCTCCTCCACGCAGGCGATCAGCCGCTCGTAGCGCTCCTGCACGACCTGCTTGGGCAGCTGGCTGTCCATGGTGGCGGCCGGGGTGCCGGGGCGCTTGGAGTACTGGAAGGTGAACGCCGACGAGAACCGGGCCTCGCGGACCACGTCGAGGGTGCGCTCGAAGTCGGCGTCGGTCTCGCCGGGGAAGCCGACGATGATGTCGGTGGTGATCGCCGCGTCCGGCATCGCCGCCCGGACCTTTTCGATGATGCCCAGGTAGCGGTCGGCCCGGTACGAGCGGCGCATCGCGCGCAGCACGTCGTCGGAGCCGGACTGGAGCGGCATGTGCAGCGAGTGGCAGACGTTGGGCGTCTCGGCCATCGCGGCGATCACGTCGTCGGTGAAGTCCTTCGGGTGCGGGCTGGTGAACCGCACCCGCTCCAGCCCCTCGATGTCGCCGCAGGCGCGCAGCAGCTTGCCGAAGGCCAGCCGGTCACCGAACTCCACGCCGTAGGAGTTGACGTTCTGCCCGAGCAGGGTCACCTCCAGCACGCCCTCATCGACCAGGGCGCGGACCTCGGAGAGGATGTCGCCGGGGCGGCGGTCCTTCTCCTTGCCCCGCAGAGAGGGCACGATGCAGAACGTGCAGGTGTTGTTGCAGCCGACGGAGATCGACACCCAGCCCGCGTACGTGGACTCGCGCCGGGTGGGCAGCGTCGAGGGGAAGACGTCGAGGGACTCGAGGATCTCCACCTCGGCAGCCGTGTTGTGCCGGGCCCGCTCCAGCAGCACCGGCAGCGACCCGATGTTGTGCGTGCCGAACACCACGTCGACCCAGGGTGCCTTGCGGACGATCTCGCCCCGGTCCTTCTGGGCCAGGCAGCCGCCCACGGCGATCTGCATCCCCGGGTGCCTGGCCTTGACGGGGCGCAGGTGACCGAGGTTGCCGTAGAGCCGGTTGTCGGCGTTCTCCCGGACGGCGCAGGTGTTGAACACCACCACGTCCGGGTTGTCGTCGGCTTCGGCGGCGCGCACGTAGCCCGCCTGCTCCAGCAGGCCGGAGATGCGCTCGGAGTCGTGCACGTTCATCTGGCAGCCGTAGGTGCGCACCTGATAGGTGCGCGGGCTGCTCGCCGCTGCGGTAGTCATGACCCGGACAGCGTATCCGGGCCCACCGACCGGACTTAACGAGGAGGAGCCGTGTGCCGGAGCATCAAGACCCTACGTGAGCCGTACGTCGCCGAGGTGACCCCGGGCGACGTCGACGCGGCGGCGTTGCAGTACGTCCGCAAGATCTCGGGTTTCCGCAAGCCCGCCGCCCACAACGCCGCGGCCTTCGACGCGGCGGTCGCCGCCGTCGCCGCGGCCACCGCGACCCTGCTCGCCGAGTTGGAGGTACGCGGCGGCCGCTCCGCCAGCCCGGCGAGCTGATCCCGCCGCCGGGCCGGGACGGGGGTCCCGCCCCCGCCGGCCCGGCCCCCGGGCTCCCTGCGCCGGCCGGCTCCCGGGCTGTCTCCGCCGGCCGGCTCCGGGGCTGTCTCCGCCGGCCGGCTCCCGGGCTGTCTCCGCCGTGCCGGCACGGAAGCCGGCAGCGGTGCGCGGGTCAGGCGGCGGCGAGCGCCGGGAGCACCGAGTCCGGTGCCCAGCGCGAGCGGTGGCACTGCGACCAGCCGCGACAGCGGGGGTCGGCGTCGGTGCACAGCCGCTGGTCGGCGAGCACCTCGCCGTCGTCGGTCTCCCGGACGTCGAAGTGCACCGGCCGGATCGTGCCGTCGGGCGCGACGAGCAGGTGCCGCCCCGCGTCCAGCGTGTCGTCGCGCAGCAGGCAGTTGCGGTCCAGCAGCCGCGCCAGCGTGGCGATGCTGCCGTGTTCGGAGAGCCCTTCGGGCACCCCGTAGCAGTCCACGATCGTGGCGAACTCCCCCGGCGCCTGCCAGACGTCGCAGATCACCGCGTACGTCGGCAGGCGGGCGGGGTCCGCCGCCGCCAGGGGCATCACCACCCGGCCGAGCGCCTCGGCCAGTGCCGGGTAGGCCTCCACCGGCCGCACCTGCTCGATTCTCCAGTTCCACAGCTCGGTCATGCCGCCTCCTCGCTGTGCTCGTCCCACCGGCCTCCGGATCGGGCCTTACTGACGATGGTGGGGTGCATATGACCTCAGCCGGGGGCAAGTTACCGGTCTGTGACCATTCCGGGCAAAATTTCCCCGAGCGCCATTGCTCCGAGTAGCGGAAAGATGACAGTTTATCGGGTACGGTGGCCCGATCCGGACGTCACACGCCGGCACGTCCTCAGCGCACGACGATGCGGTGCTCCCCGGGCGGCAGCAGCTCGCCGATCACGGTGGCGCCCGGCAGTTCGCCGGCGACCAGCAGGCCGCCCGAGGTCTGCGCGTCGGCCAGCAGCAGCCGCTCCTCCTCGCTGACACCGCCGAAGTCGGTCCACCCGGTGACCCACTCCAGGTTGCGCCGGCTGCCGCCGCTGACGTGCCCGTCGCGTACCGCTTCCCGGGCGCCGGCCAGGTAGGGCACCCGGGCCGCGTCGATCGCCACCGTCAGGCGGCTCGCCCGGGCCAGCTTGGACGCGTGTCCGAGCAGACCGAAGCCGGTCACGTCGGTGCCGCAGCGGACGCCGGCCGCCACCGCGGCCCGCGCCGCGTCGCGGTTGAGGGTGGTCATCGCGGCGACCGCCTCGGGGAAACTCTCGCCGGTGGCCTTGTGCCGGGTGTTGAGCACCCCGACGCCGAGCGGCTTGGTCAGCGACAGCGGCAGACCCGCCCGGCCGGCGTCCAGGGTGATCAGCTCCTCCGGCCGGACCACGCCGGTGACGGCCAGCCCGTACTTGGGGCCCTCGTCGTCGACGCTGTGCCCGCCGGCGAGGTGGCAGCCGGCGTCGCGGGCCACGTCCTGCCCGCCGCGCAGCACCTCCCGGGCCAGCTCCAGCGGCAGCACGTCACGCGGCCAGCAGAGCAGGTTGAGCGCGACCAAGGGGGTGCCGCCCATGGCGTACACGTCGGAGAGGGCGTTCGTCGCGGCGATGCGCCCCCAGTCGTACGCGTCGTCGACCACCGGGGTGAAGAAGTCGGCCGTGGTGACCAGGCCGGTGCGCTCGTCGAGCCGGACCACCGCGGCGTCGTCGCCGTGATCGAGCCCGACGAGCAGCTCGGCGGTGCCGGTGGCCGGACCGAGCCCGGCGACCATGGTCTCCAGCTCCCCCGGGGGGATCTTGCACGCGCAGCCGCCGCCCCGGGCGTACCGGGTGAGCCGTACCGGTTCGGTCATCCCCACATGATCGCCGAACAGCTCCATCCGATGGCAACCGGCGGGCCCCGATCGCGGTCAAAATCGGTCTCTTGACCCCGTTCCGAACTGGTGTTATCGCTCCGTGACCAACTGAGTTGCGTCGCGCCACATCCCCCCGCCTACAGTTGCCCAACCGGGGGTCACCCGACCCCGCGCGACGACAGGGACGGTGAACGACGTGACGACGGGCGAACCGCTCATCGTGCTGGACTCGGTCAACAAGTGGTTCGGGCCGCTGCACGTGCTGGACGACGTCTCGCTGTCGGTCGGGCGCGGCGAGGTGGTCGTGGTGATCGGCCCGTCGGGCTCCGGCAAGTCGACGCTGTGCCGCACCATCAACCGCCTCGAACCGATCAGCTCCGGCACGATCACCTTCGACGGGCAGCCGCTGCCGGCCGAGGGCAAGGCGCTGGCGAAGCTGCGCAGCGAGGTCGGCATGGTGTTCCAGTCGTTCAACCTCTTCGCGCACAAGACGATCCTCGAGAACGTCACCCTCGGGCCGGTCAAGGTCCGCAAGGAGAAGCCGGCGGCGGCGCGCGAGCGCGGCCTGGCCCTGCTGGACCGGGTCGGCATCGCCAACCAGGCCGACAAGTTCCCCGCCCAACTCTCCGGCGGCCAGCAGCAGCGGGTGGCGATCGCCCGGGCGCTGGCCATGCAGCCCAAGGCGATGCTCTTCGACGAGCCGACCAGCGCGCTGGACCCGGAGATGGTCGGCGAGGTGCTGGACGTGATGACGTCGCTGGCCAGCGAGGGCATGACCATGGTCGTGGTGACCCACGAGATGGGCTTCGCCCGGCACGCGGCGAACCGCGTCATCTTCATGGCCGACGGCCAGTTGGTCGAGGACGCGCCGCCGGCCGAGTTCTTCGCCAACCCGCGCAGCGAGCGCGCCAAGGACTTCCTGTCCAAGATCCTCACGCACTAGGCGTCCGTACCTGGAGCGCGCCGTCCCCCGGCGGGTTCCGTCGAAGAAGGAGAAGTGTATGCGTATCACGCGCGTAGCGGCGCTCGCGGCGGCCGCCACCCTGGCGCTCGGCATGACCGCCTGCGGTGGCGACGACGCCGACGAGGGCACCGGCGCCGGCAGCAAGTCCTTCGCCGCCGGCAGCACGATGGAGCGTCTCAACAAGGCCCAGGCCATCAAGATCGGCACGAAGTTCGACCAGCCCGGCTTCGGCCAGAAGGGCCTGTCCGGTAAGCCGGAGGGCTTCGACGTCGAGGTCGCGAAGATCATCGTCAAGGAGCTGGGCATCCCCGAGGACAAGATCGAGTGGGTCGAGGCCCCCTCGAAGGTCCGCGAGGACGTCATCGTGAACGGCACGGTCGACCTGGTCGCCGCCACCTACACGATCAACGACAAGCGCAAGGAGCGCATCGCGTTCGCCGGGCCGTACTACGAGGCCGGCCAGAACATCATGGTGAAGAAGGACGACAGCACCATCACCGGCCCGGACTCGTTCAAGGACGGCGCCAAGAAGGTCTGCTCGGTCACCGGCTCCACCCCGGCCGAGGAGATCAAGAAGCACGTCAAGGACGTCGCCACCCAGCTGGTGCTCTTCGACACCTACGACAAGTGCCGCGACGCCCTCAAGGGCGGCCAGGTCGACGCCGTCACCACGGACAACGTGATCCTGCTCGGCTACATCGCCAAGGACGAGGCGTCGTTCAAGCTGGCCGGCGAGAACTTCACCAAGGAGCCGTACGGCCTCGGGGTGAAGAAGGAGGACACCGACTTCCGCAACTTCGTCAACGACACGCTGGAGAAGGCGTACGCGGACGGCAGCTGGAAGAAGGCCTGGGACAACACCGCCGGCAAGTTCGGCGCCCAGCTGGGCTCCGCGCCGACCGTCAACCGCTACTGATCTGATTCCTTCGATCTGGAGGGTGGGGAGGAAGACCGGCCCGTGAGTGTGCTCATCGACAAGTTCGACGTCTTCGCGGGTGGATTCTGGCTCACCCTCCAGATCTGCGTACTCGCCGCAGTCGGCGCCCTGATCCTGGGTGCCGTCCTGGCGGTGCTGCGGATCTCCCCGGTGCCGCCGCTGCGGGCGCTCGGCACCAGCTACGTCAACATCTTCCGCAACATGCCGCTGACCGTGGTGATGTTCTTCGCCGCGTTCGGCCTGCCGGCGCTCGGCTCCAACGCCGACTTCCTGCGCATCCCCGGCCTGGACGCGGTGTTCAGCCGGCTCGACACCGACCTGCCGTACTTCCGCTTCGCGCTGGTCGCGCTGGTGCTCTACACCGCCGCGTTCGTCTGCGAGGCGCTGCGCTCCGGCGTGAATGCCGTGCCCGCCGGCCAGGCCGAGGCCGCCCGGTCGCTGGGACTCACGTTCGGCCAGAACCTGCGCCACGTGGTGCTGCCGCAGTCCTGGAAGGCCTCGGTGGTACCGCTCGGGTCGGTGATCATCGCGATGATCAAGAACTCGGCCCTGGTCGGCTTCTTCGGCGTCGTCGGCGACCTCTCGGCGACCGCCGACCAGCTCACCGGGGCCGAGGGCTACGCCTTCGTGCCCGTCGCCATCGGCATCTCGATCGGATACCTGATCATGACCGTCCCCCTCGGCGCGCTCCTCGACCGGATCGAGAAGCGCCAGGCGGTGGCCCGATGAGCCAGCAGAGCGTCCTCTACGACGTCCCCGGTCCCCGGCAGCGCCGGCTCACGCTCATCAGCAGCGTGGCGGCGACGGTGCTGCTGCTCGTCGGCGCGTACTTCCTGATCTACCGCCCACTGGACGCCAAGGGCCAGTTGTCGATGGAGCTCTGGGGGCCGCTGATCGACCCGGCCAACGAGAACTTCTCGCTGGTCTGGGACCGCATCGGCCTCGGCTTCAAGAACACGCTGACCGCCGCCGCCCTGGCGATCGTCTCCTCGCTGGTGGTCGGCACCCTGCTCGCGGTGCTGCGGATCCAGCTCAAGAGCCTGACCCAGCGCCGGTTCACCGGGTTCGCCACCCCGCTGGCATACCTGCTGCGCGGGCTGAGCGTGCTGCTGTCGGCGGTCACCCGGGTCTGCGTCGAGGTGTTCCGGGGCCTGCCCGTGGTCATCACGATCTTCTTCGTGGCCCGCGGCTTCCCCGAGTTCGGCGTCTCGTTCGACAACCTGTGGTACCTGGTCATCGGCCTGACCATCTACAACTCGGTGGTGATCGCCGAGATCCTCCGCTCCGGCATGGAGGGCCTGCCCGGCGGGCAGGCCGAGGCAGCAGCCGCGATCGGCCTCTCCCCGGCGCAGACCACCCGGATGATCCTGCTGCCGCAGGCGTTCCGCATCATGCTGCCGGCGCTGATCAGCCAGCTCGTCGTGGTACTCAAGGACACCTCGCTGGGCTTCATCATCAGCTACGAGGAGACCCTGAACATCGGCAAGCAGATCATCGGCGTGCTGGGCAACCCGATCCAGGTCTACGTCGTGATCGCGGTGCTCTTCATCGTGGTGAACTACGCACTGTCGAAGCTGGCCCAGTACGTCCAGCACCGGCTCTCCCGGGGCCGCAAGACCGCCGGCACCCCCGCCCAGAACCCGCCCCCGGCAGCGCTCGCCGCGCAGTCGGAAAGCACCGGTCAGGGCATCTGACCCTGACGTACGACGAAGGGCCGGCCACGATGATCGGGCCGGCCCTTCGCGTCGCGCCACCATCCGCGAGCCTGGTGACGGAAGTCGGTCGCGCCGTCAGCGGGCGATCTCGGTGACCCGGGACTCGCGGACCACGGTCACCCGGATCTGACCCGGGTAGGTCAGCTCCTCCTCGATCTGCTTGGCCACGTCCCGGGCCAGCACGGCGGCGCCGATGTCGTCGACGTCGTCCGGCTTGACCATCACCCGGACCTCCCGGCCCGCCTGCATGGCGAAGACCTTCTCCACGCCCAGCTTGCCGGCCGCGATCTCCTCGATGCGCTCCAGCCGCTTGACGTACGCCTCCAGGCTCTCCCGCCGGGCCCCCGGCCGGCCACCCGAGCAGGCGTCGGACGCCTGGGTGAGGACGGCCTCGATGGTCTGCGGCGGCACCTCGTTGTGGTGCGCCTCGATGGCGTGCACGACGTCCTCGTTCTCGCCGTACTTGCGGGCGAGGTCGGCGCCGATGATGGCGTGGCTGCCCTCCACCTCGTGGGTGAGCGCCTTGCCGATGTCGTGCAGGAACGCCGAGCGCTTGATGATCGGCACGTCCAGCCGCAACTCGGCGGCCATGATGCCGGCGATGTGCGCGGTCTCCACCAGGTGCTTGAGCACGTTCTGCCCGTACGACGTCCGGTAGCGCAGCCGGCCGAGCAGGGTGACCAGCTCCGGGTGGATCTCGGTGATGCCGACCTCGACCAGGGCGTCCTCGGCGGCCCGCTGGCAGAGCTCCTCCACCTCGTTGCGGGCCAGGTCGTAGACCTCCTCGATGCGGTGCGGGTGGATCCGCCCGTCCAGGATCAGCTTCTCCAGGGTCAGCCGCCCGACCTCCCGGCGCACCGGGTCGAAGCAGGAGAGCAGCACCGCCTCGGGGGTGTCGTCGATGATCAGGTTCACGCCGGTGACCGACTCGAAGGCGCGGATGTTGCGACCCTCCCGGCCGATGATCCGCCCCTTCATCTCGTCGCCGGGCAGGTGCAGGACGCTGACCACGCTCTCCGCGGTCTGCTCGCTGGCGACCCGTTGGATGGCGTCGACGACGATGTGCCGGGCGCGCTGCTCGGCGGTACCGCGGGCGTCGGACTCGATGTCGCGGACCAGCAGGGCGGCCTCCCGCTTGGCCTGGACCTCGATCGCCTCGATCAGCTCCGCCCGGGCCGCGTCGGCGGTGAGGCCGGCGACCCGCTCCAGCTCGCGACGCCGCTGTTCCTCCGCCTCGGCCAGCTCGGCCTCGCGCTGGGCGAGGGCTGCCTCGCGGGCCGACAGGGCCGCGCTGGCGGCGGTGAGCTGCCGTTCCCGCTCGGCGAAGCGCTCCACCTCCTCGGTGTGCAGCCGCTCGCGCTCGTCCATCCGGGCCGCCCGCCGGTCCACCTCGGCGGCCTGCTCCCGGGTGGTGGCGGCGAGCACCGCGACCTCCCGCTCGCCGCTGCGCCGGGCGGTGGCCCGCAACTGCTCCGCGTCGGCCTCGGCCTGCTTGTGGGCCCGCTCCAGGACGGTGTCGGCCTCCGCCCGGGCGTCGTCGAGCACCCGGCGGGCCTCCGCCCGGGCCGCCTTCGCCTCGGCCTTCGCGGCGGCCGCCTCGGTGCGGGCCGCCGCGGCGGCGGACTTCGCCACGTCGATCGTGCTGTTGGCCTCGTCGGCGGCGGTACGCAGGGCCGCGAGGGACTGCTCCTGCCGGTCCTTCTCGGCGATGAAGGCGGGGTCCTCGGGCGCCGGCGCCGCATTGAACCGGCGCAGCGCCCGTACGCCGAGCAGCACCGCCCCGAGCACGACCACGGTCAGGACCAGCACCACGGCGAGGATCACGATGTCGAACCCGCTCATGCCGGCGCCCCGCTCCGCCCGATGGCCACAGGGCCCGGCCCGACCGGCCCGCTCATGTCGGGACCCCGGTGGAACTGCGCCGCCTCGCCATGGCCGCCTCCCCTGAACGTCGGGACCGCAGCGACCGTGCCGATGGGCACGCACCCTGCGGCTGTGGACGCCCGACCGGAGCGTCTGGCCGTGGGGTAGCTTCCGTCGGCGGTGCTCCACGCGGGAGCATCGCCGACGGCCGGGTGCAGTTGTCGCGCCAGCGTCGGACCGGCCAGTCCGAAGCTGCCGCCAATGGCCGATCGGATCGGCCAAAGTGATGCTGTTCCGTTACGCGATCTATGTTGTGCGCTTAGCCTGCGCTTGGTCGGGCAATGTGAGCCTGTATGGCGAGGCTAGGTCTCCCGGGGGGCTCCGGTCAAGAACTCATGATCAAACCCCCCGAACGGAGAGAAGTTGTCGCGTCACGCAACGCTGATGAACGCCCGGACACCGGCGGACAAAACGGCAGCGGATCGGGCCGCGCGACGCGTCGGCCCTGCTCAGCGCGGCGGCCCGTACGCACCCGCCGACGCGCCACCCGGCGCCCGTACGCGTACCCGGCGGCGCACCGCCGACCGGCTGTGACGCAACCCTCTGCGCCACGACGCTCGCCGGAGCCCACGAGTGCGCCACTCCCCCGATCGGGTGGGTCAGCGGGCGCCCACCGCCAGTGCCGCCGCCACCAGTGCGGCGTTGTCCGGCGCGGGCGAGCCGTCGGGCAGTGACAGCGTGTCCTCCAGCCCGACGCGGCTGTGCAGGCTCCGGCGCACCGCCTCGGCCAGCACCGGCCAGGGCGCCGGCCCCTCGGCATGCAGCAGGACCGGCGGGCTCCCGGCCGCAGGGGACGGCAGCGCGGCCAGCAGCGCGGCGGCGTCCGCAAGCGCCACCGCCGGGTCCTCGGCCATGCACTCGATCAGGATCCGCCCGGCCGGCGCCCGCCACCGCGCGTACGCCCCGACCGCGTCGACCGTCCACAGCCCCGCCTCGATCATGACGCCCCGCTCGTGCAGCGCCGTCGCCACCGCCTCCGCGCCCGGCTCGTGAGCGTTGACCGAGGCGAAGTCGGGCAGCACGGTCCAGGCCCGGACCGCGGCCACCCGGGCGGCCGGCTGCGCCTCGATCCAGGCCCCGGTGCTCACCCCCACCGGCAGCCCCGGTCGCGCGGCCCGGATCGCGTCCAGCGCGGCGGCGACCACCAGTGGGTGCAGGGACTCGCGGCCGGCGGAGTCCCGGGGATGCACGTGCACCGCCCCTGCGCCGAGCCCGGCGCAGCGGGCCGCGTCGGCCGCCAGCTCGGCCGGGGTGACCGGCACCGCCGGATGCTCGTCACGCCCTCGGGCCCCGTTGAGGCACGCCTTCAACACGAAGTCTCCCTCCGCCCACCGCCGGGTCCGCGGCCCTGCCGACAAACGCCTCCAGCACGGGTCCCACCGCCGGGCTACGCGGCCCGTCGCGACGCGCCTTCAGCAGCGGGCCCTCTCCGGCCCGGCGCTCCGCTCACCCGGGGGAGCGGCTGTCCCGCTCCAGTTCGCCCTCGGCGTCGGCGAGCGCGTCGGCATCGATCTGCTCGGCGAACTCGGCAGCCTCGGCGCTCTGCGCGGCGAGCGCGTCCTTCACCGCCCGGATCGCCACGCCCGGCGGGTAGCCCTTGCGGGCCAGCATGGCCACCAGCCGCCGGAAGACCGCGTCCGGCTCGCCCCGGGCGGTGCGCAGCTTCCGCTCGACCAGGGCGCGGGCGGTCTCGGCCTCGGTCTCCTCGTCCAGCTCGCCGAGGGCCTCGCTCGCGACCTCGCCGTCCACTCCGCGCTGGCGCAGCTCGTTGGCGAGTGCCCGGCGGGCCAGGCCCCGGCCGGAGTGCCGGCTGGCCACCCAGGCCCGGGCGAAGGCGGCGTCGTCGATGATGCCGACCTCGTCGTAGCGGTCGAGCACCTCCGCCGAGATCTCGTCGGAGACACCCCGCTTGGCCAGCGCCCCGGCCAGCTCGGCCCGGGTGCGGGGCCGGACGGCCAGCTGGCGCAGGCAGATCTCGCGCGCCAGCTCGGCCTCGTCGCGCGGAGGGGCCGGGGGCGCCTCGGGATCGGTGTCGTCGGTACGGCCGCGCCGGCCCCGACGGGGTCGAGGCGTGTTGTCGTCACCCGCGCGGGCGGGGCTGGCATCCCAGCCCCGCCCGGTGCGGGCGCGTCGTCCTGCCACGGGTCAGGGACCGGTCAGAAGTCGACCGGCGGCAGCTCCGGGCCACCGGCGGCGTCGCCCGCGCCCACCCCGACGCCGAGCTTCTCGAGGATCTTCTTCTCGATCTCGGCGGCGACATCCGGGTTTTCCTTGAGGAACTCCCGGGCCTTCTCCTTGCCCTGGCCGAGCTGGTCGCCGTCGTACGTGTACCAGGCGCCGGACTTGCGGATGATCGCCTGCTCCACGCCCACGTCGATCAGCGAGCCCTCGCGGGAGATGCCCTTGCCGTACATGATGTCGAACTCGGCCTGCTTGAACGGCGCGGCGACCTTGTTCTTCACGACCTTGCACCGGGTGCGGTTACCGACCACGTCGGTGCCGTCCTTGAGGCTCTCGATGCGGCGCACGTCGAGCCGGACCGAGGCGTAGAACTTCAGCGCCCGGCCGCCCGTGGTGGTCTCGGGGCTGCCGAACATCACGCCGATCTTCTCGCGGAGCTGGTTGATGAAGATCGCCGTGGTGCCGGTGTTGTTGAGCACACCGGTGATCTTCCGCAGCGCCTGGCTCATCAGCCGGGCCTGGAGGCCCACGTGGCTGTCGCCCATCTCGCCCTCGATCTCGGCGCGCGGCACCAGGGCCGCCACCGAGTCGATCACGATGATGTCGATCGCGCCGGAGCGGACCAGCATGTCCACGATCTCCAGCGCCTGCTCGCCGGTGTCCGGCTGGGAGACCAGCAGGGAGTCGGTGTCGACGCCGAGGGCCTTGGCGTATTCCGGGTCGAGCGCGTGCTCGGCGTCGACGAAGGCGGCGATGCCGCCGGCCCGCTGGGCGTTGGCCACCGCGTGCAGGGCCACCGTGGTCTTACCGCTGGACTCCGGGCCGTAGATCTCGACGACCCGGCCCCGGGGCAGACCGCCCACGCCGAGCGCCACGTCGAGCGCGATCGAACCCGTCGGAATCACCGAGGTCTGGACGACCGGCCGCTCTCCCAGCCGCATCACCGAACCCTTGCCGAACTGCTTGTCGATCTGAGCGAGAGCAAGGTCGAGTGCCTTCTCCCGGTCGGGCCCTGCGGCCATGTTTGCCACCCCTGCCTTCGCCGGCGTCTTTCCTGAGCTTCGCGTCACGCGGACACGCTAGGCGCTGGGTCCGACAGAAAACCAGCCGACCGGCCGTGAGCTGTGGACGAGCACCCCGCTGTGGACAATAGCCGAACAGGTGTACGAGGCGGCAAGCGACACGCGGAAGCCACGAAACGGCTGATCAGCGTAGCCGCGCGGGCACCCGGTCGGGATAGGCGGCGCAGACCGCCCGCCACACCACGTGGGTCTGCTCACCCGACGCCAGGGCCTGCTCGATGGTCCGCCCACCGAGCTGCGAGAGCACCTGGTCGCGGGCGATGCTGCCCGCGTAGCCGGGCCCGAAGGCCTCCTCCAGCCGGGACCAGAAGTCGGTCAGCCGCACGTGATCAGTCCTCCTCGTCCGGTGCCCCCACCGGCACCGGCCGCAACGCTAGCGTCACCAGGGGCACCACCGCGACCGCCGCGAGCCCGGTGAGCACCGGGTAACCGGCCGCCTCCACGACAAACCCGCTGACCGCCCCGGCGGCGGCGCCGGCCAGGCCCATGGTCAGGTCGGAGAGCCCCTGCACGCTCGGCCGGATCCCCACCGGCACGGACTCCGACAGCAGCGTCGAGCCCGCGACCATGGTCCCCGACCAGCCCAGGCCGAGCAGGAACAACCCGACCGAGAGCCAGGCCGTGTGGTGCCCGGCCGTGCCGGCGACCGCGCACGCCGTGAGCAGCAGCCCGACGCCGCCGAGGATCACCGCCCGGCGACCGACCCGGTCGGTGAGCCAGCCCGCCACCGGGGCGAGCGCGTACATGCCGGCGATGTGCAGGCTCAGCACGAGACCGACCACCCGCAGCACGTCGGCGTCGTCGTGCCACTCGTGCAGGCGCACCGGGGTCATCACCATCACCGCGACCATGACCAGGTGGCCGACCGCCACCGCGACGATGCCGAGCCGGGCGGCCGGCCGCGCGCGTACCACCGCCCAGGCGGCCCGCATGCCCGCACCGCGCCGGGCGGTCGGTGCCGGCGCGACGACGGAGGTCGCCGGGGTGCCGGCCGCCGCCAGCCGGCGCGCCGTGAGCAGCGGGTCCGGCCGCAGCAGCGCCAGGATCGCCCCGGCGGCCAGCACGAGCGCGACGGCGCTGAACGCGAACGGACCGGCCAGCGTCGGCAGCCCCCAGCCGCTGGTCGTGCGGTCGGCGAGCGAGGCGAAGTTCGGCGCGGCGACCGCGCCGATGGTGGTGGCCCAGACGATCAACGAGAGCTGGCGGCCCCGGCGCGCCGGCTCAGCCAGGTCCACCGCCGTGTAGCGGGCCTGGAGGTTGGCCGCGCTGCCGCCGCCGAACAGGAGCATGCCGAGGAAGAGCAGCGGGACCCAGCGGGTCACCGCGGCGAGGACCACCAGAGCGCCGCCGGCCGCGCCGGTGAGGTACGCGACGACCAGGCCGGGCCGTCGGCCACGCACGGTCATGATCCGGGTGACCGGCACGGCGAGCAACGCCCCGCCCACCACGGCGGAACTGCTGACCAGGCCCGCGACGGCGGTACCGGCGACGTCGGAGGCGAGCAGCGCCCCGACGGCGACGCCGATGGTCACCCCGATCCCGCCGACGATCTGGGTGACGAAGAGCAGCCGCAGGGTACGCCGCTGGATGGGCGCGACGTCGGCGGCGACGAGCGGCGCGGCGAGGTCGGTGGCCATGGCGGCTCCTTCGAGGTAAGGGGCGAGGTGCCATCTCATCCTTGCGCACCCGCCCCGCCACCCGGCAGCCCGTCGACGCTACAACCCGAGGCCCCGGCCGATGATCTCCTTCATGATCTCGGTGGTGCCGCCGTAGATCGTCTGCACCCGCCCGTCCAGCCACGCCTTCGCCACCGGGTACTCCAGCATGTAGCCGTAGCCGCCGTGCAGCTGCACGCAGCGGTCGGCGACCCTGTTCTGCAGCTCGGTGGTCCACCACTTCGCCTTCGCCGCGTCGGTGACCGAGAGCCGGCCGGCGCCGTACTCCGCGACGCAGTGGTTGACGAAGGTACGGGCGATGGTGACCTCGGTGTCCAGCTCGGCCAGCAGGAAGCGGTTGTGCTGGAACGCGCCGATCGGCCGGCCGAACGCCTGCCGGGAGCGGGCGTAGTCGAGGGTGACGGCGAGCAGCCGCTCGGCGGCGGCCACCGCGACGACCGCGATGCTGAGCCGCTCCCGGGGCAGGTTGGCCATCAGGTGGTAGAAGCCGTGGTTCTCGGTGCCGATCAGGTTCTCCGCCGGCACCCGGCAGTCGTCGAAGAACAACTCGGCGGTGTCGTTGGCCTTGAGCCCCACCTTGGCCAGCCGCCGGCCCCGGGAGAAGCCGGGGGTGCCGCTCTCCACCGCGACCAGGCTCACCCCGTGCGCGCCCTGCTCCGGCGCGGTACGCACGACCACGACCACCAGGTCGGCCATCTCCCCGTTGGTGATGAAGGTCTTCTGGCCGTTGAGCACCCAGCCGTCGCCGTCGCGGACCGCGCTCGTGCGGATCCCGGCCAGGTCGGAGCCGGCGCCGGGCTCGCTCATCGCGATCGCGGTGACCAGGTCGCCGGAGCAGAACCCGGGCAGCCAGCGCTTGCGCTGCTCGTCGGTGGTCAGCTCGCTCAGGTACGGCGCCACCACGTCGTTGTGCAGGCCGAAGCCGAGCCCCGTGCAGCCGCTGGCGACGATCTCCTCGTCCAGCACGGCGTTGAACCGGAAGTCCCGCTGCCCGCCGCCGCCGTACTCCGCGTCGACGTCCATGCCCAGCAGGCCGGCCGCCCCGGCCCGGCGCCACACCTCGCGGTCGACGATGCCGTCGGCCTCCCAGCGCTCGTGGTGGGGCACCGCCTCGCGGGTCAGGAACTCGCGGCACAGCTCGCGGAACTCCTCGTGGTCACGCTCGTAGAGATGCTGCTCCATGGCGGCAAGTGTGGCACCGCTCACCCACCCTGCCCAGGGGCCCAACCACCCACCCCACCCCCACCCCCACCCCACCCCCACCCCCACCGACGCCGCCGCGGCCCGATCGGCCGTCCGCCGATCGGCCGTCCGCCGGTCGGCTCAAGGCGAATCTTGGACAGTTGCCGTTCGCGGCGAACGGCAACTGTCCAAGATCGACGTGGAGGCTCCCGCGAGGCCGGGCGGCGGAGGGCTACTGTGCGGGCGTGACCGACGCACGGGGCTTGGTTGAGGCGTTCAACGCGGCCTGGGAGCGGGGGGACCTCGACGCGGTCGTCGGTTTCCTGAGCGAGGACGTCGCGTACTGTCCCAGCGCCTGGGACGGGCCGGCCGGCACGGTGCGGGGGCGCGACGCGGTGCGCGCGGTCCTCGCCAGCCAGCTCGGTCCCGGACCAGGCCCGGCCCTTGGGGTGGTATGGGCGGACGGCGAGCGGGCGGTCTGCGAGTGGGCGTGGGCGCCGGCCGAGGACGGTACGGTGCTGCGCGGGCTGGACGTCTACCGGACGCGCGACGGTCGGATCGTCGCCAAGGACGTCTACGGCAAGATCACGACGCCGGACTGACCGGCGAGGGCCGGCCGGTCAGCCGGCGAGGGCGCGGGCGGCCACGGTGAGGTCGGCGACCAGCCCCTCGTACGCCTTGTCCTGGTCGTCGGCGCGCAGCACGGCGGACGGGTGGATGGTGGCCAGCAGCCGGGCCGGCGGCGCGTCCGCGACGGCGCCGGCGGAGTCCACCGGCACCCGCCGGAAGTCCTCCGGGTGCTGGGCCGACTCCGGCCAGGGCAGCAGCTCACCGCGCTGGCGGGTGACCCGGAACGTCGGGCCGAGCAGGGCCTTGGCGGCGGTGGCGCCGAGCACCACCACGATCTCCGGGCGGAGCTGGGCGAACTCGGCCACCAGCCAGGGCCGGCAGGCGGTGACGTGCACCCGGTCCGGGGTCTGGTGGATGCGTCGCTTGCCGCGCAGCTCGAAGCGGAAGTGCTTCACCGCGTTGGTGAGGTAGATGTGGCCGGGGTCGAGCCGGGCGTCGTCGACCGCCCTGCGCAGCAACCGGCCGGCGGGGCCGACGAACGGCAGGCCCTTCTGGTCCTCCAGGTCGCCGGGCTGCTCGCCGACGAAGACCACCCGGGCGCCGGCGTCACCGCGACCGAAGACGGTCTGCGACGCGTCCCGGTGGAGCTCGCAGCCCCGGCAGCCGGCGGCGGCGGCGCGCAGGTCGTCGAGGGTGTCGGCGCGCGGCGGGATGAACTTCTGTGCGCCCGGCGCGGTCTCGGTCTGCTCGGCCATGGCGACTGTTCTACCCGGTGCGGGAGGGGACACGCGCGGGGACCCGCCGGGAGGGACACGCCGGTGTGCACAAAGTGGACGGTGTGGGCGGAGTGGCGACGCGGCGTCGCCCACCCCGGCCGTCCGGGGTCGCGGCAGGCTCCCGGCTCACGCCGTGAAGCCGGCGGCGGGGGTGGGCCGGACGGCCCGGGCGACCGCCTCGGCCAGCGCCGGGATCTCCGCCTCGTCCAGCGAGCTGACGGTGATCCGCAGCGCCGGCGGGCCGGCGATGCGGTGCAGCGCGCCGGGCGCGACCGCCCAGCCGGCGTCGCGCAGCGCGGTCAGCACGCTGGTCTCGTCGTCGACCGGCAGCCAGACGTTGATGCCGCTGCGGCCGTGGGCGACCAGGCCGTGGCCGGCGAGCGCGTCGATCAGCGCCGTGCGCCGCCGCTCGTAGCTGCCGGCGGCCCGGTCCACCAGCCCGGCCACGGCGGGGTCCCGCCAGAGCGCCAGGACGAGCCGTTGCAGCACGGTGGAGACCCAGCCGGCGCCGACCCGGGCCCGGCCGGCCACCCGGGCCACCGTGGTCTCGTCGCCCACCAGCACGGCCAGCCGCAGGTCGGGGCCGAAGGGCTTGCTCACCGAGCGGAGGAAGGCCCACGCCGGGGTCGCCCCGGCGAGCGGGTGCAGCGGTACGCGGGCCAGCTCGGCGGCGTGGTCGTCCTCGATCAGCAGCAGGTCGGACCGGCCGGCGAGCAGGGCGCGCAGCTCCCCGGCCCGCTCGGCGGAGACCGCCGCGCCGGTGGGGTTCTGTGCCCGGCTCGTCACGATCAGCGCCCGTGCGCCGGCGGCGAGCGCGGCGGCGACCCCGGCGACCAGCGGACCGTCGTCGTCGACCGGCACGCCGATCGGCCGCAGCCCCAGCGCGGCGACCAGGTCGAGCAGGTTGGCCCAGCCCGGGTCCTCGACCGCGACCGCGTCGCCGGGGCGCAGGTGCGCGCCGAGCAGCCGCTCGATGCCGTCCAGCGCGCCGCCGGTGACGGTCAGCTCCGTCGCCGGTACGCCGTCGGCGGCCAGCCGCTCGCGGGCCGCCTCGGCCAGTTCGGGCAGCACCCCGGTTGCGGGGTAGCCGACCGGCTCGCCCGCGGCGGCGGCGAGGCCGGCGAGGTGCGCCCCGAGGGGCGGCAGCAGCCGCACGTCCGGCTCGCCCTGGGAGAGGTCGCGCAGGCCGGGGGCGGTCGGCGGGCGCAGCGCGGAGCGGCGGGACGCGACCGGCGGTCGGGGCCGGACCCGGGTGCCGTGCCGGCCGGCGGTGACCACCAGGCCGCGCTGGCGCAGCTCCTGGTAGGCCCGGGCCGCGGTGGCCGGGCTCACCGCGAGCCGGGCGGCGAGCTCCCGCACCGGGGGCAGCGCGTCGCCCGGGGCGAGGGCGGCGGAGCGGATGCCCGATTCGATGCTGGCCGAAATCTCGGCGGCCGTCGTACCGACGACCTGATAGCGTGCTGACACAAATCAGGGATTGTACTAGAACAAAGGTCGAGCCATGTACGCACCCACCGACCGGACCACCGCCAGCCGCTCCCGGGACCGGATGAGCTACGACGAGGCGGCCGCGCACGCGATCCTCGACGAGGCGTACGACTGCGCGCTCGGGTTCACCGTCGACGGCGAACCCCGGGTGCTGCCCACCCTGCACGTCCGTGTCGGCGACACCCTCTACCTGCACGGCTCCACCGGCAGCCGGCCACTGCTCGCCGCCCGGGGCGACGGGCTGCCGGTCTGCGTCGCGGTCACCCTGCTCGACGGCCTCGTCTACGGCCGCTCGCAGTTCCACCACAGCGCCAACTACCGCTCGGTGGTCGCCCACGGCACCGCCCGCCTGGTCACCGACCAGCGGGAGAAGCTGCGGATGCTGACCGCCCTGGTGGAGAAGGCCGGCGCGGGACGCAGCGCCGACAGCCGTCCGCCGTCGCGCCGGGAGCTGGCCGAGACGGCGGTGCTGGCCCTGCCGTTGCGGGAGGTGTCGGTGCGCGCCCGCACCGGCGGCGTACGCGAGGAGGAGACCGACCTCGCCCTGCCGCACTGGGCCGGGGTGGTGCCGCTGCGGCTGACCGCCGGGCTGCCCGAACCCGACGCCGGGGTGACCGTGCCGGTGCCGGCGTACCTGCGGGAGCGGACCTCGCCGTGGCTCGACCCGGCGGTGCTGCGCGGGGAGCACGTGCTGCTGGAACCGCTCGACCTCGCGCACGCCGACGGGCTGCACGCCGCGACCGCCGACCCGGAGGTCTGGCGGCACCTGGGCAGCCCGCAGCCGGCCGACCCCGCCGGCACCGCCGACGGGATCGCCACCGCGCTGGCCGCCCACCGGCGGGGCGAGCGGGTGCCCTGGGTGCAGCGCTGTGCGGTGACCGGCGCGGTGGTCGGCACCACCTCCTTCTACGAGGTGGACCCGGAACGCCGGGCGGTGGCGATCGGCTACACCTACCTGGGCCGGCCCTGGTGGCGCACCGCGATCAACACCGAGGCGAAGCTGCTGCTGCTCACCCGCGCCTTCGAGGAGCTGGGCGCGGAGCGGGTGGTCTGGCACACCGACATCCGCAACGAGCGCTCGCAGCGGGCCATCGAGCGCCTCGGCGCGTCCCGCGAGGGGGTGCTGCGCCGGCACCGGCTCCGCCCGGACGGCTCCTGGCGGGACACCGTGCAGTATTCGATGATCGTCGACGAGTGGCCGAACGCACAGGTCACGCTCCGGGAAAGGCTTCGCCGGACGGCACCCGTGGCCCCATGATGGCGGGCGTGCTGGGCATCACCGACATCTGGACGTACGTGCTGGGCACCGTGGCGATCGTTCTGCTGCCCGGGCCCAACTCCCTCTTCGTGCTCTCCACCGCCGCGCAGCGGGGCGTGGCGACCGGCTACCGGGCTGCCGGCGGGGTCTTCGTCGGCGACGGGATACTCATGTTCCTCTCCGCCGCCGGCGTGGCGTCGCTGGTCCAGGCGTACCCGCCGCTCTTCCTGGTGATCAAGTACGCCGGCGCCGCGTACCTCGGCTATGTGGGGTTGACGATGCTGCGCGGCGCGTGGCGACGCTGGCGGACCCGCAACGACCCGACCACCCCGCGGCTCATCGACGCCGCGGGGCCGGCGGCGCTGCGCAGCCCCTTCCGCAAGGCGCTGGTGATCAGCCTGCTCAACCCGAAGGCGATCCTCTTCTTCGTCTCGTTCTTCATCCAGTTCGTGGACCCGGGCTACGCCTGGCCGGCGCTGTCGTTCCTGCTGCTCGGGCTGATCGCCCAGGTCACCAGCGCGCTCTACCTGACCGCGCTGATCTTCACGGGCACGTTCCTGGCGGCCCAGTTCCGTCGGCGCCACCGCCTGGCCGCCGGCGCCACCACGGGCGTCGCCGCGCTCTTCCTCGGCTTCAGCCTCAAGCTGGCCACCGCCACCGCCTGACCCGGTCGGTCAGGTGCCGTCGCCGCCGCCGGAGCCGCCGATGCCGCTTCCGCCGGCGGTGCCGCCCAACCCGAAGCCGGGATGGATCGGCTCGTCCGGCGGGCGGCTGACGTGCGCCGACCCGGAGAGGGTCGCGGACCAGTCGGCGTGCGCGGCGGCCGCGGCGTGCCGGTTGATCGCCGTACGCAGCCAGGCGTCCACGGTCGCGATCCAGTCCCGCTGGTCGGCGCCGACGTGCCAGACCCGGAACCGGCTGATGCTCTGGTGGGTGATCCCGGCCAGGGCCAGCCGCCGGTCCAGCCAGAGGATCACCTCCAGGCCGGCCGGCTCGGCGATGAAGATCAGCTCCAGCTCGGTGATCGGCCCGGCGTAGAGCGGCGCCACCCAGTAGCCCAGCCGCTGGTGCAGCGGCAGGGTCTGCGCCACCCCCGGCAGCCGCCCGTCGACCAGGCCGGCCTGCCGCATGCTGAAGCCGAGCGTGTCGAGCGCCGCCAGGACGTGCGCCTGGGTGGGCAGCGGATGCACGAAGACCGGCACCATCGCGCCCTGGTCGAGGCCGGGCTCGACCGCCACCTCCGTACGCAGCCCCATCCGCAGGCTGAGCAGGGGCACCCCGCCGAACACGGTCACCGGGGTCTCCCACGGCAGCGGGAACTCGAACGGGATCGACCGGCCCCGCCCGGCCCGCAGCACGAAGGCGTCGGCCACCGTCGCCTGATGGAACTGCACCAGGCGACGGGGCGCCTCCGGGTCGTCCGGCTCGGCCGTGGTGACCAGGCCGAGCCGGACGTGCAGTACGGGTACGTCGGTGGAGCCGGCGACGACGGTGACCCGCCCCGGCAGCCGCAGCCCGGGACGGGTGCTCGCGTTGGCCAGGGCGGTCCGCACCGACAGGCCGGTCCAGCCGGACTCGGGCGACACCCCCGTCAACCGCACGGCACTCCCCCGTCCACGACTGGGCCGGTCCGGCCGCCCACGGCCGCCGACCCCGCGCGTGGGGTCACCCCTGTCATCGCGGACCCGGCGGGTGGGGTCACCCCTGTCGTCGCGGACCCGGCGGGTGGGGCCACCCCCATCGTCGCCGACCCGGCGGGTGGGGGCACCCCCATCGTCGCTGACCCGGCGGGTGGCCGCCCCGACTTCGACGAAGAGCGGCCACCCATCCGGTCTCACCTCATGCGTCGACCGCGTGGCACCTGGTCGGTCTCGTCGTCGAACTCGCCGATGACCTCCTCCAGCAGGTCCTCCAGCGCGACGAACCCGACCGGCCGGGTCGGCCCGCCACCGTTGCGCACCAGCGCGAGCTGGGACTGCCGGGCGCGCATCTCCGCCACGGCTTCAGTCACCGACGCCGAGGCCGGCAGGGTGAGGGCGTTGGTCATCAGGTCGCCGGCGCTGACCGCGCGCCCCGTGGTCGTGGCCCGCACCGCCTCCCGGACGTGGACCAGGCCGCAGACGTCGCCGTTGGCGTCCAGCACGGCCAGCCGCGACCGGCCGCTGTCCCGGCTGACCTGCTCGATCCGGTCGGCGCCCTCGTCCCGGCGCACCGTCACCATCTGGTCGAACGGCTCCATCACCTGGGCCACCGTGGTGCCCTGCAACTCCAGCATGCTGGTCAGCATCTGGTGCTGCTCCGCGCCCAGCAGCCCGTGCTCGCGCGACTGCTCCAGCAGCATGCGCAGCTCGTCCGGGCCGTGCACCTGGGCGAGCTGGTCCTGCGGGTTGACCTTCACCAGCCGCAGCATCGCGTTGGCCAGGGCGTTCATCACCGACAGCACCGGGCGGGCGACCCGCGCGAAGGCGCGGAACGGCAGCGCCAGCAGCACCGCCGAGCGCTCCGGGTCGGTGATCGCCCAGGACTTCGGCGCCATCTCCCCGACCACCAGGTGCAGGAAGGTGACGACGCTGAGCGCGAAGATCAGCGCGATCACGTGGCTCGCGGCGGTCGGCAGCCCGACCGCGTGCAGCAGCGGGCTCAGCAGGTGCTCGATCGCCGGCTCGGCGAGCGCACCGAGCCCCAGGGTGCAGAGCGTGATGCCGAGCTGCGCGCCGGCGAGCATCAGGGACAGCTCGCGTACGCCGTCGAGCGCGGCCCGGGCGGCCCGGCCGCCTCCGGCGGCCGCGTGCTCCAGCCGGTAACGCTTGCTGGCCACCAGGGCGAACTCGGCGGCCACGAAGAAGCCGTTCAACGCCAGCAGAATCACCGACGTGAAGAGGGCGATGCCGGGGCTCATGCGGACACCTCCCCGGGCTCGGCGATCCGCAGTCGGACCGAGTCGGCCACGTGCCGGTCGACGGCCAGCACCTCGACCAGGGCGCGCGGCTCCTCCGCGCCGTCCTCGCCGTCGGCCGGCAGGCTGATCTCCAGCCGGTCACCGACCTCGGGGACCCGCCCCAGCTCCCGCATGACCAGGCCGGAGAGCGTGTCGTACTCCGGTGCCTCGGGCAGCGAGATGCCGGTGCTGTCGGCCACCTCGTCGATGCGCCAGCGGGCCGGCACCACCCAGGATCCGTCCTCCTGGCGGGCCGGGGCGCGCTCCGGCGGGTCGTCCTCGTCCCGGATCGGGCCGACGAGTTCCTCGGCGATGTCCTCCAGCGTGATCACGCCGGCGAAGCCGCCGTACTCGTCGACCACGCAGGCGAGCTGCCGGTGGCCGGAGCGCAGCCGGTCCAGCACCGTCGGCAGCGGCAGGGTCTCCGGCACCAGGAGCGGAGGGCCGGCGACCGCGCTGACCGGGGTGCTCGCACGCCTCTCCGGGGGTACGCCGAGCACGTCGGCGATGCCGACGACGCCGACCAGGTCGTCGACGCCCTCGGTGCCGCGTACGGGGAAGCGGGACTTGCCGGTGTCCAGCAGCTCGACCACCCGGCTGAGCGGCTCGTGCGCGCGTACGGTGTGCACGTCGACGCGGGGCACCATGACCTCGCCCGCGGTCAGCCCCCGGAAGTCGAGCCCCCGGTCGAGCAGCGTGGACATCTCGTCGGTGAGGTGCCCCTCCTGGCGGGACTCGGCGATGATCTGCTCCAGGTCCTGCGGGGTGGCGCCGCTGGGCAGCTCCTCGATCGGCTCGATGCCGACGCGGCGAAGCAGCCGGACCGCGGCCCGGTCGAAGAGCTTGATCAACGGACCGGCGACCTTCAGGTAGATCAGGGTGGAGCTGCTCAGGGCCTTCGCGAGGGATTCGGGCCGGGCGATGGCGAGGTTCTTCGGGGCCAGCTCACCGAGGACCATCTGCACCACGGTGGCGAGGGTCAGGGCCAGGGCGACCGAGAGCGGGAAACTGACGGCCGTGGAGACGCCGGCCACCCCGAGCAGCTCGGCCAGCCCGGCACCGAGGAAGGGCTCGGCGACGTAACCGACCAGCAGGGCGGTGACGGTGATGCCGAGCTGCGCGCCGGAGAGCATGAACGACAGCCGCCCGGTCACCTCCAGCGCCCGGGCGGCGGCCTTGTCGCCGTCGTCGGCCAGCTGCTTGAGCCGGCCCCGGTCCACGGCGACGTAGCCGAACTCCTGGGCCACGAAGTAACCCGTGGCGACGGTGAGAACGATGATGAGAAGAAGACCAACGACGATCAACACGGGTCGCTCAGGGCTCCCGGGGTCGTCGGGGTCGGGATACGCCGGGCACGACCCGGCTGGCTACTGCTGCCCTCCTGGGCAGAAGAGTCGATCATGCGGCCCATTTTATCGGAATCGGCTGGATAACCGCTGAGGGTGTGCCGAAGGCCCCCCGACGTCCGCGCGGGTCAGGACGGATCGCCCCCGCCTCCCGCACGGCGGTCGGCGGGGGCGAGTTCGTCGGCGTCGAGCAGTCCCGGCTCGACCCGGCCGGCCCGGTACGCGGCCCGCCCGATCATCTGGGCCGCCACGGGGGCGGTGGCCAGTTGGAAGATCCCGACCAGCGCCACCATGCCCAGGTCGGCCGGGGTGCGCAGGCGCAGCCCCAGGCCCAGCAGCAGGAGCAGCACCCCGAGCACCTGCGGCTTGGTCGCGGCGTGCATCCGGTCCAGGGTGCCCGGGAAGCGCAGCACCCCGATCCCGGCGGCGAGGCTCAGCAGGGCGCCGGCCACCAGGCAGCCGCCGCCCAGCCAGTCGGCCAGGTCACCCCACATCAGGCCTCACCGTCCTCGCGGACGGCGAAGCGGACCAGCGACACCGATCCCACGAAGCCGAGCATGGACAGCGCCACCAGCACCGGCAGGGTGGTGGCGTGGCGGTTCACCGCGGCCTCCGCGCCGACCGCGCCGACCATCGTGGCGAGCAGCATGTCGGCCGCGACCACCCGGTCGATCAGCGACGGCCCCCGGTAGAGCCGGATCAGGGCCAGCAGGGCGGTCACCGAGAACAGGGTGGTGAGGGTGACGGCGAGGAACGTGGTCACGGGTCAGGGTTCCCTCTCGACGGGATCGGCGCTCACCTGGCGGACCTCGGCGTCGGAGCCGACCGCGTGGACGATCCGCCGCTCGACGGCGAGGATCCGCCGCCGGCTGCCGCGCAGGTCCTGCGGGCCGTGGGTGTCGAACACGTGCACGTAGAGGACTCCGACGTCCCGGTCCACCTCGACGATCAGCGTGCCCGGCACCAGCGAGATCGCCTCGGCGGTGAGCGCCAGGTTCAGGTCGGTACGCACCCGCAGGCGGACCGCGATGATCGCCCCCCGGGGCCGGTAGCCGGGCTGCACCGCGACCCGGGCGACGTGCGCGCTGGCGCTGACCAGTTCGCTGACGAAGCGCACCGCGAAGACGAACAGCGGCCCGGGGCGCAGCCGACCGCCGAAGCTCACCGGCGGCAGCGGGAAGAACAGCAGCACGGCACCGGCCACCAGCGCCCCGCCCGCGAGGTTGCCCCACGAGAAGTCCCCCCAGAGCAGGCTCCAGACCAGCACCAGCCAGCCGAAGGCGATCAACCGGTCGCGCCGCCGCCCCCGCCCGCGCGGCGGCGCCCCGGAGGCCGGGGTCACGGGACACCGACCGGCAGCACGGAACGGATGTACGGGGTGCGCTCACGCAGGTCGACCGCCGCGTCGGCGGTGACGTCGAACAGCGGCCCGGCGACGACGGTCAGCGCCAGCCCCAGCCCGACCAGCGCGATCGTCGCGCCCACCATCAGCGCCGGCAGGTGGACGACCGGCTCGGTGGTGGCCAGCCGGGGCGCGCGCCAGAAGGCGATGTTCCACACCCGGGAGGCCACGTAGAGGGTGAGCAGGCTCGTCACCGTCCCCGTCGCGACCAGCACGCCGGGCAGCGGCTCGCCGGCCGCGACGCCGGCCTGGAGCAGGCCGAGCTTGCCGAGGAACCCGGAGAAGGGCGGAATCCCGGCGAGGTTCATGGCGGGGACGAAGAAGAGGACGCCGAGCAGCGGTGCCGTCCGGGCCAGCCCGCTGATGCGTCGCAGGTCGGTGCTGCCGGCCCGCTCCTCGACCAGTCCGGCGACCAGGAACAGCGTGGTCTGGACGGTGATGTGGTGCACCACGTAGAAGATCGCGCCGGAGAGCCCGGCCACGGTGCTCAGCCCCACTCCGAAGATCATGTAGCCGATGTGGCTGACCAGGGTGAACGAGAAGATCCGCTTCATGTCGGACTGGGCGACCGCGCCGAGGATGCCGACCACCATGGTCAGCCCGGCCACCACCATCAGCAGCCCGGAGAGGTGGCCGCCGGGAAAGAGCAGCGTCTCGGTGCGGATGATCGCGTACACGCCGACCTTGGTGAGCAGGCCGGCGAAGACCGCCGTGACGGGGGCCGGCGCCGTCGGGTAGCTGTCCGGCAACCAGGCCGAGAGCGGGAAGACCGCCGCCTTGATCCCGAAGGCGAGCAGCAGCATCAGCTGGAGGGTCAGCCGTACGCCGTCGGGGAGCGCGTCCAGCCGGTGCGCCAACTGGGCCATGTTCAGGGTGCCGGTGGCCGCGTACACCAGCCCCACCGAGGCGAGGAAGATCATCGAGGACAGGATGCTGACCACCACGTACGTCGAGCCGGTGCGGATCCGGGTCTCGGTGCCGCCGAGGGTGATCAGCACGAAGCTCGCGGCCAGCAGGATCTCGAAGCCGACGAAGAGGTTGAACAGGTCGCCGGCGAGGAACGCGTTGGTCACGCCGGCGGTCAGCACCAGGTAGGTGGGGTGGTAGATGGTCACCGGGACGGTCTCGCCGAAGTCCCCCTGCCCCTGGCCGACGGAGTAGAGCAGCACGCACAGGGTCACCGCCGAGGAGACCACCAGCATCAACGCGGCGAGCTGGTCCGCGACCAGCACGATGCCCACCGGCGCCGGCCACCCGCCGACCTGGACCACCACCGGTCCATGCCGGTACGCCTGCACCAGCAGCACCGCCGCCACCGCCAGCGTGGCGGTCAGGCAGGCCACGCTGACGACCCGTTGCGGCCCGGGCCACCGGGCCAGCAGCAGGGTCAGCGCCGCGCCCAGCAGCGGCACCACCACGGGCAGCGGCACGAGCCAGCTCATCGGGCGCCCCGTCCCGCGTACCCGGTCATGCGGGGCCGTCCCCGCGGCGGAGCCGGCGCGGCGGCTCCGGGTCGACCTGCTCGGGGTCGGCGTCCGGGCCCTCGCCGCCGAGGTCGGCGGCGGCCAGTTCGCTGCGCTCGGCCGCCTGCCTGATCTGCCGGTCCTCGATGTCGTCGGGGACCTCGTCGTCGCCCGTGAGGTACCAGCTGCGGTAGCTCACCGCCAGCAGGAACGCGGTCAGCCCGAAGGTGATCACGATGGCGGTGAGGATCATGGCCTGCGGCAGCGCGTCGCTCAACGTGCCGGCGGGCGCCGTGCCGACCACCGGGGCGGCACCCGCGCGCCCGCCGACCAGGATGAGCGCGTTCACCCCGTTGCCGAGCAGGATGACGCCGAGCAGGATCCGGGTCAGGCTGCGTTCCAGCAGCAGGGTGACCCCGCAGCCGACCAGCACCCCGGCGGCGACGACCAGCACCAGGGTCGGTCCCGCGCCGCCCGTCCTCACGTCCGCTCCCCGTGCCCGTCGACCCGCAGGCCGCCCCCGGACTCGCCGGCCGCCTCGATGTGCCGGTCCACCTCGGCGCCGAGGCTGCGCAGGATGTCCAGCACCAGCCCCACCACGACCAGGTAGACGCCCACGTCGAAGAAGAGGGACGTGATCAGGTAGAAGTCCCCGATCAGCGGCAGCCACAGGTTGACCCGGGCGCTCTCGAGCACCGAGCCGCCCGCGAACAGGGCGACGGCGCCGGTGCCGATCGAGACGAAGAGGCCGGCGCCGAGCACCGTGCCGGCGCCGACCGGGGCGGCCTCGGCCAGCTCGTAGCGGCCGCCGGCCAGGTAGCGCACGGCCAGCGCCAGGCTCGCCACCAGGCCGCCGGCGAAACCGCCGCCCGGCGCGTTGTGGCCGGCGAAGAGCAGGAACAGGGAGAAGACCACCACCGTGTGGAAGACCAGGCGGGTCACCACCTCGAGCACGATCGAACGCTGCCGCTCGTGCAGGGTCGACCCGCCGCGCAGCCAGACCCGGTGCCCCGGCCGCTGCACCCGGTTCGGCCGCTCCGGGCGGCGCGGGCGGGGCCCGGAGCGGGAGCGCTGGAAGATCAGGCTGGCCACGCCGGTCGCGGCCACCACCAGCACCGACAGCTCGCCCATCGTGTCCCAGGCCCGGATGTCGACCAGGGTCACGTTGACCACGTTGCGGCCGTAGCCGTGGGTGACGGCCAGGTCCGGGAACTCGGCGGAGATGGTGGGCGCCCGCCGGGCCGAGGCGGCGGTCAGGGCCAGCCCGCCGACCACCACGCCGACCACCAGCCCGATCGTCCGACGCGCCCACTTCAGGCGTCTGGGTCGGGCCGAGAACCGCTCCGGCAGCCGGCGCAGCACCAGCACGAACACCGCGATGGTGGCGGTCTCGACGAGGAACTGGGTCAGTGCCAGGTCCGGCGCGCCGTGGACCACGAAGAGCATCGCCGTGCCGTAACCGGTCATGCCCACCAGCAGCATCGCCGTCAGCCGCCGGCGGGCGCCCACCGCCAGCACCGCCGCGACGGTCACCACCGCCACCACCACGACCTGCACCGGGCTGTCCCAGAGGGCGATCCGTTCCTGCCACGGACGGGTGGCCAGCATCGCCCCGCCGGGCACCAGGACGAGCACGACCAGGATGACGCCGAGGTACTGCGGCAGCGAGCCCCGCTGGGTCGCGCCGGTGACCCTCATGGCCAGCCGGTCGAAGCGGCGGATGAGCCACTCGTACCCCTGGTTGCCGGTGACCGGGACGTGCAGCCGGGCCAGCACCGGGGCGAGCGGGCCGCGCAGCGCGAACAGCGCCGCGCCGCCGGCCACCGCCAGCGCGGAGAGGCCGAGCGCGGGGCTGAGGCCGTGCCAGAGCGCCAGGTCCTCGCCGACGACGCCGAACGACTCGGCGTACGGGCGGAGCAGGCCGTCGAGGATCCCGGCGGCCGGTCCGGCGGCCAGCCCGACGGCGGCCAGCAGGGCCGGCGGGGCGAGCATCGACGCGGGGATCCGCCCGAGCACGGCCGGCTCCACGCCCGGGCGGGTGGCGAACGCGCCCCAGACGAAGCGGGCGCTGTAGGCGACGGTGAGCGCGGTGCCCACCACCAGCACGGCGACGACGGCGGGCCGGTCGGTGAAGGCGGCCAGCACGGCCTCCTTGGCGACGAAGCCGACCAGCGGCGGCAGCCCGGCCATCGAGGCGGCGGCGAGCACCGTCACGGTGACGAGCAGCGGTGCCCTGCGCCCCAGCCCGGACAGCTCCCGCAGGTCGCGGGTGCCGGCACCGTGGTCGATGATGCCGACGACGAGGAAGAGCGGCGCCTTGAACAGGGCGTGCGCCAGCAGCATCGCCACCCCGGCCAGCGCGGTGTCCGGGGTGCCGGCCCCGACGGCCACCGCGATCAGGCCGAGCTGGCTGATCGTGCCGTACGCCAGCAGCAGCTTCAGGTCGGTCTGCCGCAGCGCCGCCCAGCCCCCGGTCAGCATGGTCGCCAGGCCGGCGACCACGACCACGGGCCGCCACGGGCCGGCGGCCGCCAGTACCGGGGCGAGCAGCGCGATCAGGTAGACGCCGGCCTTCACCATCGCGGCGGCGTGCAGGTACGCGCTCACCGGCGTCGGCGCCGCCATCGCCACCGGCAGCCACGAGCTGAACGGCAGCACCGCCGACTTGGACAGCGCCCCGGTGAGGATCAGCACGACCGCCGCGACGAGGTACGCCCCGCCCGGCAGCGGGGCTGCCGTGATCTCCGACCAGCGGTAGGTGCCGGCGTGCCCGCCGAGCATGATGAACCCCACCAGCATCGCCAGCCCGCCGAACGTGGTCACGGTCAGCGCCTGCGCCGCCGCCCACCGGCTGGAGCGCCGCTCGGTGCTGTGCCCGATCAGCAGGTACGAGAAGATCGTGGTGAGTTCCCAGCAGACGTAGAGCAGCAGCAGGTCGTCGGCGAGGACCAGGCCGAGCATCGCCCCCGCGAAGGCCACCAGCACGGCCGCGAACCGGGCCACGCCGGCGGACTCCCGACCGAAGTAGTGGGCGCTGTAGACCAGGACCAGCGCGCCGACACCACCGACGAGCAGGGTCATCAGCCAGGACAGGGTGGTCAGCCGCAGCGCCAGGTCGACGCCGAGCTGACCGATCCACGGGTACGTCTCGACCACCGCGCCGCCGTCGTGGACGGCGGGCGTGCGGGCCAGCGCCCAGCCGAACGCCGCCGCCGGCGCCAGCGCCAGCGGGTAGCAGGCGCGGGGACCCCACCACCGGACGAGCAGCGGCGCGACGAGGGCCGCCGCGAAGTGGAGGATCAGCAGTACGAGCACCCGCGCTCCCGGTCGAGGTGGCTGCGGCGCGCGCCGGAGGTGGGACGGCACCTAGGTGCGATCACACGCCAGATCGTCGCCCGGCGGGCGGTTTTGCGCGAATTCGTCCCGTTGTCGCCCGTGTCCGGGTAACCGGCCGAGACGGCCGGCCAGCCGTCAGCCGGGGGGCGACGCGCAGGGGCGGCCGGGCGCGGGCGGGGAGCTGGGAGCTGGCCGGGGCGGAGGCGGAAGGGCGGACCCGCACCGCCGCGCTGGACGCCGCCGTGGTCCTCGCCACCGAGGTCGGGCGCAGGCGGAGGGGCGGGCGTCAGCCGACGGCGACGTCGGCGGTGGGGGCGACGGGCTCCCGGACGGGGCGCTCGCGACGGGGCTCCACCAGCAGGTCGGGGCGGCCGAGCTGGACCACGACCTTGTTGACCACCCGCTGGGCGGCGGCGAGGGAGCGCACCGGCAGCAGCCGGCCCCGGCTCTCCCGGCGCAGCACGAAGTAGTGCACCGCGGCGCGGACCTGCCCCCGGTCGGCCGCGCTGGCCTGCGCGGTGGAAGCGACCAGCTCCCGCAGGGCGGCGGCGAGCCGCTCGGCCAGCTCCAGCTCCGGGCCGGACAGCCCGGTGCGGACGGCAGCGAGGTGACCGTCGACCTTGCGGATGAGCACGTCGGTGCCGGGCTCGAAGCTCCGCTGCTCGACGGTCAATCCGATCTCCTCCACCCCGGGCCGACGCTTCGGGTGAAGTTACTTTATGTTGTGGGATACAAGCAAGCAGTTAAGTAAGACTTAACGGATTGAACGCGCAAACATCGCGTATGAGCCAGGGTGGGGCAATGACCCTCCGCCCACGGCCTGGATGTCACACCGCCGGGGCAGGATGGATGGCGTGACGGATGCGATGGCGGGTTTCGGCGCGGCCACCCGGGAGTGGTTCGGTGCCGCCTTCGCCGCGCCCACCGCCGCCCAGACCGGCGCCTGGGGCTCCGTCTCCGCCGGGCGCAGCGCGCTGGTGGTGGCCCCCACCGGCTCGGGCAAGACACTGGCCGCGTTCCTCTGGTCGCTCGACCGGCTCGCCCGCGAGCCCGCCCCGGCCGACCCCCGGCAGCGGTGCCGGGTGCTCTACGTCAGCCCGCTCAAGGCGCTCGCGGTCGACGTCGAGCGCAACCTGCGCACCCCCCTCACGGGCATCCGGCAGGCCGCCACCCGGCTCGGCGTCGCCCCGCCGGAGATCACCGTGGGGATGCGCACCGGCGACACCCCCGCCGACGAGCGGCGGGCCTTCGCCCGCACCCCGCCGGACATTCTCATCACCACACCCGAGTCGCTGTTCCTGCTGCTCACCTCCGCCGCCCGCGACTCCCTGCGCGGCGTCGAGACGGTGATCCTCGACGAGGTGCACGCGGTCGCCGGCACCAAACGCGGCGCCCACCTCGCGCTCTCCCTGGAACGCCTCGACGAGCTGCTGCCGGCCCCGGCACAGCGGATCGGCCTCTCCGCCACCGTCCGGCCCCTCGACGCGTGCGCCCGTTTCCTCGGCGGCGCCCGCCCCGTCGACGTGGTCGCGCCGCCCACCGCCAAGACGATCGAGGTCAGCGTCCAGGTGCCGGTGGAGGACATGACCCGCCTCGACGAGCAGGAGCCGCCGGAGGACGACCTCGGCGGCCTCGGCGCGCGCCGGGCGTCCATCTGGCCGGCGGTGGAGGAACGCGTCTTCTCCCTGGTCAGGGCACATCGCTCGACCATCGTCTTCACCAATTCCCGGCGCTCCGCCGAGCGCCTCTGCGCCCGGCTCAACGAGCTGGCCGGCGAGGAACAGGCCGGCGGGTCCACCCCGTCGCCGCGCGGCGCACAGGAGTGGGGCGGCCCCGAAGGGCCGGTGCGCGTCGGCCACACGCCGGCGGAGCTGATGGCGCAGGCCGGCGCGGCGGCCGGCGCACCGGCGGTGATCGCCCGCGCCCACCACGGCAGCGTCTCCCGGGAGGAGCGCAAGCACATCGAGGAGGCGCTCAAGTCCGGCCAGCTGCCCGCCGTGGTGGCGACCTCCAGCCTGGAGCTGGGGATCGACATGGGCGCCGTCGACCTGGTGGTGCAGATCGAGGCGCCGCCCAGCGTGGCCGCCGGCCTGCAACGGGTGGGCCGGGCCGGGCACCAGGTCGGCGCGGTCTCCCGCGGGGTGGTCTTCCCCAAGCACCGGGGGGACCTGCTGTCGTGCACCGTGGTGGCCGAGCGGATGGCCGACGGCGCCATCGAGGAGCTGCACCACCCGCGCAACCCGCTCGACGTGCTGGCCCAGCAGATCGTCGCCATGGTGGCGCTGGAGCCGTGGCGCGTCGGTGACCTGGCCGTGCTCGTACGCCGGGCGGCCCCCTTCGCCGAGCTGCCCGACTCGGCGCTGCACGCCGTGCTCGACATGCTCTCCGGCCGCTACCCGTCCACCGCGTTCGCCGAGCTGCGGCCCCGGCTGGTCTGGGACCGCGCCACCGACACGCTCACCGGCCGGCCCGGCGCGCAGCGGCTCGCGGTGACCAGTGGCGGCACGATCCCCGACCGGGGCCTCTTCGGCGTCTTCCTGGCGGGGGCCGAGCGGGCCGCCCGGGTCGGCGAGCTGGACGAGGAGATGGTCTACGAGTCCCGGGTCGGCGACGTCTTCCTGCTCGGCTCGTCGTCCTGGCGGATCGAGGAGATCACCCCCGACCGGGTGCTGGTCTCCCCGGCCCCCGGGCAGGCGGCGAAGATGCCGTTCTGGAAGGGCGACCAGCTCGGCCGCCCCGTCGAGCTGGGCCGGGCCATCGGCGCCCGGGTGCGTTCGCTGCTGCGGCAGGACGACGAGACGGCGGTCGCCGCGCTGCGGGCCGGCGGCCTGGACGACTGGGCCGCGGGCAACCTGATGGCGTACCTGCGCGAGCAGCGCACCGCCACCCGCTCCCTGCCCGACGACCGCACCGTCGTGGTGGAGCGGTTCCGCGACGAGCTGGGCGACTGGCGGCTGGCCGTGCACAGCGTGCTCGGCGCCCGGGTCAACGGGCCGTGGGCGCTGGCCATCGGCCGCCGGCTCGCCGAGCGCTACGGCGTGGACGCCCAGGTGATGCCGTCTGACGACGGCATCGTGGTCCGCCTGCCGGACACGGCGGACGAGCCACCCGGCGCCGACGTGGTGGTCTTCGAGGCCGAGGAGATCGCCCAGCTCGTCGAGGAGTCGGTCGGCACGTCCGCGCTCTTCGCGTCCCGGTTCCGCGAGTGCGCCGCCCGGTCGCTGCTGCTGCCCCGCCGCGACCCGCGCCGCCGCCAGCCGCTGTGGCAGCAGCGGCAACGCGCCGCCCAGCTGCTCGACGTCGCCCGCGAGTACGCCGACTTCCCGGTCACCCTGGAGGCCGCCCGGGAGTGCCTCCAGGACGTCTTCGACCAGCCCGCGCTGGCCGGGTTGATGCGCGACCTGGCCGCCCGCAAGGTGCGCCTCGTCGAGGTGGAGACCGCCCAGCCGTCGCCGTTCGCCCGGTCGCTGCTCTTCGGTTACGTCGGCGCCTTCCTCTACGAGGGCGACGCGCCGCTGGCCGAGCGCCGGGCCGCCGCGCTGGCGCTGGACTCGACCCTGCTCGGCGAGCTGCTCGGCCGGGTCGACCTGCGGGAGCTGCTGGATCCGGCGGTGCTGGCCGAGACCGAGCGGCAGCTGCGCTGGCTGACCGAGCAGCGCCGCGCGCGCGACGCGGAGGACGTGGTCGAGCTGCTCCGCGTGGTCGGCGACCTGTCGGAGGCGGAGCTGGCCGAGCGGGGCGCCTCCCCCGGCTGGCTGACCGAGCTGGCGGCGGCCCGCCGGGTGCTGCGGGTGCGCATCGCCGGCGAGGAGCGCTGGGTCGGCATCGAGGACGCGGCGCGGCTGCGCGACGCCCTCGGCGTGGCCCTGCCGGTCGGGGTGGCCGAGGCGTACCTCGCCCCGGTGGCCGATCCGCTCGGCGACCTGGTCGCCCGCTACGCGCGTACGCACGGGCCGTTCGCCGCCGCCACCTGCGCGGCCCGCTTCGGGCTCGGCGTCTTCGTGGTCGAGCAGACGCTGCGCCGGCTCGCCGCCACCGGCCGGGTGGTCGCCGGCGAGTTCACCCCCGACACGGCCGGCAGCCAGTGGTGCGACGCGGAGGTGCTGCGGCTGCTGCGCCGCCGGTCCCTGGCCGCGCTGCGCCGGGAGATCGAGCCGGTGCCGCCCCGCGCGCTGGCCGCGTTCCTGCCCCGCTGGCAGCAGGTCGGCTCGTCCGCGCGGGGAGTGGAGGCGCTGGCCACCGCCGTGGAGCAGTTGCAGGGCGCGGCGGTGCCGGCGTCGGCGCTGGAGCGGCTGGTGCTGCCCGGCCGCGTCGCCGACTACTCCCCCGCCCAGCTCGACGAGCTCTGTGCCAGCGGCGAGGTGCTCTGGGCCGGTTCCGGGGCCATCTCCGGCGGGGACGGCTGGGTCACCCTGGCCTACGCGGACATCGCGCCGCTGCTGCTCGCCCCGCCCGACGAGGCGCTCACCCGCACCCCGCTGCACGACGCGGTGCTGGACGCGCTCGGCGACGGGCAGGCGCTGTTCTTCCGGTCGCTGTCCGACCGGGTCGGCTCCACCGACGACGCCGCGCTGACCGCCGCCGTCTGGGACCTGGTGTGGGCCGGTCACCTCACCAACGACACCCTGGCGCCGCTGCGCGCGGCGCTCGGCGGCGGCGGGGCTCACAAGTCCCGTGCCACCGCGCCGCGCACCCGTTACCGGCGCCCCGGGCGGGTGGCCCTGCCGACGCGTGGGGGCCCGCCGACCGTGGCCGGCCGCTGGTCCCGCCTGCCGGAGCGCGACACCGACCCGACCCGGCGCGCCGCCGCCCTGGCCGACGTGCTGCTCGAACGGCACGGCGTGGTGACCCGGGGCGCGGTGATGGCCGAGCAGGTGGTTGGCGGCTTCGCCGCGGTCTATCCGGTGCTCTCCGCGCTGGAGGAACGCGGCGCCGCCCGGCGGGGCTACTTCGTCGAGGGACTGGGCGCGGCGCAGTTCGCGGTGCCGGGGGCGGTGGACCGGATCCGGGCGCTGGCCGAGCCGGCCGACGGCGGGCGGGGGCGCGGCGGGCCCACCCTGGTGCTCGCCGCGACGGATCCGGCCAACCCGTACGGTGCGGCGCTGTCCTGGCCGGAGCGGGTGGTCGACTCGGGCGACGGGACGGCCCCGGCGACCGGGCACCGGGCGGGGCGCAAGGCCGGCGCCGTGGTGGTGCTGGTCGCCGGCGACCTGGTGCTCTACGTCGAACGCGGCGGGCGGACGATCCTCTCCTTCACCGACGACACCGACCTGCTGACGGCGGCCGGGAAGGCGCTCGCCGACGCGGTCCACTCCGGCGCGCTGGGCGCGATGTCGGTGGAGCGGGCCGACGGCGAGGCGGTGCGCTCCACGCCGCTGCGCGACGCCCTCACCGCCGCCGGCTTCCGGGCCACCCCGCGCGGCCTGCGCCTGCGCGGCTGACCCGCACCGTCAGCGCAGGCCCGTGAGGACCTTCTCGTACCTGGCGCGATCGGCGGCGGGGGTCTTCGCCTCCAGGTAGTTGAGCACCACCGTGCCCCGCCGGAACGACTGGCCGCCCCACGTCTCGGCGATGTCGCTGGCGCTGGTCTCGTCGGGAAAGACGTACACGGTGACGGCGTCGGTCGCGACCAGCTCGGAGCAGCCCAGGCCGAGCCCGTCCGGGCCGCACTCGACCGACCGGTCCCGGGGGTTCGGCACCTTCAGCCCGGCGGCCTTGAACGCGTCGACGACCTGCCGCGCGCCGGGCATCCCGGTCGGGCGGGCCGGCAGCTTGACCGGCGGCGGGCTGGCGGGGCGGCGCTGAGTGGACCCGCTGGCGCTCGGACCCGCCGGGCTCGCCCCCGTCGGCGGGGCGGCGGCCGTCGCCGTGGCCTCCGCCGCGCCGCTCGGGCCCGGGGACGGTACGTCGGCCGGGGTCGACGCCGTGGCGGCCGGCGGCGCGGCGCGCCGGTCCTCCGCGTCGTCGCCGCAGGCGGCGGTGAGGGCGGCGGCGATCACGAGCACCGCGACGGCGGGCAGGCTCCGGTTGGTCACCCCTGGCAGTCTGCCCAACCGGATCCCGTCCCGGCAGTGGCCGGTCGGTCAGTGCGGCTGTCCCATTTCTGCCAGCCCGCCCCGGTCGACCGGGGCGGGCTGCCGGCGTCGGTACGATCCCGACCGGTCGACGAGGGGAGCCGACGATGACCGTGGTGGACGGGGCGGACGGGGTGATCGTCCGGCCGGCGCGGGCCGGGGACCGGGCGGCCGTGGACGCACTGCACGAACGCGAGTGGGGCGGGCCGTACGTCGTCGCCCACGACACCCGGTACGACCTGCGTACGCTGCCCACGCTGGTGGCGACCGACGGGGCCGGGGCGGTCGTCGGGGCGCTCGCCCACCACGATGACGCCGACGGGCTGGAGGTGGTCAGCGTGGTGGCCGCGACGCCCGGCGGCGGCGTCGGCACGGCGCTGCTGGCGGCGGCCGGCGAGGTGGCCCGGGCCGACGGCCGGGCCCGGCTCTGGCTCGTCACCACGAACGACAACCTGCGGGCGCTGCGGTTCTACCAGCGGCGCGGGCTGCGGCTGGTGCGCGTGGACCGGGGCGCGGTGGACCGGGCCCGCCGGCTCAAGCCGAGCGTCCCGGTGGTCGGCGAGGACGGCATCCCGCTGCACGACGAGCTGGTCCTGGAACTGCCCCTCACCGCCGACGGACCGGTCCCGGAACTGCCCCTCACCGCCGAGGGACGGGTCGCCGCCGGCCGCCCGGTCCACGGTCGGCAGGTCGTCGCCGGCCCGCCCGCCGGCGCGGCCCGCGCCCCGTGGATCTCGCTGACCACCGACTACGGCCTCGCCGACGGATTCGTCGCCGCCTGCCACGGGGTGATCGCGCGGCTGGCGCCGGAGGCGCGGGTCGTCGACGTGACCCACCTCGTCCCGCCGGCCGACGTACGCCGGGGCGCGGCGGTGCTCGCGCAGGCCGTGCCGCACCTGCCGCAGGGGGTGCACGTGGCCGTCGTCGACCCGGGCGTGGGCACCACCCGGCGGGGCGTCGCGCTGGCCACGCCCCGCGGGCTGCTGGTGGGGCCGGACAACGGTCTGCTGGTGGAGGCCGCCGAGGTGCTGGGCGGGGTGACCGGGGCCGTCGAGCTGACCGACCCGGAGTGGCTCGCGCCCGAGGTCTCCCGCACGTTCCACGGCCGGGACGTCTTCGCGCCGGTCGCCGCGCGGCTGGCGCTCGGCGCACCGCTGTCCGGGGTCGGCTCGGCGGTCGACCCGGAGTCCCTGGTCCGGCTGCCGGCGCCGGTGCTCCGGCGGGAGGCGGACGGGTTCACGGCCGAGGTGCTGACCGTCGACCACTTCGGCAACGTCCAACTGGCCGCGCCGGCCGACCTGCTGGCGCCGCTGCCGGTCCGGGTCCGGGTGCGACCGGACGCGGGTGCCGGGCCCGGGCGGGAGGCCGTGCACGGGCGTACCTTCGGCGACGCCGGACCGGGCGGGCTGCTGGTGCACGCCGACTCCGCCGGCCTGGTCGCCGTGGCGGTCAACGGCGGCCGGGCGGCGGACCTGCTGGCGGTGGCGCCGGGCGACCTGCTGCGCGTCGCGGCCGGCTGAGCAGCGGGCGGGCCGGGCAGGCAACGGGCCGACCGGGCAAGGGGTCGGGCGGGCGCCGGGCCGGCGGGGGCGGACGACCCGGGCGCCGGGCCGGACCGGGGCCGGCCGGCCCGGCGGGCGTACGCGGTGGTGGTCAGCAGAGCGGCACGGTGCCGCCGTAGACCGCCGAGACGTACGCGTGGCTGACGTACTGGCCGCCGGTGAGGCGGTTCCACCGGTTGGTGGTCCGGTACGGGCCGGCGACGGTCTGCCCGGTCACGTAGCACTCGATCGGCACGTTGGCGTACCGGGCGGCCAGGCCGCGCACCGCGTACCCCGTGCCGGCGCCGGCGCGGATGTTGAGCGGACCGTCGCCGACCACGCCGCGCGGGCCGTCGCCGGTCCACAGGTACGCCACGTCCACCCAGGCGTTGGTGGTGAGCTGCAACCCGTCCCAGAAGGTGCCGTCGGCGAGGTCGACGCCGGCCGGGTTCAACACGACCCGCCCGAACTGGTCCCGCCCGCCGTTGTAGCCGTCCTGGTAGGCCGCCTGTGCCTGCGGCCGGCCCTGCGGGAGGTCCTTCCAGTCCTCCCGGACGGCGCTGAGGTTCCAGTAGTCGTCCCGGGTGTTCCAGGGGCCGACGTCCCAGACCGGGGCGTACTCGCAGCGGCTGCCCGTGGTGGTGCAGACCCGCACGGTGTAGTCGCCGGTGTTCCCCGGGGCCAGGGCGCGCCGGGACGGCAGCGCGACGAAGTGGTCCCCGACCACGATCGTGTGCCCGTTGGCGGTCACCTCGCCGACCAGCCCGATCCGCGTCGCGTACACCCGGTAGGTGCGGCCGGGCGAGGCGGCGACGGCGGCGACGGTGTCGGCGGTGAGTCGCACGGCGCGCACCTCCGCGGTCGCGCCCGGCCGGCTCGCGGTGAGCACCACCCGGGTCTGCACGCGGGTGACCGGCCGGTCGAAGACCGCCCCGCTAGCGGCCTCGCGCCACTCGGTCCAGCCCGCCGCCCGCCAGCCCCGCACCTGGGC
Organism: Micromonospora sp. DT62; assembly: GCF_049847285.1. Classification (NCBI taxonomy): domain Bacteria; kingdom Bacillati; phylum Actinomycetota; class Actinomycetes; order Micromonosporales; family Micromonosporaceae; genus Micromonospora; species Micromonospora sp. DT62. Next base: position 492,161 of record NZ_JBNCOB010000001.1, read on the forward strand.
CTCGGCGGTGCCGCCGGCGGCGGTGCGGGCGTCGACGGCCGCGCGGATCCGGGTGGCCGGCCGGGCCAGGGTGCGCGGCGACGCGAGGAAGATCCCCTCGGCGACCGCGCTGCGGGGCGCGCGGGCCGGCGCGGGGCGGGGGTCGGCCAGGCGGAGGCCGGCGCGGGTGTGCCGGACGTTGACGTCGTCGGCGTCGACGCGGGAGAGGTCGGTGCTCCACCGTTCGCCGCCGTCGGCGGCGAGCGCGGGGCTCGGGGCGGGTACGAGAGCGAGGGCGAGGATGACGGTCAGGGCGGCGGTACGGGCGCGACGTTGGGGCAGAATCATGGGCATTCTCCTCAGAACTCCCTGATCGTGCCCTTGTCAGTAGATCGACAGGAACCTCCATACAAATAGCGACACATGCGAATTCGACTCGGACGAGGAAGGATGGACGGGTGCCCGAAGGCGACACCGTCTGGAACACCGCCCGCGTACTGCACCGTGCCCTGGCCGGCGCCCGCCTGACCGGCAGCGACTTCCGGGTGCCGCAGCTCGCCGCGACCGACCTCGCCGGCTGGACGGTGCGGGAGTCGGCCAGCCGGGGCAAGCACCTGCTGCTGCGGCTCACCGCCCCACCGCACGCCACGCCACCGCCCGACGCCCCGATCGCACCGCAGGCCGGCACGGCCTTGGCGCAGGGTGACACGGCCTCGGCGCAGGGTGACACGGCCTCGGCGCAGGGTGGCGGTGCGGCCGGGGACGCGGCCCCGGGAGACGACGGCGGGGCGCGCTGGACGCTGCACTCGCACCTGCGGATGGACGGCGCCTGGCGGGCGTACGCGTCCGGGGAACGCTGGACGGGCCGGCCGGCGCACCTGATCCGGGTCGTGCTGCGCAGCGCGCGGGCGGTCGCCGTCGGCTACCACCTGCACGAGTTGGCGCTGGTGCCGACCGCCGACGAGGAGTCGCTCGTCGGGCACCTCGGCCCCGACCTGCTCGGCGCGGACTGGGACCCGGCGGAGGCGGTGCGCCGGTTGGCCGCCGACCCCGACGTCACCATCGCCGAGGCGCTGCTGGACCAGCGCAACCTGGCCGGCGTCGGCAACCTCTACAAGTGCGAGGTGCTCTTCCTGCGCGGCGTCTCGCCGTGGACCCCGGTGCGCGCGGTGCCGGACCTCGCCGGCACCGTCGCCCTGGCGCAGAAGCTGCTCGCGGCGAACCGGGGCCGCTGGACCCAGAGCACCACCGGATTGCTGCGCCGGGGGCAGACCAGCTACGTCTACGGCCGGCGCGCCCAGCCCTGCCGGCGGTGCGGCACCGCGATCCGCAAGGAGGAACTGGGCGAGCGGGTCACCTACTGGTGCCCGGTCTGCCAGCCGGAGCGTCCCGCCGACTGACACGGCCGGGCCGGTGCGGCACGCAGCCACCCGGTCGGCGTGTCGGGCGGGACACTCCGCCGGCACGGCGGTGAGTCGCAGCCCTCCCGCAGATACGGACGATTGGGTACTTCCTAACATCGCCGTCGAGGTTGCATGCTGCGGTTGACTCCTCACGCATCGTCAGCGACGCGCGACCGGTCCGCCACGCCGACGTGGTGGCCGCCGCGCCCGGACACCGGGGAGAGCCATGGAGCTGTTCCGCAGACTCCGGATCCCGTGGGCGGAGCGGGCGAGCGCCCGCGCCGAGCACGACGCCGACGGGACCGGGGCGGGTCCCGTGCCGGCGGCCCGGCGCGCGGCGGAGCCGGTCGCCGCGCCGGCCAGCCTCGACCCGGCCGCCGTCCCGCGCTACTTCGGCCCGCTGCCGAACCAGGCCCGCAGCCCGCTGCCGGTCGTCGACGCCGACGGCTGCGTGGTGCCCGGCACCGGCATCCGCAAGTTCGTCGACGCGCTGCCCCGCCCCGGCGCACTCGGCCGCACCGAGCTGGGCGCCCACCTGCCGGTGGCGGTGCCGGACACCGTCAGCTATCCGGGCAGCGACTACTACGAGATCGGCCTGGAGCAGTACGCGCAGCGGCTGCACCGGGACCTGCCGGCGACCCGGCTGCGCGGCTACCGGCAGCTCAACCTCGGCACGGACGCCCACGGGCACAACACGGTCGCGCCGGCGGGGCGCCCCTGGCACCTCGGCCCGCTCATCCTGGCCCGGCGCGGCCGGCCGGTCCGGGTCAAGTTCATCAACCAGCTCCCCACCGGCCGCTCCGGCGAACTCTTCCTGCCGGTCGACCCGACCGTCGACGGCGCCGGGGCCGGCCCACTCGACGGCCCGGCGCCCTACCCGCAGAACCGGGCGGTGCTGCGGCTGGCGGGCGCCCACACCGGCTGGACCAGCGCCGGCAACCCCTGGCAGTGGGTGACCCCGGCCGGTGAGATCACCCCCTACCCGACGGGGCCCGGCCTGACCCACGTGCCCGACATGCCGCCGCCCGGCGCGGGCGCCACCACGCTCTACTACCCGAACGAGCAGAGCGGGCGGCTGTGCTGGTTCCACGACAACACCGTCGGCCTGGCCCGGCTCACCGTCTACTCCGGGCAGGTCGCCCTCTACCTGCTCACCGACCCCGCCGAGGAGCGGCTCGTCGCCGACCAGGTGCTCCCCGCCGACCAGGTGCCCCTGGTGATCGAGGACAAGACGTTCGTGTCGGAGGACGCCCAGCTCGCCGGGGAGGACCCGACGTGGGACCGGGACCGCTGGGGCTCCCGGGGCAGCCTCTGGCACCCGCACGTCTACCAGCCCCGACAGAACCCGCACCGGGCCGACGGGACGAACCCGACCGGCCGGTGGGACTACGGCCCGTGGTCGCGTACGGGCGACGACGCCGGGCAGCGGGAGCACGGCGGTACGCGGCACCGGGCGGACCCCGTGCCGAACCCGCACCACGATCCCGTCGCCGCACCCGACGAGCCATCGCTCGCGCCCGGCGTCCCGCACCCCTCGGCGGTGCCGGACGCGTTCGGCGACACCGTGCTGGTCAACGGGACCGCGTACCCGTACCTGGAGGTCGAGCCGAGGACGTACCGGTTCCGGATCCTCAACGCCTGCCTGGACCGCGGCCTGAACCTCCAGCTCTACCGGGCCCGCTCCGACGGACCGATGTGGGACCCGGACGGCGGGCTGGTCGACGCCGACGCCGGCGAGGTGCCGATGGTGGAGGCGGTACGCGCACCGGACCGGCCCGCCGGCTGGCCGACGGACGGGCGCGACGGCGGGGTGCCGGACCCGCGCGCCGCCGGCCCGGAGCTCGTCCAGATCGGCAACGAGTGCGGCCTGCTGCCCGCGCCGGTGGTGGTGCCGAACCGGCCGGTGGGCTACCGGTACGACCGGCGCGACCCGACCGTGCTCAACGTCGACGCGCACGCGCTGCTGCTCGCCCCGGGGGAGGCGGCCGACGTGCTGGTGGACTTCTCCACCGTCGCGCCCGGCGGCACGCTGATCCTCTACAACGACTGCCCGGCCCCGCTGCCCGGCTTCGACCCGCGCGCCGACCACTTCACCGGCGCCCCGGACCGCAGCGCCGAGGGCGGGGCGCCGCCGACCCGCCCCGGGTACGGGCCGAACACCCGTACCCTGCTCCAGTTCCGGGTCGCCGGCACCCCGGCGCCGCCGTACGACCTGGCGCGGCTGCGCGGGCGCCTGCCCGAGGCGTACGCGGCCAGCCAGCGCCCGCCGATCGTGCCGCAGCCGGCGTACGACGTGGCGTTCGGCACCCGGACCGCGCGCGACACGGTGGTCCCGGTGCACGCCACGACGGTCAGCTTCGTCCCGGCCGGCGCCGCCGCCCCGGTGCTCCTGCCGCTGGAGGTCAAGGCGGTGCAGCAGGTCTTCGAACCGGAGCACGGCCGGCTCGTCGGCCGGCTCGGCGTCGGGCACCCGCACGCCGGGCCGCTCTCTTCCACCGTCCTGCCGCTCGGGCCGACCGACCCGGCCACCGAGGTGCTGCACGTCAGCGACCCGGCCGTCGCGGTGGGCGGGGCCGGCGACGGCACCCAGCTCTGGCGGATCCGCGGCAACAGCCGGCAGACCCAGCCGGTGCGGTTCACCGGCTGCGACGTGCAGCTGGTCGGCCGGGTCGGCTGGGACGGCGCCACCCGGCGGCCGCACCCGGCGGAGCGGGGCTGGAAGCAGGTCGTCCGGGTCGACCCGCGCGAGGACGTGATCGTCGCGCTCCGGCCGGTCGCGCCGCCCCTGCCGTTCAAGATCGGCGACAGCGTACGGCTGCTCGACCCGCTACGGCCGGCGGGCGCCCGGACCGGCTCGACCCCGGTCAGCCCGGTCGACGGCCGCCCCGCGGTCGTGGTGAACCAGCTCGTCAACCTCGGCTGGGAGTACCACTGGCACAGCCAGCTCGGCGGCCACCGGGACCAGGGCATGATCCGGCCGCTGGTGCTGCGGGTGTCGCCCCGGGCACCGACCGGGCTGACCGCGACCCCCGCCCCCGGCTCGGCCACCGCGCTGCCCGCGATCGCGCTGACCTGGACCGGCAACGGCAGCCGGCCACCGGCCACCAGCCACCAGCTCCAACGGGCCACCGACGCCGCCTTCACGGCGGGCCTCACGGCGATCACCGTGGCGGCCACGGCGACCCGCTACACCGACGCCAGCGTCACCCCCGGGGTGACCTACCACTACCGGATCCGGGCGGAGAACGCGGTGAGCTGCTCCACGTGGTCCAACAGCGTGCCGGCCTCGGTGCACCTCGCCGCGCCGGCCGGGCTGACCGCGGCGATCCCGCCGGCCGCGCCGCTGCGGATCGCGCTGCGCTGGGCCAACCGCTCCTTCGCCACCGGGATCGACGTGCAGCGGGCCACCAACCCGACGTTCAGCAGCGGGCCGGGCACCACCGCGATCGGCGTCGGCGACAACCATCTCGACATCGCCGTCGCCCCCGACACCACGTACTACTACCGGGTGCGGACCACCTATCTCGGCGCCGCGTCGGCCTGGTCGACGGTGGCCCGGGCGACCACCCCGCCGGCACCGACCCCGCCCACGGGGGTGACCGCCACCGCGACGGCACCCGGGCCGGACACGGCGACGGTGATCCTCGCCTGGGCGGCGAGCACGCCGGCCGCACCGGGCGCGGGGTTCATCGTGCAGCGGGCGCTGGACCCGGCGTTCGGCCGGGAGGTGGCAACCTTCACCGTCACCGGCCGGGGCTTCACCAACACCGGGCTGGCGCGCGGCGTCACCTACCACTACCGGATCCGGTCGTTCAACGTCGTCGGCAGCTCCCCGTTCACCGGCCCGGTGCCGATAACCACACCCCCCTGACCCCTCCCCACCCCGCGCCCCACGCCCGCCTCCACGTCCGTCTCCGCGTCGATCACGCAGTTGTGGTGGGGCGCGCAGGAGGGGCGGGAGGCTCGGCGGGGAGGTGCGGGCGGGGCGGGGTCAGGGGGTGCGGAGGGGGGCGCCGACGGCGCGGAGTTCGGTCAGGGCCGTGGCGACGCCGTGCAGCAGGTCGGTCGCCTCCGTGAGGCGGGAGGCGGCCGGGTGCGCGGCGTCGGGGTGGGCGTCCCCGGCGACGTAGCCGGCGGCGGCCACGACGAGCCGCTCGTACGCGGTGACGCCCTCTTCCAGCTGCGTGCTCAGGGCCCGGTGCGCCTCGGCCAGCGCCGGCCGGGACTCGGCAGGGGCGAGCCGCAGCGTGCGCTCGACGCTGGCCACCCGGTCGGCGAGGTCCCGCAGCGACCGGTCGGCCTCGGCGGCCTCCAGCACGGCCGGCGAGGCGAGCCCCGTGAGCCGGCCGGTCATCCCGGCGAGGGTCAGGGCGGCCCGGTCCAGCCGGGCCCACGGCTCGGCGGCGCTGGTGCCGCGCAGCGCCACCCGGGAGCGCACCCGGCGGACCTCGGCCAGCACGCCGGGGCCGACGGGGAGCCGCTCCACGGCGGCGACCAGCCTGGCGCGGGACCGGGCGGCGGCCTCGGCCGGGTCGAGCGCCGGTGGTGCCGGCCGGGCGGCCAGCGCCCGCAGGTCGACCCAGCGCCAAGCGGCGAGCACCAGCGCGCCGCCCGCCCCGGCCGCCCAGGCCGCGTCGGGCAGCCCCAGTCCGGCGTACGGGGTCAGCACGGCGGCGGCGCCGCCCAGGCCGCCGGCCGTGACGCTCCACCGGCGCGCGGACCGCCGCAACCGGCTCAGGCGCCGGAAGTACCGCGTGCGCTCGTCTGCCACCTCTGCCTCCTCGACCCGGCCGCTCAGCCGGCGGCGGTGGTGTCTCCGGTGCCACGTTCCCGGCCCATGCTGGCCCGGAGCTCGTTCAGCCGGGCGGCGGCCGCCGGGTCGGCGGCCGGCGCGGCGGGCTGGGCCTGCTGCTCCACACCCGGTCGTTCCTGCTTGCCGCCGAGCTGCTCGCCGGCCATGCTCGACCGGATCTGCTCCAGCCGGGAGGAGCCGGCCGAGTCCAGGGTCGACTTCTGGATCTCCAGCATGCGGCCCTCGACGGAGTTGCCGGCCAGTTCGGCGCGGCCCATCGCCGTGGCGTACCGCTGCTCGATGCGGTCGCGCACCTCGTCGAGCGAGGGCGTGTTGGCGGGGGCGGTCAGCGACGACATCGACTCCAGCGAGCGGGCCACGCTCTCCTGCATCTTGGCCTGCTCCAGCTGGCTGAGCAGCTTGGTGCGCTCGGCGAGCTTCTGCTGGAGGATCATCGAGTTGTTCTCGACCGCCCGGCGGGCCTGGGCGGCGGCGCCGAGCGCCTGGTCGTGCAGGGTCTTGAGGTCCTCCGTGGCCTGCTCGGCCGAGACCAGCTGGGTGGCCAGGGTCTGCGCGGACTGCTCGTAGCGACCGGCCTCGGTCTCGTCGCCCCGGGCGCGGGCCTGGTCGGCGAGGACCAGTGCCTGGCGGGCGTTGGCCTGCAACCGCTCGACCTCGGACATCTGACGGGACAGCTTCATCTCCAGCTGCCGCTGGTTGCCGATCACGGCTGCGGCCTGCTGGACCAGCGCCTGGTGCTGGCGCTGGGCCTCCTCGATGGCCTGCTGGATCTGCACCTTCGGATCGGCGTGCTCGTCGATCCTGGCGCCGAAGAGCGCCATCAGGTACTTCCACCCCTTGACGAACGGGTTCGCCATCTTTGCGTTGTCCCCTCAGTAGCGTCGCTCCGCCTGGACCGCGCCGGGTGCTCCCGGCCGGCTCCGGCGCGGCAGTGGCTCCATCGTCCCAGCCGGACGCCACCGGGGCATCCGTACCGGCGAGCGAAGCGAGCGCCGACGCCGTCCGCGATCAAGGGTACGCGGCGCCGTCGAGGCCGACCACGTGGCGAGAAAGAGGAAGTGGATCAGGCGGCGCAGACCACGTCGCGCTCGCTGCCCCGGACCCGGGAGCTGCTGCGCAGGGTGGCCTTGAGCGGGGAGTCCTGGCGGACCTGGACGGCGACCGTGCCGTCCGAGCTGACCTGGTGCACGCCCCGACCCGTGCTCCTGCGTACGGCGACGGGCGCGGCCGGCTCGTCCTGCACCGGCACCAGCACGCCGGGCATCTGCTCGGCGAGGGCGACGGTGTCGCTGACCTCACGCAGCAGCTCGGAGAGGCGCGCGCCGAGGGCGTCGCAGATCGCGGCCAGCAGCTCGCTGGAGGGCTCCTTCTGGCCGCGTTCGATCTCGGAGAGGTAGCCGAGGCTGACGTTGGCGGCGGAGGAGACCTCGCGCAGGGTGCGGTGCTGCCCCTGCCGGCGCGCCCGCAGTGCGTCACCGATCACGCGGCGTAGCAGGACCATTCGCACCTCCCCCTGAGGGACACCACTCTTCCAGGCGGCCCGTCCGGCACGTCGAGCCGGACCGGTCGTCGGAGCCTTCCCGCAACCGTACCCGTTGCGGGCCCCCACGACATCCCACCCCGCCCCTCGGATCCTCAGAAGGCCGTCAGCGGCGACCCGCGCCGGCCGCGTCGGTCCGCCCGCCGTCGGCCCCGGCCGCCCGGCTGTCGGACGCTGCCGCCCCGGCGGCGTCGGTCTGGTGGATCCGCGCGGCGAGCAGCCGCAACGCCTCGACGACCGCGGCCGAGCGGATGTGGTCGCGACCGCCGGCCAGGTCGAGCTGCCGGACCTCGGTGCCGGACGGCCCGGCCACGGCGACGTAGACCAGCCCGACCGGCTTGCCGTCCTGCGGTTCGGGACCGGCCACCCCGGTGGTGGCCAGGCCCCAGTCGGCCCCGCAGCGGTGCCGTCCGCCCTCGGCGAGGGCGACCGCCACGTCCGGGTCGACCGGTCCCCGGTCGGCCAGCAGGTCCTCGGGTACGTCGGCGAGCAGCGACTTGAGCTCGGTGGCGTAGACCACCAGGCCGCCCCGGTAGATCCCGCTCACCCCGGCGATCTCCACGATCGAGGCGGCCAGCAGGCCACCCGTGAGCGACTCGACGGTGGCCAGGGTCTCGTGCCGTTCCGAGAGGCTGTGCACCACGCCGGCCGCCGGGCTTCCGGCCGGCCGCGTTTCCTCAGCGTCACTGTCCATGTCCCGGATCCTTTCCCCGCCCCGCCGGCCCTACTCATCCTTCCCGACGGGCGCGGCGCCGGGCGGGAGAGGGGCCGGGCCGGGCGGGCGAGGACGGCCGGTACGGGCGCCGGGTCAGGCGGTGGGGCGGCGCAGCCGGAGGGCCTGCGCGACGTAGTCGAAGCCGGTGATCACCGTGACGCCGACCGCGGCGGCCATGATCCACGGGCCGACGGCGGCGAGCACGGCCGGCATCGGCCACAGGTACCACGTGATGGCCAGGATCTGGAGCGCAGTCTTGATCTTGCCGCCCCGGCTGGCCGCGATCACGCCGTGGCGGATCACCCAGAACCGCAGCGCGGTGATGCCCAGCTCGCGGACGAGGATCACGGCGGTCACCCACCAGGGCAACTGGTCGTACCAGGAGAGCAGCAGCAGCGCGGCCCCGGTGAGGGCCTTGTCCGCGATCGGGTCGGCGACCTTGCCCACCGAGGTGACCAGGGCGAACCGGCGGGCGATCCAGCCGTCGACCAGGTCGGTCGCGGAGGCGACGGCGAAGATCAGGCAGGCGACCATCCGCCAGCCGGCGTGGGTCATCGCCGAGGCGACCACGGACGCCGCGAAGACCGGCACCAGGACCAGCCGCAGCGCGGTGAGCGCGTTGGCCGCGTTCATCACCGGTACGCCGGCCACCACCGGCGCGGGCGTCGATTCCGTCGCCCCGGTCACCGCCGCACCCCGCTCCGGCGGCCGTGGCGTACCTGGCACCCCACCACCTGGCTCCCCCGCTCCGTCCGGGCCCGCCGTCACCGTGTTGCGCCGGGCGCCGCCGAGATCATCTCATCCGGGACCGCCACCAGGTCCACTCCCTCGGTGCTGGTCACCGTCGCCCGCACCAGGTCACCCGGGCGCAGCGCGGCCAGGTCCACCCCGCCGCCGGACGGGGCGACGAGGGTGGTCGAGCCGTCGACCTCGGGGGCCTGGTGGGCCGCCCGCCCCTCGACCACGCCGTCGTCGACCGAGTCGACCAGCACCTCGACCGTGGCGCCCAGGCGGTCCTCGGCGCGCTGCGAGCAGAGCTCGTCGGCGAGCGCGCTGAGCTTGTCGTAGCGACGCTTGAGCGTGGCGGCGGAGACCTTGCCGGGCAGCCCGGCGGCCTCGGTGCCGTCCTCGTCGCTGTAGTCGAACACCCCGATCGCGTCGAGCCGGGCCTCGGTCAGGAACCGCACCAGCTCCTGGTAGTCGCCGCGGGTCTCGCCCGGGAAGCCGACGATGAAGTTGCTCCGCGCGCCCGCGGCCGGCGCCAGCGCGCGGGCGCTCGCCAGCAGCTCCAGGAACCGCTCGGTGGAGCCGAAACGGCGCATCCGGCGCAGCACCGGCTCGCTCGAGTGCTGGAACGACAGGTCGAAGTAGGGCGCCACGCCGGGCGTGGTGGCGATCGCCTCGACCAGGCCGGGCCGGGTCTCGGCCGGCTGGAGGTAGCTCGCCCGCACCCGGACGATGCCGTCGATCGCGGCGAGCTGGGGCAGCAGCTTCTCCAGCGCCCGGGGGTCGCCCAGGTCCTTGCCGTAGGAGGTGGAGTTCTCGCTGACCAGCACCAGCTCGCGAACGCCGGTCTTGGCCAGCCACTCCGCCTCGGCGAGCAGCTCGTCCGGCGTACGGGAGACGAAGGCGCCGCGGAAGGCGGGGATGGCGCAGAACGCGCAGCGCCGGTCGCAGCCGCTGGCCAGCTTGAGCGAGGCGACCGGGCCGGTGTCGAGCCGGTGGCGCAGCACCTGGCGCAGGTGGGCCGGGGTGTGCTCGTCGGTCTCGGTGACGCCCCGGACCGGGGTGCCGTGGCCGGGCAGCGACACCCCGCTGTCCCGCCGGGAGACGGGGGTGAGGGGCAGCAGCTCGCGCCGGTCGCGCGGGGTGTGCGCGTCGATCCGCTCGCCGGCGACCACCGCGTCCAGCCGGGCGGCGATGTCCGGGTAGTCGTCGAAGCTCAGCACCGCCTGCGCCTCGGGGAGGCTGTCGGCCAGCTCGCGGCCGTACCGCTCGGCCATGCAGCCGGCGGCGACCACCTTGGCCCCGGTGTCGGCGGCGGCCAGCAGGGTCTGGATGGAGTCCTGCTTCGCCTTCTCCACGAAGCCGCACGTGTTCACGACCACCACGTCGGCGCCCTCGCCGTCGGTGGTGACCTGCCAGCCGTCGGCGTGCAGCCGGGCGGCCAGCTCCTCCGAGTCGACCTCGTTGCGGGCACAGCCCAGGGTCAGCAGGGCGACACGGCGGCCGTCGGCGGGGGAAGGGGAGGTGGCAGACACCATCCGAGGGTACCGGGCGGGCGGCCGGCTGCCGCCAACGGCGGGCCGCCCGCACGCTCCCGGCGGCCGCGGCCGGCTCAGACCGCCGCCGCGCCCACCCCGACCAGCCGGTCGAGCAGGAAGACCTCCGTGCCGGCCAGGCCGGTCGAGCAGAAGACCGAGACCTGGTCCGCGCCGGTCCGGCCGGGAACGGCGCCGGTCAGCACCGCGCCCAGGTCGCGCAACCGCCCGGCGTACGCGGGCAGCGTCGCCAGCATCGGCGGGTCGTACGCGGCCGCCTGCGCCGGCGAGTCGGTGACCAGCAGGTCGGCGGCGTCCAGCAGGTCGGTGCCGAACTCGTGCCGGTCGACCTGTTTGAAGCCGACCGTGTTCACGTGGGTGCCGGGGGCCAGGTCGGCGGCATCGAGCACGGGGCCGACGGCGGTGGTGGCGAGCACCACGACGTGGCGGTCCCGGACGGCGGCCCGCGCCGAGTCCACCGCCCGCGCCGGCACGCCCAGCTCGGCGCGGACCCGGGCGGCGAACGCCTCCCGCCGGGCGGCGGAGCGGCTGTGCACGGTGACCTCGCGCAGCGGACGGACGGCGGCGGCGGCCCAGACCTGGGTCCACGCCTGCCCGCCGGAGCCGATCACGCCCAGGGTGGCGGCGTCCGGCCGGGCCAGGGCGTCCACCGCGACCCCGCCGAGCCCGCCGGTACGCCGGGAGCCCAACTCCTCCCCGACCGCCACCGCCCGGACCGCCCCGGTACGCCCGTCGTGCAGCACCACCACCTGCTCGCTCTCCGGGTGCCCGAACGTGTCGTACGAGCGGTAGCCGTACCACTCGCCGGTGAGGTGGCCGGCGGTGAGCACCATCCGTCCCCCGCCCAGCGGCGCGGCGGCCCGGGGCGGGGCCACCAGGCGGCCGGCGTACGCGGCGAGCAGGGCGTCCCGCATCGCGGCGACCGTGGTGGGGGCGTCCAGCGCGGCGGCGACCTCGGGATCGGAGAAGAGCAACGGCATACCCCGATACTGCAAGTTGAAGCGAGGTTCAGGTCAACCCGCGGTGGCCCGGCTCACCCCGGGCGCCGCCCGGCCGGTGCTACCGTCGGTCGTGGCGGCCCCAGGTCGCCCCGGACGAGTGGTGGGCGTACCCGGTCAGGCCAAGACGCCCCGCGTGTGTGTACCGAACCCACTCCTCCCGGCCCGACGGTCCGGGCGCCTACGCAGAGGTGATCTTCCATGGCCTGGATCGTGCTGGTGGTCTCCGGACTTCTCGAGACCGCGTGGGCGATCGCCCTCGACCGCAGCGCCGGCTTCACCCGGCTCGTCCCGTCGCTGGTCTTCGTGGTGACCCTGGTGCTCAGCATGGCCGGCCTGGCGTACGCGCTGCGCGAGATCCCGGTCGGCACCGGCTACGTCGTCTGGGTCGGCATCGGCGCGGTCGGCACCGCCCTGGTCGGGATGCTCGCGCTGAACGAGCCGGCCAGCCTGCCCCGGATAGCCTGCCTGCTGCTGGTGGTCGCCGGCGTCGTCGGCCTGAAGGTCTTCCACTGACCGGCGTCCACAGGGGCGAGGCGTGACGGACGACCACAGTGGGTAGAGCTGTGCCTGGCACCGGAAAGGCTCTCACCCACGGAGGCAGACATGGCCAACATGCACTCGACCGCCCGCCCGCGCACCAACGCCGCCCGCATCTGCACCATCGTGGGCTTCGTCTTCGCGGTCCTCGCGCTCCTGCTCAACCCGCTCATCTTCGGCGTGATCGGGCTGGTCCTGGGCATCGTCGGCGCCGTGCTCGGTGACAAGCCGCTCGGCTGGTACGCCGCCGCCGCCAACGTGGCCGCCATCGTGGTCAGCCTGCTGATCATCAACGCGCTCGTCAACAACTGACCCACCGCTCCCCCAGCGGAGACCGGGCCCGCCGGAGTGCCGGCGGGCCCGTCGCGTGTGTGTGGACGGGGGCCTAGTCCTCGCCGCCGCGCAGGCCGACCAGGACCTCCTCCAGCTCGTCCGGCTTGACCAGCACGTCCCGGGCCTTGGACCCCTCCGACGGGCCGACCACGCCCCGGGTCTCCATGAGGTCCATCAGCCGCCCCGCCTTGGCGAAGCCGACCCGCAGCTTGCGCTGGAGCATCGAGGTCGAGCCGAACTGCGAGGTGACCACCAGCTCGACCGCCTGCACCAGCAGGTCGAGGTCGTCGCCGATCTCCTCGTCGATCTTCTTCTTGCCGGCGTCCGGCGCGACGAGCACGTCCGGGCGGAACTCCGGCTCGCGCTGGTCCTTGCAGAACTTCACCACGTCGGCGATCTCGCGCTCGGTCACCCAGGCGCCCTGGATCCGGATCGGCTTCGAGGCGCCCATCGGCAGGAACAGGCCGTCGCCGCGGCCCAGCAGCTTCTCCGCGCCCGGCTGGTCGAGGATGACCCGCGAGTCGGCCAGCGAGGAGGTGGCGAACGCCAGGCGGGACGGCACGTTGGCCTTGATCAGGCCGGTGACCACGTCGACCGACGGGCGTTGGGTGGCCAGCACCAGGTGGATGCCGGCCGCGCGGGCGAGCTGGGTGATCCGGACGACCGAGTCCTCCACGTCGCGCGGGGCGACCATCATCAGGTCGGCCAACTCGTCCACGATCACCAGCAGGTACGGGTACGGGCGCATCTCCCGCTCGCTGCCCGGCGGCGCCTTGATCTCGCCGCTGCGCACCTTGCGGTTGAAGTCGTCGATGTGCCGGACCCCGTTGGCGGCGAGGTCGTCGTAGCGCATGTCCATCTCGCGGACGACCCACTCCAGCGAGTCGGCCGCCTTCTTCGCGTTGGTCACGATCGGGGTGACCAGGTGCGGGATGCCCTCGTAGCCCGTCATCTCGACCCGCTTCGGGTCGATCAGCAGCAGCCGCACCTCGTCCGGCGTGGCCCGGGTGAGGATGGACACCAGCAGCGAGTTCAGGCAGGACGACTTGCCCGCGCCCGTCGCGCCAGCGATCAGGATGTGCGGCATCTTGGCGAGGTTGGCCACCACGTAGCCGCCCTCGATGTCCTTGCCCAGCGCCACCACCATCGGGTGGTGGTCGCTGGTGGCGGCCCGCGACCGCAGCACGTCGCCGAGCGCCACGTTCTCCGGGTCGGTGTTCGGGATCTCCACCCCGACCGCGCTCTTGCCCGGGATCGGGCTGAGGATCCGCACGTCCGGCGACTTGACGGCGTACGCGATGTTGCGGGAGAGCTGGGTGATCCGCTCGACCTTGACGCCCGGGCCCAGCTCCACCTCGTAGCGGGTGACGGTGGGCCCGCGGGTGAACCCGGTGACGGCCGCGTCCACACCGAACTGCTCGAAGACGCCGGTGAGCGCGACGATCACCTCGTCGTTGGCCTTGCTCCGGGACTTCGGGGCCGCGCCACTGCCGAGGATGTTCGCCGGCGGCAGCGTGTAGTCGCCCGCCAGCCCGGTCAACGCGAGCTGCTCGGCCCGCGTCGGGGCGGGCGAGTGCTCCGGCGGCTCCGCCGGCCTGCGGGTGGCCGGAACCCGGCCCGGGGGCTTGCGGGGCAGCACCAGGGTCTCCTGGAGGTCCACCCCGTCGAGGTCGTCGTCGAACTCCGCCGGGTCGGGCGGCGGCGGGGCCGCCCGCTTCGCCCGGCGCTTACGGGGCGCCGGCCGGGCGGGCTCCTCGTCCGTCTCCTCCTCCACCCCCGGCGGGGCGATCCGGGTGCCGAACAGCAGGCCGAGCCGCTCCGGGACCTTGTTGATCGGGGTCGCGGTGACCACCAGCAGGCCGAAGACCAGCAGCAGGATCAGCAGCGGCACCGCCACCCAGGCGGTGACCGCCCGCTCCATCAGGCTGCCGACGCCGGCGCCGACCAGACCGCCGGCGAAGTCGCGCTGGCCCGCGTCGGCCGGGTCCTGTCCGATGTGCAGCATCGCGGCGGTGGCGACCAGCATCGAGGTCCAGCCGACCAGGCCCCGGCCGCGGTGCTCGGGATCGACGGGCTCGCGCATCAACCGCCAGGCGCCGATCATCAGCAGCACCGGCACCACGACCGAGATCGCCCCGAGGAAGAGCCGGAAGGTGTCGGCCAGCCGCGCGCCCACCGGGCCGGCGCCGGAGAACCAGAGGGCCACCGCGCTGAGCAGGGCGAGGCCGAAGACCAGCAGGCCCGCGCCGTCGCGGCGCTGCTCCGGGTCGAGCCCCCGGGCGGAGCCGGCCTGCCGGAACGCCCAGCCGAGGCCGTGCGCCATCCCCATCCACAGTGCGCGGAGCGCCTGCCCGACCATCGGACCCGGGCCGGACCGGGCCGCCGGCCGCCGCCGGGCCGCCGCGCGGGCGGTCTTCTTCGCCGGCTGACGGGCACGACTGTTCGTGGTGCCACGCGGCGACGCGCCGCGCCGCCGGCTCGCCTGAGAGGTACGGCCCGCCATAGCATCAACCTAATGGCGTGACCCGGCAGATCGCCGCCTTTCCGGGTCGTGTCCGCGTGTCGCAGCGCGGGCCCCGCCGCGTCACGTGATATCTGCCTCAGAAGGGTTGCCCCCATGTCGTCGCCGGGAACCGAGGACGGTCGGGACGGCCACCTGGCCGGGCACCCGGGGGCGCTGGAACCGCTGACCGGCGAGCTGATGGCCGCCGTGCTGCACAGCCGGGGATACCGTGTCCAGGCCGACGCCGACGGCGACCTGGTCGGCCGCTGGGACGACAGCCTGATCTGGTTCCTGCGCCCCGGCGCCAACGGCGAGCTGCTCCAGGTCCGCACCCTGACCGCGCCGGCGTTCCCCATCGAGTACGTGCCGGCGCTGCACGCCTTCTGCAACGCGTGGAACCACGACCGGCTCTGGCCGAAGGCCTTCGTGCACGTCGAGGACGACGGGCGGGCCCGGATCTGCGGCGAGGTCATCACCGACCTGGAACGCGGCGTCACCGCGCACCAGCTCGACCAGCTGCTCGACTGCGGCATCGCCACCGGCTGCCAGCTCGCCACCGAGGTGGCCCGGCTGCCCGGCGGGGTGGTGGCGTGACGGGCCGCGGCGGGGACCTGGCCGGTCGCGGCCTCGACCCGTTCGGGCTGCCCGGCTGGTGGAGCGGGCTGCGGCGCGGGGGCCGGGCGCCCGACCCCGCGCTGGCCGGAGCGCTCGCCGACGCCCGCGACAGCCCCGACGGCGAGGCCCGCAGCACCGAGCTGGAACGCATCGCCGCGCACGCCGACGCCACCGGCGACGACCGGACGGCCCTGGCGGCCCGGTTCGCGCTCATCGAGGCGTACCTCCTGCACGGGCAGCGGTGGCGGCTGATCGAGCCGGTGCGCCGCTGCCTCGCCACGGTGGAGCGCCGCCCCGACCTGCTGGCGGCAGACCAGGCCGAGCCGCTGCGGCGCTACCGGCGGTACGCGGTCGAGGCCCTGCTCGGCTCGCCCCGGGTCGGGCTGGACCAGGCCCGGTCCATGCTGGACGACCTCGCCGCGCGCGCCGCCGACGACCCGGCGGTGGTCGCCGAGCTGCGCTGCCGCATCGCCGACCACCTCGGCGACGAGCCCACCGCCCGGCGGTGGTACGACCAATGGTCGACGGCCGATCCGGGGCCGGTCGGCGGCTGCCCGGACTGCGCGGCGGCCCGACGGGCGGAACTGCTCGCCGGCTGGGGCGACCACCGGGCCGCGCTGGCCGCCCTGCCGGACTCCGCGCACGGCGGCGTCGACTGCACCGAGCAGCCGGAGCGGACGCTGGTCGCCGGGCTGCTGTCCTGGCTGCGGACCGGGGAGCCCGAGCGGGCGGCCGAGGCACACGTGCGGGCGTACCGGCGGCACCGGCGGGAGCGGGCCGCCTTCCCGCTGCTCGCCGCGCACCTGCGGTGGTGTGCGCTGGCCGGACACCCCGCTCGGGGCGTCGACGTCCTCGCCGAGCAACTGCCCCGGCTGGACCGGCCGCACGACGACCTGTCCGCCATGGAGTTCGCCGCCGCCGGGGCGCTGGTCTGCGCCCTCGCCGTGGAGGCGGGGCTCGGCGGGCGGACGGTGCACCGCCCGGCGTACGGGGTGCGGCCGGCCGCCGAGCTCGACGTGGCCACGCTGGGCGCCACCCTGCTCGGGGTGGCCACCGCGCTGGCCGGCAGCTTCGACGCCCGCAACGGCACCGGCCACCAGTCCGGCCGGATCGCGTCCTGGCTGGCCGAACGGCCGGCCGCCGCACCGGTGCCCCTGCCGCCCGACGACGACGCGGACGACGACGCCGACGACCCGCCCGACGACGGCCTGCCGGACGGGGAGCCCCGCCCGCTGAGCCTGGCGATGATCACCGCCGAGCTGGACCGGCGTGGGGACCAGTACGCGGTGGACGACCGTGGCGCCGTCACGGGCCGGTGGGGCGAGGCGCTGATCCAGTTCCGGCGCGCCGGCGAACGGGGCGAGATCCTCCAGGCCCGGTCCGTGGCGAACCGCCGGCTGCCGGCCGACCGGCTCGCGGAGGCGTACGCCTTCTGCAACGCCTGGAACCACGACCGGCTGCTGCCGAAGGCGTACGTGCACGAGCGGGAGGGCGAGCTGCTGCTGGCCGGCCACGTCGCCACCGACCTGGCGCACGGGGTGGCCCCGGCCCAGCTCACGGTCCTGCTGAACGCGGCCGTGGACACCGGTGTCGCGTACGCCGAGGCGGTCGCCGCCCTGCCCTGACCGTCGGGCCGGGCGGCGGCCCACCGGTGAGGTCCGAAACCCGCCGGACGATCTCCTCTCGCCCTGCTGGACTGGCACCCATGACGACGACGCACCACCAGCGCACCGCCCTGCTCCTGCACTCCCTGCACCGCCCCGGCTCCCCGCTCGTCCTGCCCAACGCCTGGGACGTGGCGAGCGCCCGGATCGTGGCCGACTGCGGCGCGGCGGCGGTCGCCACCACCAGCGCCGGCGTCTCGTGGAGCCTGGGCGCCCCGGACGGGGACGAACTGGACCGCGAGCGCGCCCTGGCGGTGGTCGCCCGCGTCGCCGCCGCCGTCACCGTCCCGGTCACCGCGGACATCGAGAGCGGGTACGCCGCCGACCCGGCCGGGGTCGCCCACACCGTGACCGGGGTGCTGGCCGCCGGCGCGGTCGGCGTGAACATCGAGGACGCCGCGCCGGCGGGGGCGTCCCCGCTGCGCCCGGTCGACGACCAGTGCGCCCGGATCCGGGCCGCCCGGGAGGCGGCGGACGCGGCGGGGGTGCGGCTCTTCGTCAACGCCCGCACCGATGTGTTCCTGCGGGCGGTGGGCGACCCGGCGGACCGGCTGGCGGAGACGCTGCGCCGCGCGGTCGCGTACCGGGCGGCGGGCGCGGACGGGATCTTCGTGCCGGGCGTGGCCGACGCCGAGACCATCGGCGCGCTGGTCGCCGGCATCGAGGGGCCGGTCAACGTGCTCACCGGGCCGGGTGGGCTCCCCGTCGCCATGCTGGCGGGGCTGGGGGTGGCCCGGGTCAGCCTCGGCTCGGCGCTCGCCGAGGCCGCGTACGGGCTGGTCCGCCGGGCCGCCACGGAGGCGCTGCACTCCGGGTCGTACGACTCGCTGGCCGACGCGATGGGCTACGGCGAGTTGAACGCGCTGCTGGCCTGACGCGGGCCGGCCGGCGACTCGCCGGCCTGCTCGACACGACCACGGCCGCCGGCGGCGACCCCGGGGTGAGCCGCCGGGGCGGCCCGCCGCACGGCGACGCCCGCCGGCACACGGGGTGCGGGCGGGCGTCGCGGCGGTGCGGGGTCAGACCTCGACGACGGTGGGAACGATCATGGGCCGACGGCGGTACGCGTCGTTCACCCACCGTCCCACGGTGCGCCGGACGATCTGCTGGAGCTGGTGCGGGTCGGTGATGCCGTCGGAGGCCGCCCGGTTCAGGGCCTCGGTGACCAGCGGGATCACCGGGTTGAACGCCTCCGGGTCCTCGGAGAAGCCCTTCGCCGACAGGGTCGGGCCGCCCACCACCTTGCCGGTCACCGAGTCGACCACCACGGTGGTGGCGATGAACCCGCCGTCGCCGAGGATCCGGCGCTCCGTGAGCAGCGACTCGCTGACGTCGCCGACGGCGAGGCCGTCGACGTAGACGTAGCGGCTCTTCACGTGCCCGACGAGGCTGGCCCGGCCCTCGACGAGGTCGACGACGTCGCCGTCCTCGCAGAGCACCACCCGGTCGGGGGCGACGCCGGACTCGATGCCGAGCCGGGCGTGCGCGCGCAGGTGCCGCCACTCGCCGTGCACCGGCATCAGGTTGCTCGGGCGGACCACGTTGAGCAGGTAGAGCAGCTCGCCGGCGGGCGCGTGACCGGACACGTGCACCTTGGCCACGTCCTTGTGCACCACCACGGCCCCGGCCCTGGCCAGCCGGTTGATCACCCGGTAGACCGAGGTCTCGTTGCCGGGCACCAGCGACGAGGCGAGCACCACCGTGTCGCCGGGGGCGATGGTGATGTGCCGGTGGTCGCCGCTGGCCATCCGGCCCAGGGCGCTCATCGGCTCGCCCTGCGAACCGGTGGACATCAGCACGATCTGCTCGGGCGGCAGGGTCGTCGCCTCTTCCAGCCCGACGACCAGCCCGGCCGGGATGTTGAGCAGCCCCAGGTCGCGGGCGATGCCCATGTTGCGGACCATGGAGCGGCCGATCAGGGCGACCTTGCGGCCGTGCTCGCCCGCGGAGTCGAACACCTGCTGCACCCGGTGCACGTGCGAGGCGAAGGACGCGACGATGATCCGCCCCTTGGCCTTCGCGAAGATCGAGTCGAGCACCGGCCCGATCTCCCGCTCGGGGGTGACGAAGCCGGGGATCTCCGCGTTGGTGGAGTCCGAGAGCAGCAGGTCCACGCCCTCGGCGCCGAGCCGGGCGAACCCGGCCAGGTCGGTGATCCGACCGTCCAGCGGGAGCTGGTCCATCTTGAAGTCGCCGGTGTGCAGCACCAGGCCGGCCGGGGTGCGGATGGCCACCGCGAGCGCGTCGGGGATCGAGTGGTTGACCGCGAAGAACTCGCACTCGAACGGGCCGAGCCGCTCCCGGCCGCCCTCCCGCACGGTCAGCGTGTAGGGCTGGATCCGCCGCTCGGCGAGCTTCGCCTCGACCAGGGCGAGGGTGAACTGGGAGCCGACCAGCGGGATGTCGGGCTTGTGCGCGAGCAGGTAGGGAACCGCGCCGATGTGGTCCTCGTGGCCGTGGGTCAGCACGATCGCCTGGACGTCGTCGAGCCGGTCCAGGATCGGACCGAAGTCGGGCAGGATCAGGTCGACCCCGGGCTGCTCCACGTCGGGGAAGAGCACCCCGCAGTCGACCACCAGCAGCTTGCCGTCGTACTCGAAGACGGTCATGTTGCGACCGATGGCACCGAGCCCGCCGAGCGGGATGATCCGCAGCCCACCCTCCGGCAGCGGCGGGGGAAGTTCCGCATCGATGTGCGCCTCGGTCACGCGTCCACCTCATTCTGCGACGCCGTCACTCGGCGTCCGTCGTGTCGTTCGATCATTCGGGCAGTTCCAGGCCCGCCGCCGCGCAGTCCGCGCGGAGTTGGGCGATCTCGTCGTCGGTCGCGTCGACCATCGGCGCGCGCACCGGCCCGGCGGGCTTCCCGGCGGCCGCCAGGCCCGCCTTCACCAGGATCACGCCCTGGGTACGGAAGATACCGGTGAACAGCGGCAGCAGCCGCCGATGCAGGCTCAACGCGGTGGCGGTGTCCCCCGCGTCGTACGCCTCGATCATCTGCTTGGTGAGCGCGCCCGTGAAGTGGGACGAGGTGCCGACCACGCCCACGCCGCCCACGGCCAGCGAGGGCAGGGTGAGCGAGTCCTCGCCGCTGTAGAAGGCGAGGTTCGTCCGGCTGGTGACCCAGCTCGTGGCGGTCAGGTCGCCCTTGGCGTCCTTCACCGCGACGATCCGGGCGTGTTCGGCCAGGCGCACCATCGTCTCGGTGTCGATCGGCACGCCCGCCCGGTGCGGGATGTCGTAGAGCATCACCGGCAGCCCGGTGGCGTCCGCGACGGCGGTGAAGTGCCGCAGCAGGCCGCTCTGCGGCGGCTTGTTGTAGTAGGGCGTGACCACGAGCAGGCCGTGCGCGCCCGCCTTCTCGGCGGCCGTGGAGAGCTCGATGGTGTGCCGGGTGTCGTTGGTGCCGACCCCGGCCACGACCTTGGCGCGGTCACCGACCGCCTCCACCACGGCCCGGATCAGCTGTTCCTTCTCGGCCTCGGTGGTGGTCGGCGACTCGCCGGTGGTGCCGTTGACCACCAGCGCGTCGTTGCCCTGCTCGTCGACCAGGTAGCTGGCGAGCCGCGCGGCGCCGTCGAGGTCGAGCGAGCCGTCGGCGGTGAACGGGGTCACCATGGCCGTGAGGACTCGCCCGAAGGGGCGGGACACCGCCCGGGCGGGCGTGTCAGGGTGGTCGTGCGTCATGCCACCAACCTAGCGGACGACCACCGGCGCCCCGCCGGGGAAGCCCTCAGGACAGCTCGGCGTGCGGGCTCGCCGCGACCTCGGTGCCGTCGGGCAGGGCCGAGATGACGAAGTCGGCGAAGACGTTCGGGGCGACGCCCTGGAGCTGCCGCAGGCACTCCACCGCCAGCTCACGGATCTCCACGTCGGCGTGCTCCGTCGCGCGCATGGCGATGAAGTGCCGCCAGGCCCGGTAGTTGCCGGTGACCACGATGCGCGTCTCGGTGGCGTTGGGCAGCACCGCGCGGGCCGCCTGGCGGGCCTGCTTGCGCCGCAGTGTGGCGTTCTCCACGTCGGCGAAGCGCCGTTCCAGCCCCTCCAGCAGCTCGTTGTACGCGCGCACGCTCGCCTCGGCCGCCTCCACGAACTTCTTGTGCAGCTCCGGGTCGTCGGCGATCACCGAGGGCTCGACCATGGCGGCGTCGCGCTCCGGCACGTACCGCTGGGAGAGCTGGGAGTACGAGAAGTGCCGGTGCCGGATCAGCTCGTGGGTGAACGAGCGGGAGACCCCGCTGAAGTAGAAGCTGACCGAGCCGTGCTCCAGCACGCTCAGGTGGCCGACCTCCAGGATGTGCGCGAGGTAGCCGGCGTTGGTGGCGGTGGCCGGGTTCGGCTTCTTCCAGCTCTGGTAGCAGGCCCGGCCGGCGAACTCCGCGAGGGCCTGGCCGCCCTCGGCGTCGGTCGACCACGGCACGTCGTCGGGGGCCTCGAAGTGCGTCCACGCGACGAGCTTGACCTGGGGCTGCACCATCTCCGGCATTCCTGGGACTGTAGTGCCGTGGCCCCCGCCCACCCAAGCCAGCCTCGCCCGAGTGCAACGTCGGTCACCGAAACGACGCGGTCGCCCGCGGGCCGGCCGCGTTCCATGCGCCGCGTCGGGAGTCATGACCTGGCAGGAATGTGGCCAGCATCAGCACGAGGCCCATCGGACGTCACGCCGGGGACCGGGGGTCGGGGGTCGGCCCGACGCATCGGCTTTCGCACGCTGTCGAACTGAATCGTCTACGACATCAGCGAGCGGCGGGGTCCTCGGCTCGGGCGGCCCGCCACCGTGCTCTCAGCTCAGCCGGGTCCCCGCGTCCGCCGGCGCGCCGGACGGCCCGTCGGGGCGTGCGTCGGGGCGAACAAGCATCGGGAGCGCGATGTCGCAAACGATTCAGCTCGACAGGGCACGGGCACCCGCACCGTCAGGGCCGGCCCTTGGTCCGGGCAGGGTGACCGGCCCGGTCGAGACGAGATCCAGGAAGCTCGTGACATTCCGGCCCCGCGCGACCCGGACGGCCCCGTCCGACACGACCGCAGCCCGGACGGCGCGCACGCCGGTGGGCGCACTCTTAGTGGCGTACTCGTCAGACGTAGAGGGAGGTGAAGGGCGCCCAGGGCAGGTTGCGCAGGATCGTGAAGGCCAGCCAGGCGGCCAGGAAGACGCCGATCGCCCGGGAGCTGATCCGCAGCTCGGGCAGGCGCCAGCCGAACGCCTGCCGGCCCGCCCACGCGACGAAGAGGTAGGCCAGGAAGGGCAGCGCGAAGACGAAGAGGAAGTGGTGCCGGGCGGCGGCCGGCAGGTCGGCGTGCAGCACGTACCAGAGCGCGCGGGTGCCGCCGCAGCCCGGGCAGTCCAGCCCCGTGGTGAGCTTGAGCAGGCAGCTCGGCGCGGCGTCGGGCGCTGAGCGGGTGGGGTCGCTGATCAGCGCGTAGCCGATGCCGGCGGCGACGCAGCCGAGCGCGGCCAGCGGCACCGCCCAGCGCGGGGAGCGCTCGTAGAGGCGGACGACGAAGCGGGTGAGCCGGTCCGGCTCGGCGACGGGGTAGGCCGCCGCCCCCGGATAGGGCGAACCCGGATAGGGCGAACCCGGGTGTGGCGGCGCCTGGTCCGTGGGCCGTCCGTCGGCTGGTGCGGCCGGGTCGGCCTGGGGCGGGGCGTCGAGCCCACCCGTCTGCGGATGCGGCGGCGAGGAGGCCGGTCCGTCAACGCTCGTCACGTCGCTCACCGTACACCGGCCACGCCCGCCAGCGCCGCGGCCAGCGGGGCGGCCAGGTCGCCGGCGGCGGGCGGGGCCACCGCGTCCAGGCCCAGCCAGCCGGCGAGGCGGTGCAGCTCGGCGGCCAGCGCCAGCGCGGTCTCGCCCCGGTCGACGCCCGGCTCGCCCCAGGCGGCCGGCACCAGCAGCACGCGGGCCTTCCGGTCGGCCTTCAGGTCGACCCGGGCGGTGAACCGCTCCCCCTGCAGGAACGGCAGCACGTAGTAGCCGTGCACCCGTTGCGGCGCCGGCACGTAGATCTCGATGCGGTAGCTGAAGTCGAAGAGCCGTTCGGTGCGGGCCCGCTCCCAGACCACCGGGTCGAACGGGCTGACCAGGGTGTTGCCGCGCACCCAGCGGGGCAGCCGCGCCCCGGCGTGCAGCCAGGCGGGCCGCCGCCAGCCCTGCACGGCGACCGGCAGCAACTCGCCCGCCTCGACCAACTCGGCGATGGCCTGCCGGGCGCCGGCCACCGGCAGCCGGAAGTAGTCGCGCAGCTCCGGCTCCGCGGCCACCCCGAGCGCCCGCGCGGCGATGCCCACCAGCGCGCGGTGGGCCTCCGCGTCGGTCGGCGTCGGCGCGTCGAGCACGGCGGCCGGCAGCACCCGCTCCGGCAGGTCGTAGCGGCGGGCGAACGACGTGGTGCGGTCGGCGGCCGTCACCTCCCCGGCCCAGAACAGGAACTCCAGCGCCCGCTTGACCGCCGACCAGTTCCACCCCCAGTTGCCGGTCTCCCGGGGCGCGTCGTGCTCGATCTCGGCGGCCGTGAGCGGCCCCCGGGCGGCCACCTCGTCGCGGACCCAGGCGACCAGGTCGGGCTGCTCCTGGGCGATCCGCCGCATCCCGCCCCAGGACTCCGAGCGGGCCCGGGCCATCCGCCAGCGCAGCGCCGGATGCAGCCCGACGGGCACCAGCGACGCCTCGTGGCCCCAGTATTCGAACAGCTCGCGTGGACGGCGGTAGGCCGCGTCGTCGAGCAACGCGGTCGGGTAGGGCCCGAGCCGGCTGTAGAGCGGCAGGTAGTGCGCCCGTTGCAGCACGTTGACCGAGTCCATCTGGATCAGCCCGACCCGGTCGAGCACCCGGCGCAGGTGCCGGCGGGTGGGCACGCCCGTGGGCGCGGGGTCGGCGAAGCCCTGGGCGGCGAGCGCCACCCGACGTGCCTGGGCGAGCGAGAGCGATTCCGGTGCGGCCATCGTCGGGCACCCTAATCCACAGGTACGACACCGGTGCGGACGCTGGACCCGTCACCCGCCGGGGCATAGAACGGACGCATGCTCACGATCCGCCGCGAGGAGCCCGACGACGCCGAGGCGGTCGCCCGGGTGCACATCCATGGCTGGCAGGCCGGCTACGCCGGGATCATGCCCGAGGAGGTGCTGCGGCGGCTCAACGTCACGGCCTGGGCGCAGCGCCGCCGGGACCTCGGCACCGCCGACCCGGAGCACCCGTTCACCACCCTGCTCGCCGAGGTCGACGGGACGCTGGCCGGGTTCACCACGTTCGGCCCGTACCGCAACAACCAGGACCGTGGCGACCTCGACGCCGCGCACGGCGAGGTGGTGGCGATGTACGTCGAGCCGACCCGCTGGGGCGACGGCACGGCGCGGGCGCTGCTGGCCGCGGCGCGCGACGGGCTGGTCGCCCGGGGCTGGTCGGACTACCGGCTCTGGGTCCTGGAGGCCAACCACCGGGCCCGCCGGTTCTACGAGCGGGCCGGGCTGTCACCGGACGGTGAGCGGTCGACCTATCCGGTGCCGCTGGCCGGCGGGCGACCGCCGGTCGGGCTGGTCGAGCTGCGGTACGCCGGCCGCCTCGGCGGCTGACCCGGCCGGCGTCGCCCGACGGCGGTTGTTCCGGCCCGGGTCGCCCCAGTGGCGGATGGGCAGGAACGCCAGCAGCGCCAGGCTGATCCAGACGTAGGTGTTGCTGCCGAGGAAGCCGTCGAGCCCGGTGAAGTCCTTCTCCCAGGCCCAGACGATCCGGCTGATCAGGAAGCCGTACCCGACGATCGCGGCGCCCAGCAGGACACGGCGCCGACGGCTGCCGGCGGGCGCGGCCATCCCGTTGTCCACGAGCAGGATGAGCGCGGGCAGCAGCCAGACCAGGTGGTGCACCCAGGTGACCGGGCTGACCAGGCACATCACCGCGCCCGTCAGCGCCAGGCCGGTGGCCTCGTCACCGGCGGCCACGGCGGCGCGGGAGCGCCAGGCCCACAGCGCCAGCGTGGCGAGCACCAGCGCCAGCCAGGCCAGGGTGCTCGGGTGTTCCGGGTTGAGCCGGGCGACCACGCCGCGCAGCGACTGGTTGGAGACGAACGCCAGCTCACCGACCCGGCCGGTGTTCCACAGCGCCTCCGTCCAGAACTCCCGCGAGGCGTCGGGGAAGAGCGCGGCGGCCAGCAGGGTCACACTGGCCGCGGTGGCCATCGAGGTGACCGCGGCCCGCCAGCGGCGGGTGACCAGCAGGTAGACGATGAAGATGCCCGGGGTCAGCTTGATCGCGGTGGCCAGCCCGATGCCCACGCCCGCCCAGCGGTTGCCGGCCGGCAGCAGCCGGAGCAGGTCGATCGCGACCAGGAAGAGCAGCAGCATGTTGACCTGGCCGAAGTTGACCGTCTCGCGCATCGGCTCGTACGCGGCGGCCAGGCAGAGCGCCACGGCGAGGGCGAACCAGCGGGTCCAGCCGGAGCGGCGGGAGACCGGGTCGATCAGCCACCAGAACAGCACGGCGGTGACCACCACGCTGGCGGCCACGCTCACCGCGATCGCCGCCCACCACGGCAGGTACGCCATCGGCAGCATGACCAGGGCGGCGAAGGGCGGGTACGTGAAGCCGTACTGGGTGCCGGGCTTGAGGAAGTCGTAGATCTCCCCGCCGTCGTGCACCCACCAGGTCAGCGCGCCGTAGTAGACCTTGAGGTCGAAGAAGCCGTGCCGGACGGCCGCCACGGACAGGAAGGCGGTCACCGCGACGGCGAGCGCGACGACGCCGACGACCTGCTGGATCGTCCGTCGGGGACCCTGCGCCACCATCGCCTCCATCGCCCTGCGTAGGCTTCCGTCCCATGGCTCTCGGGTACGTCCGCCCGGCGCGTCCGGAAGACGCCGGCGAGATCGCACGCATCCAACTCGCGACCTGGCGGGTCGCCTATCGTCGGATCCTGCCCCGGCACGTGCTCGACAACCTGGACGAGGCGTGGCTCGCCAGGCGGTGGAGCGCGGCCGTGCAGGAGCCGCCCTCCGGCGCCCACCGGGTGCTGGTCGCCGTCGAACAGGCCGAGCAATCCTATCTGGTGGGGTTCGCCGCCTCCGGTCCGGCCGACGCCGAGGCGCTCGCCCCGGGTGAGCCGGCGGAGGTCCTCGGGCCGGACGTCGCCGCGGTGACGGACCTGCTGGTGGAGCCGCGCTGGGGCCGGCGGGGGCACGGCAGCCGGCTGCTCGCCGCGACCGTCGACCTGTGGCGTGCCGACGGGTTCACCCGCGCGCTGGCCTGGGCCTTCGACGGCGACGCGGCGACCCGGAAGTTCCTCACCAGCACCGGCTGGGAGCCCGACGGCGCGGCCCGCGCGCTGGACGTGGAGGACATGCTCGTCCCGCAGGTGCGCCTGCACGTGGCGGTGCCGGGGGAGGCGGATCCGGCGGACGCGACGCCCACCGAGGCGACGCTCCCGGACCTGACGCCGGGTGCGTCGTCGCCGACACCGGCGACGCCCGGGGACTGACCGCGCCGGGCGTCCCGGGCCCGGACCGCACCGGGCCGGGCGTCCCCGGACCGGACCGCATTGGCGGACGTTCCCGCGCCCGGATCGCACCGATTCGCGCTCCCCGGCCCGCCGGTGCCGGCGATCCGCCGGACACTGTCGGGGGTGTCGCCTACCGTGACCCCATGGTCGCGGTGGCGGCGTCCACGAGAGCGAGGCATCGGGCATGTTCGCGGACACGATGGCGTGGAGCAGTTTCTCGGTGGACGACCCCGGCCGGGCCGAAGGGTTCTACGCCGACACGCTCGGCCTGCGGGTGTCGCGGGACGACGCGATGGGCGGCCTGCTGACGCTGCACCTCGCCGGGGGCCGGGACGTGATGGTCTACCCGAAGGCGGACCACACCCCCGCGGCCCACACGGTGCTCAACTTCCCCGTCGACGACGTCGACCGGGCCGTCGACGAGCTGACCGCGCGTGGGGTGCGGTTCGCGCACTACCCCGGGATGCCCCAGGACGACAAGGGCGTCATGCGCGGCAACGGGCCGACGATCGCGTGGTTCACCGACCCGGCCGGCAACATCATGTCGGTGATCGAGGAAGGCTGACCCCGGTCAGGCGCCCGGCGAGTCCTGGGCGGGCGGCAGGAGCTCGACGACCAGTTCGTCGTCCTCCATCGCCCCGGTGGGCACGAAGCCGAGGCTCGTGTAGAGGCGGGCGGCCTGGGCGTTGTCGGGGTGGTAGGAGAGCCGGACGGGGTGACCGCCGTCCTGGCCGCCCAGCCACGCGGCCAGGGTGCGCACGGCCGCCCGACCGACGCCCCGCTCCTGTTCGGCAGCGTCGACCACCATGCCGCCGATCCAGCGGGACCCGTCGTCGTCGACGCCCCACATGACGTGCCCGACGACGGTCTCGTCCGCGTACACCGCCAGTGAGGTCCACACGTCGGAGCGCATGGTCAGCAGCAGGTAGCGGGCGGCCAGCGCCGCCACCCACCCGCGCTGGTCGTCGCGCGGGGCGACGTCGGCCACCGCCCGCCAGTTGTCGTCGTCCACCGGGCGCAGGGTCACCTGACGCCCGGCCCGGTCGGAGAGCCCAGAATTGATCATCCGGGCATCCTAGGGACCGCCCGGATGCGCCGCAAAGGGTTTGCCCGTCAGTCGAGCAGGGCGTCCAGGCCGACGGTCAGCCCGGGCCGGGTCCGGACCGCGCGGACGGCCAGCAGCACGCCGGGCATGAACGAGACCCGGTCGTACGAGTCGTGCCGGATGGTCAGCGTCTCCCCCACGGTGCCGAAGAGCACCTCCTGGTGGGCGACGAGGCCGGTGGCGCGCACGGCGTGCACGCGTACCCCGTCGATGTCGGCGCCCCGGGCGCCCGCGACCTCGTCGGAGGTGGCGTCCGGCATTGGGCCGAGCCCGGCCTCGGCGCGGGCGGCCGCGACCAGGCGCGCGGTGTGCGTGGCGGTGCCGCTGGGGGCGTCCAGCTTGCGGGGATGGTGCTGCTCGACGATCTCGACCGACTCGAAGTGCCGGGCGGCGCGGGCGGCGAACTGCATCATCAGCACCGCGCCGATGCCGAAGTTGGGGGCGATCACCACGCCCACCCCGGGCTTGTGGGCCAGCCAGCCGCGCACCCGCTCCAGCCGCTGCTCGGTGAAGCCGGTGGTGCCGACCACCGCGTTGATGCCCTGGTCGATGCACCAGTGCAGGTGGTCCATGACGACGTCGGGGGTGGTGAAGTCGACGACCACCTCGGCCCCGGCGTCGGACGCGGCGAACAGGCCGTCGCCCTGGTCGACCATGGCCACCAGCTCCATGTCGGCGGCGGCGTCCACGGCCCGGCACACCTCGACGCCCATCCGGCCCCGGGCGCCCAGCACGCCGACCCGGATCAGCTCGTCCGGGCTCTTCTCCTGCTCGTCAGTCACGGGGCACAACCTATCCCAATCGGGACGCGCACATCCGGGCGGACCGTCAGCGGCCGGGACGTGGGCATCCGGGCGGGCCGGGCACCGGGCAGGAGTGCGGGACGGGTCAGCGGGAGGCGAAGTCGTTCGCGCCGAACGGGCCGACCACGGCCAGCGACATCGGCCGGCTCAGCAGCTCGGCGGCCAGGGTGTTGACGTCGGCCACGGTGACCGCGTCGACCCGGCCGAGCAACTCGTCGACCGGCATCAGGTGGCCGTAGAGCAGCTCACCCTTGGCCAGCCTGCTCATCCGCGAGCCCGTGTCCTCCAGCCCCAGCACGAACGAGCCCTTGCTCATCCCCTTGCCGCGGGCCACCTCGGCCTCGGTCAGGCCGTCGGCGGCCACCCGGGCCAGTTCGGCCCGGGTCAGCGCCAGCACCTCGTCGACCTTGCCCGGGGCGCAGCCGGCGTAGACGGCGAAGAGGCCGCTGTCGGCGTACTGGCTGGCGTAGGAGTAGACCGAGTAGGCGAGGCCACGCCGCTCACGGATCTCCTGGAACAGCCGGCTCGACATGCCGCCGCCGAGGATGTTGTTGAGCACGCCGAGCGCGAAGCGCCGTTCGTCGAGCCGGTCGATGCCGGGGCAGCCGAGGATGACGTGCGCCTGCTCGGTCTCCTTCGGCTCCACCAGGGTGGTGGCGGGCTTCGTGCGCACGGCCGGGGTGGCCGACCGGTGCGGCGCGGGCGTCGCCGGGTCGGTGTCCAGCGGGGTGCCACGCAGCGCCTGGCGGACCAGCTTGACCACCGTGGCGTGGTCGAGGTTGCCGGCGGCGGCGACGACGATCCGCGGCGGGGTGTAGTGGCGGCGGTAGAAGCCCTGGATCTGCCGCCGGGTCATCGGCGTGACGGTCTCCTCGGTGCCGGAGATCAGCCGACCCAGCGGGTGGTCGCCGTAGGCGGCCCGGGCGATGAGGTCGTGCACCTCGTCGCCGGGCTCGTCGTCGTGCATGGCGATCTCTTCGAGGATCACGCCCCGCTCGGTCTCCACGTCGGCCGGCTGGAGCAGCGAGTCGGCGACCGCGTCGCACATGACGTCGATGGCCAGCGGCAGGTCCTCGTCCAGCACGCGGGCGTAGTAGCAGGTGTATTCCTTGGTGGTGAAGGCGTTGGTCTCGCCGCCCACCGCCTCGATCTCCGCGGAGATCTCCAGCGCGCTGCGCTTGTTGGTGCCTTTGAAGAGCAGGTGCTCCAGGAAGTGCGCCGCGCCGGCCTGCGGGCCGGTCTCGTCGCGCGAGCCGACCGCGACCCAGACGCCGAACGAGACGCTGCGCATCGCCGGGATCGCCTCGGTGAGCACGCGCAGCCCGCTGGGCAGCACGGTACGCCGTACCGTGCCGCCCAGCGGGTCGTCGCTGATGGTGCGGGTCACCGCCCGGGAGGCGCCGCCGGAGCGGGCCGTCCCGGTGCCCCGGTGCGAGGCCCCTGCGGGGCCCGGGAGGGACGCCACCCCCCGTCGATCCGGCGGAAACGGCGCGCTGACGGCCCGACTCACGTGTTGCTCCCAGATCGACGAGGGGTGGGTGATGCGATGGTGCGGTGCGTCAGCTGCGCCGGGTACGGCGGCGCGGACGCTCGCCGCCCTCGCCGCCGCCCTCGGCGCGCTCGCCGCCGCCCTCGCCGCCGCCCGGGCCACGACCGCCCCGGTCGCCGCCGCGCTCACGGTCGCCCCGGTCGCGCGGAGCCCGGTCGTCCCGGTCCCGGCCGGCCGGACGCTCGCCGCCAGCGGCCTCGCCGGCGGCCGGCGCCTCGGCGCCCTCCGGGCGGACCTTGTCCAGGTAGATCTTGCCGCGGGCGTCGATGTCCGCGATCTCGACCTCGACCCGGTCGCCGACGTTGAGGAAGTCCTCGACCTTCTCGACCCGCTTGCCGTCGCCCACCTTGGAGATGTGCAGCAGGCCGTCGCGGCCCGGCAGCAGCGAGATGAACGCGCCGAACGCGGCGGTCTTGACCACCGTGCCGAGGAAGCGCTCCCCGGCCTTCGGCAGCGTCGGGTTGGCGATGCCGTTGATCCGGTCCACCGCAGCCTGGGCCGACGGGCCGTTGGTGGCGCCGACGTAGATCGTGCCGTCGTCCTCGATGGAGATCTCGGCGCCGGTCTCGTCCTGGATCGCGTTGATGGTCTGCCCCTTCGGGCCGATCACCATGCCGATCTTGTCGACCGGGATCTTGACGGTGGTGACCCGCGGGGCGTACTCCGACATCTCGGCCGGGGCCTCGATCGCCGCCTGCATCACGCCGAGGATGGTCTGCCGGGCCTCGTACGCCTGCTGCAGCGCGGCGGCCAGCACGTCCGACGGGATGCCGTTGAGCTTGGTGTCGAGCTGGAGCGCGGTGACGAACTCCGGCGTGCCGGCGACCTTGAAGTCCATGTCACCGAACGCGTCCTCGGCGCCGAGGATGTCCGTCAGCGTCACGTACTGGGTCTTGCCGTCCACCTCGTCCGAGATGAGCCCCATGGCGATGCCGGCCACCGGCGCCTTCAGCGGCACACCGGCGGAGAGCAGGGCCAGCGTCGAGGCGCAGACCGAACCCATCGAGGTGGAGCCGTTGGAGCTGAGCGCCTCGGAGACCTGCCGGATGGCGTACGGGAACTCCTCGCGCGACGGCAGCACCGGGATCAGCGCCCGCTCGGCGAGCGCGCCGTGGCCGATCTCGCGCCGCTTCGGCGAGCCGACCCGGCCGGTCTCACCGGTCGAGTACGGCGGGAAGTTGTAGTTGTGCATGTAGCGCTTGCGGTTCTCCGGGGACAGGGTGTCCACCATCTGCTCCATGCGCAGCATGTTCAGCGTGGTGACGCCCAGGATCTGGGTCTCGCCACGCTCGAACAGCGCCGAGCCGTGCACCCGGGGCAGCACGCCGACCTCGGCGGTCAGCGGGCGGATGTCGCGCGGGCCGCGGCCGTCGATGCGGACCTGCTCGCGCAGCACCCGGTTGCGCACCTCGGACTTGGTGAGCGACCGGAAGGCGGCACTGAGCTCCTTCTCGCGGCCCTCGAAGCGACCGCCGAGCTCCTCGGCGACCTTGGCCTTGATCCGGTCGAGGGCCTCCTCGCGGTCGGCCTTGCCGGCGATCTGGAGAGCCTCGGCGACCTCGGCGCGGGCCAGGTCGGCCACCGCCTCGTAGACGTCGTCCTGGTAGTCGAGGAAGACCGGGAACTCGGCGACGGGCTTGGCGGCCACCTCGGCCAGCTCGGCCTGCGCGCGGCACAGCTCGCGGATCGCCGGCTTCGCGGCCTCCAGGCCGCTGGCCACGATCTCCTCGGTCGGCGCGGTCGCGCCGCCCGCGATCAGGGCCACGGCGTTCGGCGTCGCCTCGGCCTCGACCATCATGATCGCGACGTCGCCGTCCGGCAGCGAGCGGCCGGCCACGACCATGTCGAAGGTGGCCCGGGCCAGCTCCTCCAGGGTCGGGAAGGCGACCCACTGGCCGTCGATGTGCGCGACCCGGGTCGCCCCGATCGGGCCGGAGAACGGCAGGCCGGAGAGCTTGGTCGACATCGAGGCGGCGTTGATCGCCACCACGTCGTACGGGTGCTGCGGGTCGAGCGCGAGGATGGTCTCGACGACCTGGACCTCGTTGCGCAGGCCCTTGACGAAGGACGGGCGCAGCGGCCGGTCGATCAGCCGGCAGGTGAGGATCGCGTCCTCGCTGGGGCGGCCCTCGCGGCGGAAGAACGAGCCGGGGATGCGGCCCGCGGCGTACATCCGCTCCTCGACGTCGACGGTCAGCGGGAAGAAGTCGAACTGCTCCTTCGGCTGCTTGCCGGCGGTGGTGGCGGAGAGGACGACCGTCTCGCCGAGCTGGGCGACGACGGAGCCGGCGGCCTGACGGGCCAGCCGGCCGGTGGAGAAGGTGATCTCACGGGTGCCGAAGGACCCGTTGTCGATCACGGCGGTGCGGGATTCGGTGCCGAGGTTGGTCTCGGTCATGGTGCTGTCGTGCTCCTTCGCATCAGGGGCCCACGACGCGGGGAGCTGCTCAGACGGCCGGTCTTCGATCGAAGCGCCCGGGGTGGCCGGCGGAATGCCGGGGTGCCCGGGGGCCACTACCGGAGACCGGTACGCTGACCGGCTCCCTTTTCAGGTGGTCGCGCGGCCCGGTTTTCGTGTGGCGGCGAAGCGGGGGAGCGGCCCGGTCGGGCCACTCCCCCGTCACGTCACCGGCGCAGACCGAGCCGCTCGATGAGCGACCGGTAGCGGTTGATGTCCTTCTTCTGGACGTAGTTGAGCAGCCGACGGCGGCGGCCGACCAGCAGCAGCAGCCCACGGCGGCTGTGGTGGTCGTGCTTGTGCACCTTCAGGTGCTCCGTCAGCTCGGCGATCCGCTTGGTGAGGACCGCGACCTGCACCTCCGGCGAACCGGTGTCGCCGTCGGCGGTCGCGTACTCCGCGCGGATCTTGGCCTTGGCTTCCTGGTCGAGCGCCATGTTCTCCCTGTTTCGTGGGTTGTTCGATGATGTCCGTCGGCTCGGTCAGTGGACCGGAAACGGACCGGTACCTCGCACCCGCGGCGTCGTGCAGGCACGCGAGGCCCCACGTCGGTCAGCCGACGTCCCCGCCAGACTACCAGCCCTGCCGGGCGGCGGCCTGTCAAGGGCCGCGACGCGGTCAGCCGAGCACGCGCCGGGTCCGCTCGACGTCCTGGTTCATCTGGGCGATCAACGGCTCGATCGCGTCGTAGCGGATCTGCCCGCGCAGGTGCGCCACGAAGTCCAGCGCCAGCCGCTCCCCGTAGAGGTCGCCGGTGAAGTCGAGCACGTACGCCTCCACCCGCCGCTCCCGGCCGGAGAAGGTCGGGTTGGTGCCCACCGACACCGCCGCCGCCAGGGGCTCGGCGTGGCCCCGGCGCACCAGCCGGGCGGCGTAGACGCCGTCGGCGGGCACCGCCGCGTACCGGTGGCAGAGCAGGTTGGCGGTGGGGAAGCCCAGCTCGCGGCCGCGCTGGTCGCCGCGTACCACCACGCCCTCCACCCGGTGCGGGCGGCCGAGCGCGGCGGCCGCCGCCGTCACGTCCCCCGCGTCGACGCAGGAGCGGATGTACGTGGAGGAGTAGACCGTGCCCGCCTCGGCGACCAGCGGGGCGCCCTCCACGGCGAAGCCGAAGGTGCGCCCGAGCCGCTCCAGCAGCGCCACGTCGCCGGCGGCCTTGTGCCCGAAGCGGAAGTTGTCGCCCACCACGACCAGCGCGGCGTGCAGGTGCTCGACCAGGATGTCGTGCACGAACGCCTCGGCGGGCAGTCGGGAGAACTCCGGGGTGAACGGCACCACGCAGAGCACGTCCACGCCGAGCGCCTCGATCAGCTCGGCCTTGCGGGCGGTCTCGGTGAGCACCGCCGGGTGCGAACCGGGGCGCACCACCTCGGCCGGGTGCGGGTCGAAGGTGACCACCACCGACTGCACGCCCAGCTCGCGGGCCCGGGACACGGCGTGCCCGATGGTCGCCTGGTGTCCCTTGTGCACACCGTCGAAGACGCCGATGGTGACGACCGACCGCCCCCAGCCGCCGGGCGCCGCGTCGTACCCCCGCCACCGCTGCATGCCGCTCCTCCCCTGCCTCCGCGGCGGCCCGCACCGGCCGCCGTCCCTCGCTCCCGTCAGGCGGGGGCGAGCACGATCTCCGCGCGGGCCCGGCCGTCCCGCTCGCTGACGATAGCGATCAGCCCGCCGTCGGGGCCGAAGACCGCGTAGGGGCCGGGGATTCCCACCGGGTCGAGCGGACCGCCGTGGGAGAGCACCTTCGCCTCGTCGGCGCCGGCGTCGCGGCGCGGGAAGAACCGGTCGGCCGCCGCCGCCAGCGGCAGGTTCACCACCTCGGGGGCGCGCTGCTCCAGCTGGTCGAGGGTGGCGGCCTCCGCGAGGGCGAAGTTCCCGACGGCGGTACGGCGCAGCGCCGTCAGGTGCCCGCCCACCCCGAGCGCCAGGCCCGCGTCGCGGGCGATCGCCCGGATGTACGTGCCGGAGGAGCAGGTCACGTCGATGTCCACGTCGACCACGTCGGGCGCGTCGCGGCGTACCGCCAGCAGCTCCAGCCGGGACACGGTGACCCGGCGGGCGGGCAGCTCGACGCTCTCCCCCTCGCGCACCCGCTTGTACGCCCGCTGCCCGTCGACCTTGATGGCGCTGACCGCGCTCGGCACCTGGTCGATCTCCCCGGCCTGCGCGGCCAGGGCCGCCCGGATCGCCTCGTCGGTGACCTGGCCGGCCTGGGTGGTGGCGATCACGTCGCCCTCGGCGTCGTCGGTGACGGTGGCCTGGCCGAGCCGGACGGTGGCCGTGTAGCTCTTGTGCGCGCCGATCACGTAGGTGAGCAGGCGGGTGGCCCGGCCGACCCCGATCACCAGGACGCCGGTGGCCATCGGGTCGAGGGTGCCGCCGTGCCCCACCCGGCGGGTGCGCGCCAACCGGCGGATGCGCGCCACCACGTCGTGCGACGTCATGCCGCCGGGCTTGTCGACCACGATCAGACCGTCTGTGCTCACGACACCCAAGCCTGCCAGACCGGGCCGGAGGCCCCGCCGCCGCCGTACGTCCGCCGCCGGAGCCGCTCGCCGCCCGCGTGGCGGTGGAGGCCGCCTCCGATGGTCGGGCGATGTGCCGTCAGCCACTCGGGCGGGATCACGGCGGCGGGGGCGTACGGGATCACGTCCCGGGCGGGCCGGGTGCGAAGATCATGCGCCCTCGACGGACCGTTCACCAAGGACATGCCGATGACCAGTCCCCCACCGGTGGGCGAGCCATCCCCGCCGAGCCGGCCGGCTCCCCTGGCGTCCGACGCCGAGCCGGGGCAGGTTCCGGAGTGGCTGCGCCAGCCGGGCGAGGTGCATCCGGTCGGCGCCCTGGAGCGGCTCCGCCTGTTCTGGGAGGAGCACACCCGGGCGGTCACCGCCGTGGTCGGGGGCGGACTGGTCCTCGTACTCCTGCTCGGCGTGGGATGGTTCGACCTGTGGCGACGGGCCGGGGAGCCGCCGCGCAGCCACCCGACGACCAGCCCGCCGCCGGGCGTCTCCGCGACGAGCGACACGAAGCCCGCATCGCGCGCCGACAACTTCGCGGGCACCCCGGCGGCGGCCTTCGCCAAGGGGGCGGCCGGGATCACGCTGCCGCCCGCCCGGCGGACGGGTGTGTTCAGCGCCACCGAGGTTGCGGCGGCCCTCGCGGACGTCCGCGCGGCGATGCTGCTCGCCCGGCTGGACCGGAAGTTCCTGGCCGGCGGCGAGCTGGACCGGTTCGTGCGGATGTTCGCCCCCGCGACCCGGTCGAATTTGCGAGCCGACTTCCGCGACGACTCCTTCGCCACGTACGCGACCCGGCTGGCCCCGGGTGCCCGGCTGACCGCCGACCAACCCCGGGTCAAGGGACGGGTCACCTACCGGGCGACCCGGGACAGCGACGGCATCCGGGTGCTGGAGATCACCACCAACTTCGTCTGGGCGTACGCGTTCCGCACCCTCGACCCCACTCCGGGTGCCGGTGTGGTGGTCGTTCACGACACCGTCGTCTGGCACGTGCCGCATCCCGACGACGTCGCGAAGGCAGGCGTCGGGCTCTGGCTGATGCAGGCGGACTCGTACGCCTCCAACATGGACTGCGCGTCGTTCGACAAGGGTCTGCTGGATCTCGGCGCCCCGAGCTACGGCCTTCCGGTCGACACGGAGGACCCGGACGCGGTGTTCGACCCCGATCGTTCGCTGGACGTCGCAGACACCTGCTGACCTGGACCGGAGCACTCATGACACCCGACACACGACGCGCGCACGACCACCACGCCCGGGTCGACGGTGCGGCTGCCCGACTGGATGCGGTCGAGGGGCCCGGAACACCAGCCGACCGGGCTGGACCGGGTGCGCTTCTTCCAGGCGCGGCACAACGGCCCGCTGGCGGTCGGCTTCGCGTTCGCACTGGCGCTGCTGACGATCGTCGTGGCCGGGTGGATGGTCGTCCAGGTGGCCGACTGGCGTCGCACGGCGGCCGTCGCACCGAGCGCGGGCGCGAGCGCGACGCCCGAGCCGATCAGCGCCGTCGGCACCCCACGCGATCTCTTCGCCGGCACTCCGGCGGCGTCCTTCGCCCTCCGGGAGAAGGCGATCGTCCTGCCGGCGGCCACCGCCCAGGGCCCGTTCGACAAGGTCCAGGTACGCGCCGCGCTCGACTCGGTACGGAAGGCGCTCATCGAGAGCCGGCTGGAGACCGCGATGCTGGTCGGCGACACCGAACCCTTCCTCGGCGTGCTGGCGCCAGACTCCCGCGCGGAGATGCGGCCGCACTTCGACAACGCCCGTTTCCTGCACGTCGCCACGAGGATCGGATCCCAGGCGGACTGGGAGTACGACATCCGCGCGCAGGGACGGATCAGCTACCGCGCCAGGACGGTGGCCGGAGTCCGCCTGCTGGAGGTGACCACCGAGTTCGTCTGGGCGTACCCGTTCGACGTGATGCGCCGGGCGCCGGCCGGCGCCGGCCTGGTGGCGGTCCGGGACCGGGTGGTCTGGCAGGTGCCGCACCCGAAGGACGTTCCGGCGTCGTCCCGAGGGCTCTGGTTGGCGTCCGCGAAAGCCGTCACCTGGAACGCCGACTGTGCCTGGCTGCGCGACGGCTGGGTGAACGTGATGCAGTGGCTGCCGGACCTGCACGGCCCTCGCGTGCCGGGCGGTGATCCGGGCGACTTCTTCGACCTGGCCGTCCCGATGGCGTCCACCTCGAGGTGCTGAGGCTCAGCGCACCGCGCCGACCACGGCCCAGGCTCCGGAGCGCAGCCGCAGCAGCAGGGCCACCAGCCGGAGCACCACGAAGAGCGTGAGGCCCGCCCAGATGCCGCCGAGGCCGAGGTCGAGCCCGTACGCCAGCCAGATGGCGGGCAGGAAGCCGCCGAGCGCGGCCAGGAGGGTGAGGTTGCGCAGGTAGCGGACGTCCCCCGCGCCGATCAGCACGCCGTCGAGGGCGAACACGACACCGGCCAGCGGCAGCATCGCCACGAACCACGGCCAGGCGAGCATGGCCTGCTCGCGTACCTGCGGATCGGAGCTGAACCAGCCGGGGACCACGCCGGCGCCGGCGGCGACGAGCACGGCGAACGCCACGCCGCAGACGCCGCCGAGCAGCCCGATCCGGTGGGCCAGGGCCCGGGCCGCGGCGTCCTCGCCGGCCCCGAGGGCGGCGCCGACCAGGGACTGGGCGGCGATGGCGAGCGCGTCGAGCACCAGGGCGGTGAAGAACCACAGTTGCAGGGCGATCTGGTGCGCGCCGACGGCGGCGGCCCCGAAGCGGGCGGCGACGGCGGTGGCGGAGAGGAAGCTGGCCTGGAACGCGACGCCCCGGATCAGCAGGTCCCGGCTGAGCGCCAACTGCTGCCCGATCAGCCGCGGGCGGGGGCGCAGGGAGACCCGTTCGGCGACCAGCGCCCCGGCGAAGAGCACCCCGCCGATGCTCTGCGCGATCACGTTGGCCACGGCGGAGCCGACCAGTCCGAGCCCGGCCGGGTAGACCAGCAACGGGCAGAGCACGGCGGAGAGCACGTTCGGGCCGAGCACGAACATCAGCGGGCGGCGCATGTCCTGCACGCCGCGCAGCCAGCCGTTGCCGGCGGCGGCGAGCAGCAGCCCGGGCGCGCCGAGCGCCGCGACCCGCAGCCACTGCGCGGCGGCGTCGGCCACCTCGCCGGGGCCTCCGGCGAGGGTACGCGCCAACGCCCCGCCGCCGACCTGCATGCCGAGCGCGACCAGCACCCCCACCCCGAGGGCCAACCAGGACGCCTGCACGCCCTCGGCGACGGCGGACGCCCGGTCGCCCGCCCCGAACCGTCGGGCCGACCGCCCCGTGGTGCCGTACGCGACCACGGTGCCGAGCCAGGCGATGAGCGTCAGCACCGTGCCGCCGACGGCGAGGGCGGCCAGCGGCACCCGGCCGAGGTGCCCCACCACCGCCGTGTCCACGAGCACGTAGATCGGTTCGGCGGCCAGCACCACCAGCGCCGGCAGGGCCAGCGCGGCGATCCGGCGCGGCGCGGCGGCCAGGGGATCGGCGACGACGGTAGGACTCATCGCCGCCGATCCTGGCACGGCCAGGTAAGGATCGCAAGCAGCATGGTTACTTACCGGGAGAGAGGTGGACGACGGTCACCGCACCGAGCAGGAGCACTCCCCCGACGAGCACCGGCACGGGCAGCGACTCACCCACGATCCAGCCCGCGAGCAGCACGGCGGTGAGCGGCTCCGCCAGGGTGGCCAGCGCGGCGGCGCTGCCGGTGATGCTGCGCAACCCGGCGTAGAACAGGGCGTACGCCGCCGCCGTGGTGACCACCCCGAGGTGGAGCAGCAGGCCGATCGGCGCGAGCCGGGCCGGGACGCCGACCCCCTCGGCCAGCGCGATCGGGGCCAGCGCCAACGCGCCGACCGCCGCCGACACGGTGGTGAGCGTCATCGGCGCGACGCGCTGTGCGGCGTGCCGGCTCAGCACCGTGCTGGCGGCGTAGCCCACCCCCGAGCCGAACGCCGCGAGCAGCCCGAGCAGCGGGCGCGGCGCGGTCGTGCCCGGCTCCCCGACCGACACCGTGATCAGCACGAGGCCGAGGACGCCCGCCACCAGGGCACCCAGCATCGTCCGCCCGGGCAGCCGCCGCGCGCGCAGCGACTCCCAGCCGAAGATGAGGACCGGGGCGAGCCCCAGGCTGACCACGGTGGCCACCCCGACGCCGCCCGACGCGACGGCGAGGAAGTACAACGCCTGGTAGCCCCCGAGCCCGATCCCGACGCCGACGAGGGCGACCGGTTCCGACCGCAGCGCCGCGAGCACCGGCCCGAGGCGGCGCGCGAGCAGGGCGACCAGCACCAGCGCGCCGATGGCGAGACGGTGGAACCCGATGGCCGTCGGGGTGAGCGTGGTGGACTCGCGGACGAGCTGCACGGCGACGCCGGTGGTGCCCCAGAGCACGGCGGCGCCGGTGACGTACAGCAGCCCTCGGCGTACGCCGGCCGGGCCGCGGCGCGGGTGCGGAATGGACGGGGACGCGGAGGGGCCGGGCAGAGACCTTCGGGACACGGGTGCGCTCCAGGGCGGATCGAGACGCTGACAGGGGACGACGTCTGTCGGAGCGCACGCACGACGAAGAAGAGGCGGGCGTTACCACCTGGGTTCTGCGGCCCCGGTCAGGCGGGCCGCCGTGCGGAGGACCGGCCGCAGTCGCCGCACGCGGGGACGCGACCGGTGGTGGGGCGCTCCGGTCAGGAGCGCGGCGGGGGCAGAACGCCCTGGAACGGCCTCATGCCCGCACCCTAGCGCAGCACCGTCCCGGCCTGCCCCGGGGTTTCGGTGCCCGTCGGCGGCTCGGGCTGGCCGCCGAAGTACTCCGCCATCAGGCGGTCGATCCACTCCGGTTGCCGGGCACCTCCCGGGAGGAACTGCCGCATCACCGGCTTGACGTCGAGGACCGGTGTGCCGTCGACCGCGTCCAGTCCCCGTACCCGCAGCTTTCGGCCGCCTGCCGAGACGACT
The DNA here is from genome assembly GCF_049847285.1 of Micromonospora sp. DT62. Taxonomy (NCBI): domain Bacteria; kingdom Bacillati; phylum Actinomycetota; class Actinomycetes; order Micromonosporales; family Micromonosporaceae; genus Micromonospora; species Micromonospora sp. DT62. The sequence continues at coordinate 532,450 of NZ_JBNCOB010000001.1, forward strand.
TCGCAGACGGTGCAGCCGATCCGGTTGGGCGTCGCGGACCACGGTCGGCGCCAGGCCGGGAGACTGGACGCCCATGCCGGAGACGCGGACGCTCAGGCCGGGAGACTTGGATGCTCAGGCCGGGAGACTTGGATGCTCAGGCCGGGAGACGCAGATGCCCGTGCCGGGAGACGCGGATGCTCAGGCCGGGGGCGGGGAGTCGCGCCAGCGGCGCGACTGGGCGCGGCTGCGGAGCCGGGCCGCCGGGAGCGCTGGCGCGTGCGTGGCGATCTCGGTGAGCGGCCGAGGACGGGACCGGCGGGGACAGCGCCACACGTACCGGAGGAACTCGGCGTCGATCGTGGTCCGGGCGGAGAGTCACTCACGGCCGGGGCCGGCGGACGGCCACGACCGGAGCCCGGGGCCGGATGGGCGGTGACGCTGTCGGCGCGGGACGCCGGCGGCGTCACCGCCGATCGGCGTCGGTCACTGACGGGTGTCCATGGACGTCTGCAGCGCGCGGCGCATCTGCTCGCGGGCCTCGTCGGTGGTCTGCGGCTTGGGCTTGCTCGGCATGGTGGTCCCCTTCCAGGGCGTGGGCCGCCGACCGGCGGCAGCCCTCACGGGCGGTCGTGCTGCGCGCCCGGCAGCGGTCCGGGGTCACCGGAGCGGCTGTGGGCAGCGAGAGCCCGGGTCGGTCCGACCCTGGAGGGAGGCGCCACCGGGTGTGGCGACACCGCCCACGGCCAGCGCCGCCACACGACGCCGGCCGATTCCCAAGCTATCGTTCAGTTCCACATGCTGCCCGGTGTTCCCGCGATTTGGACTCATGTCCGTGCGGAGCCGGCGCGTCACGGGTCCCCGACGGGATGCGGTACGCGCGGTCAGCGGGCCAGGAAGTGCCAGCCCAGCCACCACCAGAAGCCGAACAGGCCGATCCGGCCGACCGGCACCGGGCCCACCTCGTAGCGCATCACGTAGGCGCAGACCTCGCCGATCGTGGGGATCCGCGAGCCCTCGCGGCGGGCCACCCACTCCACGGCGGCGAAGAGCACCAGGGATGCCAGGAAGCCCCCGATGGCCAGCGTCCGCATCATCGCCGCACCAGCCCCCAGAACGCCGACAGCCAGCCCAGCCAGACCGCCGAGCGGACCAACTGGTCCTCCAGCAGCGGATCGGCCAGCCTTGAGAAGGTGGGAAAGTCGTCCCCCGCCGCCAGCACGAACGTGGTCCCCTCGAAGACCCCGAAGACCACCACAGGCAGGGCCCACCAGGCGGCCGGGGTGCCCAGCCGGCGTGGCGCGGGCCGCCGGGGCACCCGGTTGCTCAGGCCCAACCAGATCAGCACCCCGCCGGTGCCGAGGGTCCAGAGATTGGCCTCGGTCGAGAAGGACGGGAACCGGCCGCCGACCAGCGAGAGGCAGACGAGCACCGGCACGGTGACGGCGGGACGGTCCCAGGCGCGGGGCGCCTCGACGGTGAGGTCGTGGGGCTGTTCCATCCCGCGATTCTCCCCGTACTCGCCGCAACCGGGAAGACGGACACTCCCCGAGCTCTCCCTGATCTTCGGAGTGCCGGGCCCTTCCGGATCAGAGCCGGCCGGCGCCGGTCAGCGCGCCGTCGAGCTCCGCGCGGATCCGGTCGACGACCTCGTCGACCGTCCCCGAACCGGTGAAGCCGGCGGCGAAGCGGTGCCCACCGCCGCCCAGCGCGACCGCCACCCGGCTGACGTCGACCGCGCCCTTGCTGCGCATCGACACCGCCCAGTCGCCGGTCGGCGTCTGCTTGACCACGCAGCTCACGTCGGCCTCGGCAGTGCACCGGACCGAGTCGATCAGCGCCTCCAGCACGTACGGGCGCTGGTCGTGCCGGGCCAGGTCGTCCTGGGTCGCGTACGTCCACACCAGACCGTGCCCGGCGGCCCCGGCGGGTTCCAGACGGGCCCGGCCGAGCACCTCGCCGAAGAGGCGGACGGCGCCGAACGGCCGGGTGTCGAAGATCCGGCGGGAGATGTCACCGGGCCGGATGCCGGTCGCCACCAGGCGGGCCGCCAGCTGGTGCACCGCCGGGGTGGTCGCCTCGTACCGGAACGAGCCGGTGTCGGTGCTCAGGGCGACGTAGAGACACTCCGCGATCCCGGCGTCCAGCGGGACGCCGAGCCGGGCCAGCAGGCCGTCGGCGACCACCGAGGTGGCCGCCGCGTGCGGGTCCACCAGGTTGATCCGGCCGAAGCGGGTGTTCGACGCGTGATGGTCGAGCACCAGCGCGGCGCCGGCGGTCTCCAGCCGGTCGACCAGGTCACCGAGGCGTGACTCGCTGGCCGCGTCGAAGCAGATCACCAGATCCGGGTCCGGGTACGCCTCGGTCGCCGGCACCAGCAGGTCGAGCCCGGGCAGCCCCCGGAACGGCTCCGGCACCTCCGGCGGGCCGGGGAAGGTCGCCTGCATCCGCCGTACACCCAGCCGACGCAGCCCGAGCCCGAAACCGAGCATGCTGCCCAGCGCGTCCCCGTCCGGGTTGACGTGGCAGATGAGCAGCACCCGCCCGTCCGGCGGCAGGTCCCGCACGGCCGCGACGGCGGCGGCCCAGTCCGCCTCGGTCGGGCCGGAGTCGACCGGTGGCGGCGCCTCGGCGAGGGCGCCACCGGTCATGCCGCTGGAGGGCTCCGTCACCGCGGATCCCCGCCCGGGGGCGGGGTCTCGTCGGCGTCCTCGTCGGCGTCGCGCGCCTCGTCGGCGTCCTCGTCCTCGTCCAGCCGGTACGGCTGGGGCTCGCCCGCGTACTCGGCCCGGGCGGCGATGCGCTGCACCTCGGCGTCGGCGTTGCGGGCCTGGGCGAGCAGGTCGTCGATGTGCTTGACCTGATCCTGCACGTCGTCCAGGACGAAGGTCAGCGTCGGCGAGTGCCGCAGCCCGAGCGCCTTGCCGACGGTGCTGCGCAACATGCCCTTGGCGCTCTCCAGCGCCGCCGCCGTGCCCGCCTGGGCCGCCGCGTCGCCGAGCACCGTGTAGAAGACGGTCGCGTCGCGCAGGTCGGCGGTGATCCGGGCGTCGGTAATGGTGATCATGCCGAGCCGGGGATCCTTGATCTGGCTACGCACCACCGACGCCACCAGTTCACGCACCCGCTCCGCGTGCCGGCGTACCTTGGCCGGATCCGACATCTTCGCCACCTCCACGGCGTCCCGCTCCCGGCCGCCGCCCGGCGACGCGGAGCGCCCCGGAGCCGACGGCCCAACAACTCGAAACACTACCCGCGCGGCCACCCGCACCGCGCGCCGCCGGCACCGTCCCGGCCACCCGGCGGACAGGCGCCGCCGGGTCAGTCCTCTTCGCCGTACAGCCGCCGGCGCACCGAGAGCAACTCGGTCTCCGGCCGGCCGGCCACCAGGCGCTCGCAGGAGTCCAGCACCTCGCGGACGTGCGACGCCTCGGCGGCCACCACGGCCACGGAGATCTCGGCCCGACCGTGCAGGTCGAGCGCTCCCACTTCGGCGGCCGAGACCTCGAAACGGCGCAGCGCCGCCACGATCGGCCGTACGTATGATCTCTTGGCCTTGAGCGACCGGGAGTCGCCCGGCAGCAGCAGGTCGAAGACCGCGGTTCCGGTGAACATCGCCCCGGACGATACCCGCACGACCCCCCACATGATCAAGGGGTTTACGCCTTTCGGCGCAAACCCCTCGATCAGTGGTTCAGCGGATCAGGCGCGAACCTTCTCCCGCATCTCGAAGGTCTCGATGACGTCGCCGACCTGGACGTTGTTGTAACCACCCAGGGTCAGACCACACTCGAAGCCCTCGCGCACCTCCGTGGCGTCGTCCTTGAACCGCTTGAGCGAGCTGACGGTGAGGTTGTCCGCCACCACCGACCCGTCCCGCAGCAGGCGTGCCTTGGCGTTGCGCCGGATGATGCCCGACCGGACGATGCAACCGGAGATGTTGCCGATCTTGGACGAGCGGAAGACGTCGCGGATCTCCGCGGTGCCCAGCTCGACCTCCTCGTACTCCGGCTTGAGCAGGCCCTTGAGCGCGGCCTCGATCTCCTCGATGGCCTGGTAGATCACGGTGTAGTACCGGATCTCCACAGCCTCGCGGTCGGCGATCTCGCGGACCTTGTTGGCGGCCCGCACGTTGAAACCGATGATCGTGACCGGCTCGGACGACGCGCTCGCGAGCATGACGTCGCTCTCGGTGATCGCGCCCACGCCCCGGTGGATGATCCTGAGCTGGACCTCCTCCGGGATGTCGAGGTTGAACAGCGCGTCCTCGAGGGCCTCCACGGAACCGGAGACGTCGCCCTTGAGCACCAGGTTGAGCGAGGTCTTCTCGCCCTCCTTGAGCTGCTCCATGAGCGTCTCGAGGGTGGCCCGGCCGCGGGAGTTGGCGAACGACGCCGCCCGCCGCCGTGCCTGCCGCTGCTCGGCGATCTGGCGCACCGTGCGGTCGTCCTCGGCCGCCAGGAACGTGTCGCCGGCACCGGGCACCGCGGTCAGACCGAGCACCAGGACCGGACGGGCCGGACCTGCCTCGGCGACCTGGTTGCCGTTCTCGTCGAGCATCGCCCGGACCCGGCCGTGCGCCCCACCGGCGACGATGGAGTCGCCCGCCCGCAGGGTGCCCTTCTGCACCAGCACCGTCGCCACCGCACCGCGGCCCTTGTCCAGGTGCGCCTCGATGGCCACACCCTGCGCCGGCCCGTCGATCGGAGCGGTCAGCTCCAGCGACGCGTCGGCGGTCAGCAGGACCGCCTCGAGCAGCTCGTCGATGCCGATGCCCGGCTTCGCCGCCACGTTGACGAACATGGTGTCGCCGCCGTACTCCTCGGCGACCAGGCCGTACTCGGTCAGCTGCTGGCGGACCTTGTCCGGGTTCGCCTCCGGCTTGTCGACCTTGTTGACCGCCACCACGATCGGCACGTCGGCCGCCTTGGCGTGGTTCAACGCCTCGATCGTCTGCGGCATGACACCGTCGTCGGCCGCGACGACGAGCACCACGATGTCGGTGACCTGGGCACCACGGGCACGCATGGCGGTGAACGCCTCGTGACCCGGGGTGTCGATGAAGGTCACCGCGCGGTCCTCGCCCTCGTGCGGCACGTGGACCTGGTAGGCACCGATGTGCTGGGTGATGCCACCCGCCTCGCCGGCCACGACGTTCGCCTTGCGGATCGCGTCGAGCAGCTTGGTCTTACCGTGGTCGACGTGACCCATGACGGTCACGACCGGCGCACGGTCGACCAGGCGGTCCTCCGCGACCTCGGCGTCGAGGTCGATGTTGAACTGCGCGAGCAGCTCGCGGTCCTCGTCCTCCGGGCTGACGATCTGCACGTTGAAGCCGAGGTGCTCACCCAGCAGGAGCAGGGTGTCGTCGGAGCACGACTGGGTCGCCGTGACCATCTCGCCCAGGTTGAACATCTCCTGGACCAGCGAACCCGGGTTGGCGTTGATCTTGTCGGCGAAGTCCGACAGCGAGGCGCCACGGGAGAGCCGGACGACCTGACCCTGACCCCGGGGAGCACCCGAGCTCATGGTCGGGGCCGACAGGTTGTCGAACTCCTGTCTGCGCTGCTTCTTGGACTTGCGACCGCGCGTCGGCCGGCCACCCGGACGCCCGAAGGCACCCGCGGCGCCGCCGCCACGGCCACGACCGCCACCACCCGGACGACCGCCGCCGCCGGCCGGAGCACCCGGACGGAAACCGCCGCCCGGCGCACCGCCGCCGCCACCGGGACCGCCACGGTAGCCACCGCCACCGCCGCCGCCACCGGGACCGCCGCGGAAGCCACCGCCACCGCCGCCGCCACCGGGACCGCCGCGGAAGCCACCGCCAGCGCCGCCGCCACCGGGACGACCCGCGCCGCCACCGGGACCGCGACCGGCGCCACCGGGGCCGGGGCGACCGGTAGCGGGACGCTGGCTCGGCATGGAGGCCGGGCTCGGACGCGGCGGCATGGAGGCCGGGCTCGGACGCGGCGGCATGCCGGCCGGGCTGGGCCGGGGGCCACCCGGACCGGCGGCCGGAGGCCGCTGCTGCTGCTGGCTGCCCTGGATGCCGAACGGGTTGTTACCGGCGCCGCGCGCCGGCGGACGCCCACCCGGACGACCACCCGGGCCCGGCGCCGGCGTGCCGGGACGACCGGCGGCCGGGGAACCCGGGCGGGGCGGCATGGCACCCGGACCCGGTCGGGGACCGGGACGGTTGCCACCGTCCGCCGGGGGCTCCCGACGGACGTTCTCACGCTGCTGCTGCCGAGCGGCCTGGGCGGCCTTGACCGCCGCCTCCTGCTCGGCCTTCAGCGCGGCGGCACGCGCCTCGGCGGCCGCCACCTCGATGTCGTGGGCACTCGCCGGCTTGGCGACCGGGGCCGCGGGCTGCGGCGGACCGGGCACCGGGCCCTTGGGCTTGGGACCGGGCGCCGGCGCGGCCGGCCGCCGGGGCGGCATCGGCCTGGCCGAGACCCGGGGCCCACCGGGGGCCGGGAAGGGCGTCGAGGTCGGGGTCGGGGTCGGCGCCGGGGCGGCCGCCGGTGGGGCGGCCGGTGCCGGAGATCCGGCGGAGGCGACGAATGCGCTACGCAGCCGTCGGGCGACAGGCGCCTCGACGGTGCTGGACGCGGACTTCACGAACTCGCCCATCTCCTTGAGCTTGGCGAGAACGGTCTTGCTTTCGACCCCGAGCTCTTTTGCAAGCTCGTGTACGCGGGCCTTACCTGCCACTGCACTCCTCACTCCGAGGTCGTGCGGGCAGCACCCGCAGCAACCTCACTCGTGCACTTGAAGCCTGGTCATTTCAGGGACTTCATCGTGTGCTCATGTCGGTCGTCCTACCCTGCTAGCGACCCTCGCCCGGTCGGGCTGACCGGACGTAGTGGTTGGCGCATCGACGTGCTCCGCAAGCTCACCGTGGTCGGGGACCCCGGTGAGGCGCAGCGCACGCCCGAAAGCGCGTCGCCGCACCGCTTGCGCGAAGCAGGCCGGATCCGGGTGCATGTTCGCTCCCCGACCCGGCAGCCTGCGGGCCGGATCGGGCCGAAGGCTGTGACCAGCCTCGTCGCCGACCGCGACGATCCGCAGCAATTCGCTGGCCGGCGCACGTCGCCGGCAACCCACACAGGTTCGTTCCGGCAGCGCGCGTCGTACCACTGGAGAAAGTCTACCCCTAGGAGCCCGAGATCGCGCCGCCCGGCTCCGGGACGTGATCAGCTCCGCCCCGGCCGGCGGTCCCGGACTGCTCGGCGTCGGACCGGATGTCGATCCGCCAACCGGTCAACCGGGCAGCAAGTCGGGCGTTCTGCCCCTCCCTGCCGATGGCGAGGGAGAGCTGGAAGTCCGGGACGGTGACCCGGGCGGTGCGGGTGGCCAGGTCGACCACCTCGACCCGCAGGGCCTTGGCCGGCGACAGGGCGTTGCCGACGAATGTCGCCGGGTCGTCCGACCAGTCGATGATGTCGATCTTCTCGCCGTGCAGTTCGCTCATGACGGCCCGTACCCGCTGCCCCATCGGGCCGATGCAGGCGCCCTTGGGGTTGACCCCCTGGGTGGTGGAGCGAACCGCGATCTTCGTACGGTGACCCGCCTCACGTGCGATCGCGCCGATCTCGACCGTGCCGTCGGCGATCTCCGGCACCTCGAGCGCGAAGAGCTTCTTGACCAGCGCCGGGTGCGACCGGGAGAGGGTGATCTGCGGGCCGCGCATCCCCTTGGCCACGTGCACCACCACGCAGCGGATCCGCTCGCCGTGCGCGTAGCGCTCGCCGGGCACCTGCTCGGACTGCGGCAGGACGCCCTCCAGCTTGCCGAGGTCGACGCTGACGATGCCCTTCTCGGTGCGCGTCTCGTGCGCCTGCACCACGCCGGTGACCAGGTCACCCTCGCGGCCCACGTACTCGCCGAAGTGCACCTCGTCGGTGGCCTCCCGCAGTCGCTGGAGGATCACCTGCTTGGCCGTCATGGCGGCGATCCGCCCGAAGTCGTGCGGGGTGTCGTCCCACTCCCGTACGACGGTGCCGTCGTCGTCCAGCTCCTGCGCGTAGACCAGGGCCGCGCCGGACTTGCGGTCGATCTCCACCCGGGCGTGCGACTCCGCCCCCTCGGTGTGCCGGTAGGCGGTCAGCAGCGCGGTCTCGATCGCCGCGAGGATCGTGTCGAACGGGATCTCCCGCTCGCGCTCGAGTGCGCGCAGCGCCGCGAGGTCGATGTTCACCTCTCCTCGTCCTCCACATCATCTTCGTCGTCGAAGTCGTCGGTGTCGTCCATGTCGTCGGGTTCGTCCGTCTCCTCGATCTCGTCGAGGCGGTGGAACTCGACCTGCACCCGGCCGGGGCCGAGCTCTGCGTACGTCCACGCGGCGCGGCCGGCGTCGGTCTCCAGCACCACGCGCTCGTCGTCGGCCTCGACCACCCGGCCGGTGACCTGCCGGTCGCCGGTGGGCTGCTCGGCCCGCTGGCCGGAGGGGGCGCCCGCGCCGCGGGCGGTCACCTTCACCAGCCGGCCGACGTTGCGCCGCCAGTGCCGGGGCAGGGTGAGCGGCCGGTCCACGCCGGGGGAGCTGACCTCCAGCTGGTACTCCCCGGCGACGAGGTCGCCGGAGGCCTCCTCGGCCGCGTCGAGGGCCGCGGAGACGGCCCGGGAGACCTCGGCGACGGCATCCAGGTTGATCCCGCCGTCGGCGTCCACGATCACCTGCACGACGTGCCGCCGGCCGGCCCGGGACACGGAGAGTTCCTCCAGGTCGTAACCGGCGCCGGCAACCACCGGCTCGATCACCTCACGCAGTCGGGCCCGCCGGGCGGCGAGGTCGCCGCGCGGGCCGCCGGCACGCTCCCCGCCCCGTGGGGCGTCGGCGCGTCGGGGTCTCCCCGCCGGACCCGTCGGCCTCGTGGCACGGCCACGCTGCGTCATCTCCGCACCCTCCTGCTGATCGACGGCACCCGGTCGGCCGCCATGCCGGTACGCCACCGGAGCTGACGCGCCGGCGGCTGCGCAGAGCGTAACGCGCCTGCCGCGCGGCGGGCCGGGCGGCGCACCGACGCCGGTCGCCCACGTACGGCCGGTGATGGTGTTGACTTGTCCGGTGGGGACGGGCAGAACGACACGACGCGGCGAGACAACCGGGCATTCCCGGCGAAAGGTGCTACGCGCCGGGGCACTCCTGGCGCTCGGCGGAGCGGCGGCGCCGCTGACCGGCTGCGGCCTCCTCGACCGCGACGACGACCCCGCCCCCGGGCCGGATCCGCTCACGCCCCTGCTCGACGAGTCGCTCCGGCTCGCCGCCGGGCACCGGGACGCCGCCGCCGCGTACCCCGCGCTCGCCGGCCTGCTCACGCCGATCGCCGAGGCGCACCGCGCGCACGCGGCCGAACTGGCCCGGCTCATCGGCGTACCGCTGCCCTCGGCGTCCGCCGCCGGGTCGCCCGCCGCGCCGGGCGACCAGACGGCGGCACGGGCCGCGCTGCGCGAGGACGAACGCGCCGCCCGGGAGGCGGCGACCCGGGCCTGCGCGGCGGCGCCGGCGGAGCGGGCCGCGCTGCTCGCCTCGATCGCCGCCGCCCGGGCCACGCACGTGGAGGCGCTGAGGTGACCGCGCCGACACCGCCGGGGCCGGCCGGGGCGCTGGGCGCGGCGCTCTCCGCCGAGTACGCCGCGATCTGGGCGTACGGGCCCATCGGGGTACGCCTCACCGGCGCCGCCCGGACCGCCGCGAGGGAGGCGGAGGCCGCGCACCGGCGCCGCCGCGACGACCTGATCGTGCAGTTGAGCACCGGCGGCGGGAACGTGCCGCCGGACCGGGCCGGCTACACGCTGCCGTTCCCGGTCACCGACCGGCCGAGCGCGCTGCGGCTGGCCGCCGAGGTGGAGGAGCGCACGGCCGCGTTCTGGCGGGCGGTGGTGCCGGCCACCAGCGGCGCCGACCGGGACAAAGCCCTGGCCGCCCTGGTCGAGTACGCCGTACGGGCCACCCGCTGGCGACGGACGGCCGGGATCACCCCGCTGACGGTGCCGTTCCCGGGCCGACCCGCCTGACCGGACGGCCCTCGACGCCCACTCCGGTTGCGGGTCGCATACCAGGTATGCATACTCCGTTGCCATGTCCATCCGTCACGGGCTGCTCGCCCTGCTCGAACGCGGCCAGATGTACGGCTACCAGCTGCGCGCCGCGTTCGAGGAGTCGACCGGTTCGACCTGGCCGCTGAACATCGGGCAGGTCTACACCACCCTGTCCCGGCTGGAGCGGGACGGGCTGGTCCGGTCGCTGCCCGAGAGCGAGACGGGGCAGCGCCCGTACGAGATCACCGACGCCGGGCGGACGGACCTGGCCCTGTGGTTCGCCACTCCGATCAGCCGGACCGACCGGCCCCGGGACGAGCTGGCGATCAAGCTCGCCCTCGCGCTGACCACCCCCGGGGTGGACGTCCGGTCGGTGGTGCAGACCCAGCGCAGCGCGACCATGCGGACGTTGCAGGAGTTGACCCGGTTGAAGTACGCCAGCGACCGCCCCGAGGACCTGCCGTGGCGGCTGGTGCTGGACGCCATGGTCTTCCAGGCCGAGGCCGAGGTGCGCTGGCTGGACCACTGCGAGAGCAGCCTGGTGCGCTACCGTCCGGCGGAGCCCGGCCGCATCCCGACGACGCCTGCCGAGGCGGTGGACCGGGCGGACGAGGAGGCGCGACGGTGAGCACGGGGAACCGGCCCGCGGACGGGAGCCCGACCACACCGGTGCTGGACGTGCGTGACGTGCACCGCACCCACGGCGCCGGCGCGGCGGCCGTGCACGCGCTGCGCGGGGTGAGCCTCACCGTGCGCGCGGGGGAACTCGTCGCCGTGATGGGACCGTCCGGCTCCGGGAAGTCGACCCTGCTCGCCCTGGCCGGCGGGCTGGACGGCCCGACCGCGGGCGAGGTGTACGTGGAGGGCGAGCCGCTCGGCGCCCTGGACCGGCGGCGGCTGGCCCAGGTGCGGCGCCGCCGCATCGGCTACGTCTTCCAGGACCTCAACCTGCTCGGCAGCCTCAGCGCCGTGGAGAACGTCGCCCTCCCCCTCGAACTCGACGGCACGGGCGTACGCCGGGCCCGCCGCCTCGCGCTGGACGCGCTGGTCGAGGTGGGACTGCCCGAGCTGGGCGACCGCTTCCCCGACCAGCTCTCCGGCGGGCAGCAGCAGCGGGTGGCCATCGCCCGCGCCCTCGTCGGCGAGCGCCGGCTGGTGCTCGCCGACGAGCCGACCGGCGCGCTGGACTCGCAGACCGGCGAGGCGGTGCTGCACCTGCTGCGCCGGCGCGTCGACGCCGGGGCCGCCGCCGTGCTGGTCACCCACGAGGCGCGGCACGCCGCCTGGGCCGACCGGGTGGTCTTCCTGCGCGACGGGGTGCTGGTCGACACGACGGCCCCGCTGGGCAGCGTGGAGCAGCTGCTGAGCGGCAGCGGTCGGTGAGCCCCGGCCGGGGCGGCCGACTCGCCCGGGCGGCCGGCTCCTGGTGGGCCGCGCTGCGCATCGCCCGGCGCGAGGCCCGGCGGGCCCGTGGGCGTACGGCGCTGGTGCTGGCGATGATCACGCTGCCGGTGCTGGTGCTGAGTTTCACCGCGGTGAGCTGGCGGATGTCCGAGCTGACCCCGGTGGAGCGGGCCGACCGCCAGCTCGGCGCGGCCGACGCGGAGCTGAACTGGGTGACGCGGACCCCCCTCGCGCAGAGCACCTGGGCCGAGACCTGGCGTACCGACCCGGACGACGGTCCCTCGGCCGGGCCCGTCACCGCCGGGCAGGTGGCCGCCCTGCTGCCGGCCGGGAGCCGGGTGGTCCCGCTGCGCCGCTGGGTGTCGTTCGACGCCCGGGTCGGCGAGCGGATCGACGACACGCTCACGGGCCGCGCCGTGGACCTCACCGACCCGCTCGGGCGGGGGCTGGTCCGGTTCCACTCGGGACGGGCGCCGGCCGGGCCGGACGAGATCGCGGTCAGCCCGGCGGCCCTGCGCCGCCTCGACACCCGCATCGGCGGCACCGTCACCTCCGGCGACGGCGCCCGCTCCTGGCGGGTGGTCGGGGTGGCCGAGTACCCCGACGACCTGGGCCCGGTGGTGACGCTGCACCCGTCGGAAGGGCGGATGGAGGCCGAACCGGGCACGAGCTGGCTGGTCGACCTGCCCGGCGACCCCGACGAGGAGCTGTTCCGCCGGCTCAACGCCCACGGCGTCCTGGTGCACGCCCGGGTCCCTGCACCGGCGTCGGACACCGTCACGTTCGCGCCGTACGGCCGCTCCGCGATGGACGTGGAGGGGATGAGCATCTCGGTGCTCGTCGGCGGGCTGGGGCTGCTGGAGGTGGTGCTGCTCGTCGGGCCGGCGTTCGCGGTCGGCGTACGGCGGCGGCGCCGGGACCTCGCGCTGGTCGCCGTGGCGGGCGGGGACGACGCCCACCTGCGCCGCATCGTGCTGGCCGACGGCGTGGTGCTGGGTGCCGTCGGCGCCGCCGCCGGGGTCGCGCTGGGCGTCGCCGCCGCGTTCGCCGGCCGCCCACTGGTGGAGCAGCACCTCTTCGGCGTGCGCTTCGGCGCGTACCGCTGCTGGCCGGAGGCCCTCGCGGCGATCGCCGCCGTCGCGGTGCTGGCCGGGGTGCTCGCCGCGCTGGCCCCGGCCTGGACGGCCGCCCGGCAGGACGTGGTGGCGGGGCTGGCCGGCCGGCGCACCCCGCCGGCGCACCGGCGGCGCTGGCTGACCGCGGGAGTGTCGCTGGCCGTCGGCGGGGCGGCGGTGGCCGCGTTCGGGGCGGCCCGGACGGCGCCGGCGGTGATCCTCGCCGGCCTGGTCCTCGGCGAGCTGGGGCTGGTCTTCGCCACCCCGACGCTGGTCGGCCTGCTCGCCCGCCTCGGGCGGTCGCTGCCGCTGGCGCCCCGGATCGCCCTGCGCGACGCCAGCCGCAACCGGTCGTCCACCGCCCCGGCGATCTCCGCCGTGATGGCGGCCGTCGCCGGGAGCGTCGCCATCGGCGTGTACCTGGCCAGCGACGACGCCCGGTCGGCCACGATGTACCGGCCCGCCCTGCCGGCCGGCACCGTGCTGGTGACCAGCCACGGCCCGAACGAGCCGCCCGCCCTGCCCCGGGTCGCCGAGGCGGCCCGCGCCCACCTGGGGGTGCGGGCCGTGGCGCCGCTCGCGGCGCCCGGATGCGGCCCCGACCCCGAGTCCTGCGTGGTCTCGCCGGTGCTGCCGGCCGAGCGCGCCTGCCCGTGGACGCCCGGCGACGGGCTGAGCCCCGCACAGCAGCGCCGGGCCCGCGCGGACGACCGCTGCACGGGGCCGGAGGACCACCTCGGCGGTTACTTCCACGTGGTGGTGGACGACGGCACGGCGCTGCCGGTGCTGACCGGCGCCGCCCCCGCCGACGTCGCCGCCGCCACCGCCGTGCTGCGGGCCGGCGGCGCGGTGGTCACCGATCCGCGCTACGTGCGCGACGGGCGGGTCGACGTCAGGGTGACCCGCCCCGGGCAGGCCCGGCCCGACACCCCGACCAGCACCACCGTCGCCGCGTACCCACTGCCCACCGGGCTGGGCGCGCAGCGGCTGCTGCTCTCCCGGCCGGCCGCCGAGCGGCTCGGGCTGACCGTCCGCCCGCTCGGCTGGGCGATCACCGCCGACGGCGTACCCGACGAGGACCGGCAGGGCCGGTTCGTCGCCGCCGTGCGCCCGCTCGGCGCCCAGGTGGAGATCGAGCGGGGTACGCAGGAGGGCACGGGACGGCCGCTGCTGCTCCTGCTGGCCGCCGCCGCCGGGGTGATCACCCTGGGCGCCGCCGCCATCGCCACCGGGCTGGCGGCGGCCGAGGGGCGGGCCGACCTGTCCACCCTCGCGGCGGTCGGCGCCGGCCCGGGGCTGCGCCGGCTGCTCTCGCTCTGCCAGTCCGGGGTCATCGCCGTGCTGGGCTCCGCGCTCGGCATCGTCGCCGGCCTCGGCTCCGCGTCGATCATCCTGACCGCCCTCAACCGCCGGTACGCCGGCCTGTGGCCGGTCGCGGAGCCGTACCCGGTGGTGGTCCCCTGGACCACGCTCGGCGTCCTGGTGGTGGTGCCGCTGGTCGCGATGCTCGGCGCGGGCTTCTTCACCCGGTCCCGACTGCCGGTCGAGCGACGTCTCGACTGACGGGCCGGGAGCGGGCACACTGGTCGCCGTGCCCGTACTGGGAGCCCTGACCCGCCGTGTCGGTCACCACCGCTGGTTCGGCGCCGCCGTCCGCCTGCTCGTCCCCGCCGACCGGATGGTGGGGCGGCTCACCCGGGGGCGGGTGGTCGCACTCGGGCTCATCCCGTCGCTGGTCATCACGACCACCGGCCGCCGCTCCGGCAAGCCGCGCAGCAATCCGCTGCTCTACGTGCCCGACGGCGACGCGTACGTGGTGGTCGGCTCCAACTTCGGCCAGCTCCACCAGCCCGGCTGGGCGATGAACCTGCGCGCCGATCCGGCCGCCGAGGTGGCCGTCAAGGGCCGTCGCGTCCCGGTGCGCGCCGAGGTCGCCACCGGCGCCGAACGGGACCGCCTCTGGACGCTGCTGGTCACCGAGTGGCCCGCCTACCGGGCGTACGCCCAGCGGGCCGGCGGCCGGGAGATCCTCGTCTTCCGGCTGGTGCCCACCGGGCGCGGCGTGCCGGGCGGGCCGACCGCCCGCGAATAGGCTGGTGCGGTGACCGGCGCCGACGGCGAACCCCACTCCGACGATCCACGGTGGGCGGTGGCCGAGCGGGTCGCCGACGCCGTGCGCCGGCGGTTCCCGGCCGACGTGCTGGCGGTCGCGGTGCACGGCCCGCTCGCCCACGGCGACGACGACGGCGGCGGGGACGGCGAGGTCGGGCTGCTGGTGGTGACGTACCGGCCCGGCGGCGGGCCGTCCCCGGCGACCCGGCGGGTCGACGGCGTGCTGGTCGACCTGACCGTGGCCGGCGCCGACGACTACCTGCGCCAGGCCCGGGTGATCTCCCCGCTCTGGCCGTTGACCGCCGACCGCTACGTCAGCACCCGGGCGCTGCACGACCCCACCGGCTGGCTGCGCACGCTGCGCGACGAGCACCTGGGCCGGCTGGCCCGGGCCCGGCCGGCCGAGTTCAGCACGGCGGCCCGGCGGGCCTGGTACCGGGGCGGCGCGGCGCACGCCCGGGCCGCCCGGCTGGCCGAGTGGTACGAGACCGACCAGGCGCTGCTGATGCTCGGCGAGGCGCGGCTGGCGGCGGCCACGGTCGCCGGCCTGCTCAGCCGCACCTACTTCCGCGACCCGGGCGACGCGGTGCGTCGGACGGGACTGGCGGGCGCGGACATGACCGAGGTGGGCGTCGTCCTGGCCCGCCAGGCGGCCGAGCTGGCGGCCCGGGGCCGCCCCGTCGACGGCACGGTCGACGACCTTCTCGACGGCTGACACCGCGCCGGACGGCGCCCGCCGGGCGCCGGGCGGGCCGGCGCGGGAAGCTCAGCCGAGCCCGCCCTGCACGCCGATGAGGGTGCCGACGAGATACGTGGCGCCGGCCGCCGCCGCGCCGAGCAGGAGCTGACGCAGACCGCCGGACCACCAGGGTCGGGCGGTGAACCGGGCGACCACCGCCCCGGCCACGAAGAGCCCGAGCCCGCCGACCGCGAGCGCCAGCCACAGGCTCGTCGCGCCGAACAGGTACGTCAGCAGCGGCACCAGCGCCCCGACCGAGAAGAACAGGAACGACGAGATCGCGGCGGCCCAGGGGCTGGGCTGCTCGTCCGGGTCGACGCCGAGCTCCTCCCGGACGTGCACCCGCAGCGCCTCCTCCGGGTTACGCCGGACGGCCTGGGCGACCTCCATGGCCAGGTCGGGCGGCAGTCCCCGGGCGATCCACGCCTCGGCCAGCTCGCGCGCCTCCGCCTCGGGGTGCCGCTCCAGCTCGCGACGCTCCTTGGCGACCTCGGCCGCGACCTGTTCGTTCGCCGAGCGGACGCTGGTGTACTCCCCCAGCCCCATCGAGATGGCGCCGGCCACCAGGCCGGCCACGCCGGTGAGCACGACGCTGCGCGGCGACACCCCGCCGCCCGCCACCCCGGCGATCAGGGCGATGTTGGTGACCAGCCCGTCCATCGCCCCGAAGACGGCGGGACGCAGCCAACCGCCGGAGACGTCCGCGTGGTGCGCCTCACGCAGCGCCGCCGGGGTCTCCGTCACGGCAGCGTGAGAATCTCGTGGCCGTCCTCGGTCACCACGATGGTGTGCTCGAACTGGGCCGTCCACCTGCGGTCCTTCGTCACCACGGTCCAGCCGTCGTCCCACATGTCGTACTCGTGGGTGCCGAGGGTGATCATCGGCTCGATGGTGAAGGTCATCCCCGGCTCCATCACGTCCGTGGGGCGGGGGCTGTCGTAGTGCGGCACGTAGAGCCCGCTGTGGAACGCCTCGCCGATCCCGTGGCCGGTGAAGTCGCGCACGACGCCGTAGCCGAAGCGCTTCGCGTACGACTCGATGACCCGGCCGATCACGTTGATCTGGCGGCCCGGGGCGACCGCGCGGATGCCGCGCATCATCGCCTCGTGGGTCCGCTCGACCAGCAGCCGGGCCTCCTCGTCGACCTCGCCCACGCAGAAGGTGGCGTCCGTGTCGCCGTGCACCCCGTCGAGGTACGCGGTCACGTCGACGTTGATGATGTCGCCGTCGGCGAGCACGGTGGAGTCGGGGATGCCGTGGCAGATCACCTCGTTGAGGCTGGTGCAGCAGGACTTCGGGAAGCCCCGGTAGCCCAGCGTCGACGGGTAGGCGCCGTGGTCGCAGAGGAACTCGTGCACGACCCGGTCGATCTCGTCGGTGCTCACGCCGGGCTTGCAGTGCTCGCCGGCGAGCTGGGTGGCCTGCGCCGCGAGCCGACCGGCGACCCGCATCTTCTCGATGGTCTCCGGGGTCTGCACGTGCGAGCCGCGCCACTCCTGGGGACGCTTCTTGCCCACGTACTCCGGGCGGACGATGTGGGCGGGCACGGGCCGCAACGGGGTGAGCGTGCCGGGGGTCAGCGGCGCACGGACGGTCATGACGCGAGTTTATCGCCGCGCCCGGTGGTGACCCCCGCCACCGCCCGCCCGGAGCGGTTGTTGCCGCGCCCGGTCCGCTGTGCGATTGTGGCTCCGTGGATCAAGGGGGCGGTGCGTCTCCCGTCTTCTCCGCCAGCGCGGAGGTCGACGGCGACCACCTCCACGTCCTGGTCACCGGCGAGGTCGACATGGCCACCGCCGACGTCATGTTCCAGACCGCGCTGCGGGAGCCCGCCGAGCGGGTGACGCTCGACCTGCGGGCGGTGACCTTCTTCGACTCGGCGGCCATCCACGCCGTGGTCCGGCTGGCCCAGCACCTTCCCGGCGTGCTCACCGTGCTGCCGTCGCGGCAGGTCCACCGGGTGCTGGACATCTCCGGCCTGAGCGACCAGGCCTGGCTCCGCCCGGCCTGAATCCCCCGCACCCGCCCCGCCCCGCGCCGCACGACCGGCCGCGCGCCGGAGCACCGCCGGGCGCGCTCAGTCCGCCAGCCGCCGGCGCAGCGTCACCTCGGTCCCCTCGGCGCTACGGTGCACCGACAGCTCCCCCAGCGCCTCGATGAGGGACAGTCCCCGCCCCCGGAAGCCCGATCCGGTCGACTCCCGCCACCGGCCGCTGTCGCGCACCGTGGCGACCACCGTCCGGTCGGAGATGGTCACCTCGACGCCGATCGTCGGCTCGGCCGGCTCGACCGGGTGCTCGATGGCGTTGGCGGCCGCCTCGGAGACGGCGACGGTCAGGTCGAACAGGTCCGTCTCGCCGACCTTGTGCGCGACGAGGAAGTCCTCCAGCCGCTTGCGCAACACGCTGAGCCGGGTGGGATCGGCCGGCAGCCGCAGCGCGAACCGGTTGAGTTCCGCCGCCTCCAGGGCGAGCACCGCGACGTCGTCGCGCAACGGCCGCCCGGCGATCCGCTCCACCACGGCGTCGATCAGGTCGGTCACGTGCTCGCCGGGGGTGGCCGCGTCCTCCCGCAGGGTGGCCAGCGCGGCGTCGATGCCGAGCTGCCGGTCCTCGATCAGCCCGTCGGTGTAGAGCAGCAGCCGGCTCCCGGCGGCCAGCTCCCCCTCGACCGTCCGGTAGGCCGTGTCGGGGATCGCCCCGACCGGCGGCCCGAGCGCCCGGTCGTGCAGGAACGCCACATCGTCTCCATGGATCAGCAGCGGGGACGGGTGACCGGCGCTGGCGTACCGCATCCGGCCGGTACGAGGGCTGAACCACAGGCAGAACACCGTCGCGAAGGAGCGGCCCTCGTTGGTGCCGACGAGCCGGTTGAGCCGGGTCAGCGACTCGCCGGGATCGAAGCCCTCCAGGACGTACGCCCGCAGCGCGTTGCGGAGCTGGCCCATCGCGGCGGCTGCCCGTACGCCCTTGCCGACCACGTCGCCGATCGCCAGTACCAGCTCGTCGTCGCCGAGCGCGACGACGTCGTACCAGTCCCCGCCGACCTCCACGTCGGCGCTGCCCGGCAGGTAGCGGCTGGCCACCAGGGCGCCCGGCAGCTGCGGCAGCGACCGGGGCAGCAGGCTGTGCTGGAGCGTGGTGGCGATGCGGTGCTCGGCCTCGTAGAGCTGGGCGTTCTCCAGCCGCACGCCGACCAGCCGGGCGAGCTGGGTGAGCGCGGCCTCGTCGGTGCGGGTCCCGTCGCCGTCCGGACGCCAGACCCGCAGCTCGCCGAGCCGCTCGCCGGCGGTGCCGGTCAGCGGCAGCACGAAGGACGGCTCGATCGAGGCCAGCCTGCCGCCGTCGGCCTCGAAGCGCATCCCGGTGGCCGAGACCACCACCCGGGCGGCCTCGGCGAGGCTCAGGGCGTGCCGCGCGGCGACCTGGAGCACGTCGGCCGTGGAGCGGGCGGTGTTGACCGCGACCGCCGCGTCGGCCAGGGCCCGCAGCCCCCGGATGATCTGACCGCGGAGCTGGCCCAGCTCGACGTTGGCCCGTACCCGGGCGGTCAGCTCCTGGCCGGAGAAGGGCTTGGTGAGGTAGTCGTCGGCGCCGACCGCGAGCCCGGCGACCTCCTCGGCGGAGCCGGCCCGGGCGGAGAGCAGCACGATCGGCAGGTGCCGGGTACGCGGATCCGCGCGCAACGCGGCGACCAGCCCGAACCCGTCGAGCCGGGGCATCATCACGTCGGTCAGCACCAGGTCGAACGAGCCGTCGACGGCGTGCCGCAGCGCCTCCACGCCGTCGGTGACCGCAACCACCTCCCAGGACGGGGAGAGCAGCCGGGTGACGTGCTCGCGCAGGTCGGCGTTGTCGTCGGCGACCAGGATCCGGCCGGCGGCGCCGGTCCCCCGGGCCGAACCGGCACCGTCGGCCGGCCCGGCGGCGCCGGTCCAGAGCGCCGTCTCCGCGACGTAGAGGTCGGCCTGCGCCAGTTCGACCTGCGCCGGCGGGCCGGCGTCGACGACCCGCTCGGCCGGCAGGTGCCCGGCGCCGAACGGCACGGTCACGGTGAACGTGCTGCCCTCGTCGACGCGACTGCGCACGGCCACCTCGCCGCCGTGCATCTCGACCAGCTCGCGGACCAGTGCCAGGCCGATCCCGGTGCCCTCGTGGCTGCGCGAACGCACCCCGGGCACCCGGTGGAAGCGCTCGAAGATCTGCGGCAGTTCCTCCGGCACGATGCCGACGCCGGTGTCGGTGACCTCCAGCCGGGCGGCCCCGTCGACGGCGCGGATCCGCACCCGGATCTCGCCGGCGAAGGTGAACTTCACCGCGTTCGAGACCAGGTTGAGGACGACCTTCTCCCACATGTCCCGGTCCACGAAGACCGGCGCCGGCAGCGGCGGGCAGTCCACGACCAGGCGCAGCCCGGTCCGCTGGGTGGCCGACCGGAACGTGCTGGCCAGGCGGGCGGTGTAGTCGGCGAGGTCGGTGGGCTGGTAGCGGGCGGCCAGCCGCCCGGACTCCAGCCGGGAGAAGTCGAGCACCGTGTTGACCAGTTTGAGCAGCCGCAGCGCGTTGCGGTGCATGGTGGCGAGCCGCTCGGTGTACGCCTCCGGCAGCGCCGGGTCGGCCAGCAGGTCCTCCAGCGGGCCGAGCACCAGGGTCAGCGGGGTGCGGAACTCGTGGCTGACGTTGGCGAAGAAGTGGGTCTTGGCCCGGTCCAGGGCGGCCAGCTCGGCGGCGCGGGAGCGTTCCTGCTCGTACGCCTGCTGCCGCCCGACGGCCCGGGAGAGCTGCGCGGCGACCAGGTCGAAGAAGTCCCGGTACTCGCCGGTGAGCGGCTGTCGGCGGGCGACGCCGACGGCCAGCGCGCCCACGGTCTCGTTCCCGGCGGTGACCGGCAGCACCAGCACCTCACCGGTCGCGTCGGCCGGAGCCTCGGTGAGCAGGTCCGTGACGGCGACGGTGGCGGCGGTGCCGGCGGCGGTGACCTCGGCGAGCCGCGCCGGCGGGGGCGTGGCGACCGCCCGTGGGTCGACACCGCCGCACCCGGTCAGGACCAGGTTCCCGGCCTCGTCGGGCAGGTACACCAGCGAGAACGGCACGTCCGGCCGGTGCCGTTCGAGCACCGCCGCCGCGACCCGGCCCAGCTCGGGCCTGCTGTCCACCTCGGCCAGGTCGGTGCCCAGCTCGGCCAGCAGCCGCAGCCGGCGCTCCCCGACCACCCGGCCCGTGGTCTCGCTGACGATGCAGAAGACACCGGCGACGGTGCCGTCGGCGGCCAGGATCGGGTCGTAGGAGACGTCGAAGTACGTCTCCTCCAGGAAGCCGCGCCGGTCGAGCGGGAAGGGGTGGTCCTGCGCGCGGTACGACCGGCTGTCCCGCCGGACGCCCTCCAGCAGCGGCCCGAGCACGCTCCAGGTCTCCGCCCAGTGCTCGCGGGCCGGCTGGCCCAGCACGTCCGGGTGCTTGCCACCGATCGTGGGGCGGTAGGCGTCGTTGTAGAAGGCGAGCTCGTCCTCGCCCCAGAACATGACGATCTGCGCGCTGGAGGCGAGCATCAGGCCGACCGCCGAGCAGAGCGCCGGCGGCCAGCGGTCCGGGGTGCCGAGCGGATGGGCGGACCAGTCGAGGCGGCCCATCATTTCGCCCATCTCGCCCCCGCCGGCGAAGGCGGCAGCCAGCAACGGGGGAAGATCGACATCCTGGCCCACCTCGGACGGGCAACCCTCGTCCACGCCCCCCTGGGCCGAGCTCATAGTTCCTCCCGCTCCGGCCGTCACCGCCTCGGCCCGGTGATCCGACCGGCCGTGCCCCGCTTGGTACCCCGACGGACGAGCAACGTAACGCATACCGCCCGGCGTGCGCTGTTCACGTCCGCCGCACCGGGCCGCCATCCCCCGGCTGCGGCGTCGCGGGGCCGGGTCCACACAGGACGGCCGGTCACCCGAATCTGGACCAGCGCAGCATTTCAGTCCCGTGCACGGGACGATACGGCCTCGGATGGGCGCCACCCCGGGAGGCGACTGTGATGTGCGACACCCCAACCGCCCGCCGCCACGGTGGAGGGGAGTGTGTCACCGGCGCGCCGGGCCGACCCGGCCTTCCCGGGCGGCCCGGACCAGGGCGGCGATCGGTCGCGGATCGGGCTCGTTCTCCGGGTGCCACTGCACGCCGAGCAGGAAGGGCCGGTGCGGATCCTCGACCGCCTCGACCACCCCGTCGTCGGACCAGCCGGTCACCGCCAGCCGGCCCGGGTCGGCCACCGCCTGGTGGTGGTAGGAGTTGACCCGGTCCACCCCGGCCATCACCGTCGCGGCCAGGCTGGCCGGGGCGAACCGCACGCCGTGCCCGCCGTAGACGCCGGGGGCGGGGCGGTGCAGGTCGTGCCCCACCAGGTCCGGCAGGTGCTGGTGCAGCGCCCCACCGGCGGCGACGGCGAGCAGTTGCATCCCCCGGCAGACCCCGAGCACCGGCAGGTCGGTGTCGAGCGCCGCGGTGAGCAGGGCCAGCTCGCCCGCGTCGCGCCCGGGGCGGCTCTCGGTGCGCGGCGCCGGCGGCTGGCCGTACCGGGCCGGGTCGACGTCCGCGCCGCCGGCCAGGACCAGCCCGTCGAGCACCCGCAGCACGTCCGCGTCGCGGTCGTCCGGGGGCAGCACCACCGCCCGGCCCCCGGCCGCGGTGACCGCCCGGACGTACGCCTCGGGCAGCAGCACCGCCGGCACGTCCCGCCACACGGCCCAGCCGACCGGCTCGACGTACGCGGTGATCCCGATCAGTGGCCGGCTCACAGCGGGGTGACGTACGCGCCGGTGATGCCGCCGTCCACGACGAATTGCGCGGCGGTCATGAAGGACGAGTCGTCGCTGGCCAGGAACGCCACCGCGGCGGCGATCTCCTCCGGCTGGCCGAACCGCCCCATCGGCACGTGCACCAGCCGGCGGGCGGCCCGCTCCGGGTCGGCGGCGAAGAGCTCCAGCAGCAGCGGGGTGGCGACCGGGCCGGGGCAGAGCGCGTTGACCCGGATGCCCTCCCGGGCGAACTGCACGCCCAGCTCCCTGGTCATCGCCAGCACCCCGCCCTTGCTCGCCGTGTACGCGATCTGCGAGGTGGCCGCCCCCATCAGGGCCACGAACGACGCGGTGTTGATGATCGAGCCCTTGCCCTGCCGGCGCATGTGCGGGATGACGTGCTTGCAGCAGAGGTAGACGCTCGTGGTGTTGACCCGCAGCACGCGTTCCCAGGCGTCCAGCCCGGTGGTCAGGATGGAGTCGTCCTCCGGCGGGGAGATGCCGGCGTTGTTGAACGCCACGTCGATGCGTCCGTGCCGCTCGGCCACGCCGTCGTAGAGGTCCCGTACGGCCGCCTCGTCGGCGACGTCGGTGGCGACGAACTCGCCGCCGACCTCCTCGGCGGCCCGCCCACCCGCCTCCGCGTCGACGTCCACGCAGACCACCCGGGCCCCCTCGGCGGCGAACCGCCGCACGGTGGCCAGCCCGATCCCGCTGCCCGCTCCGGTGACCACGGCCACCCGGTCCTCAAGACGACCCCGCACCTGATCACTCCTCCGTTGCGATGAACACGTTCTTGACGTCGGTGAAGGCGTGCAGCGCGTCGGGGCCCAGCTCGCGGCCCAGCCCGGAACGCTTCATCCCGCCGAACGGCGTCCAGTAGCGCACCGAGGAGTGCGAGTTGACGCTGAGGTTGCCCGCCTCCACGGCCCGCGCCACGCGTAGCGCCCGGCCCACGTCCCGCGTCCAGACCGAGCCGGAGAGGCCGTACTCGGTGTCGTTGGCGAGGCGGATCGCGTCGGCCTCGTCGTCGAACGGGAGCACCGAGACGACCGGGCCGAAGATCTCCTCGCGCCAGTGCCGGTCCGCCGTCGATCCGGCGAGCAGCACCGTCGGGGCGTACCAGAAGCCGGGGCCGTCGGGGCGGGAGCCGGTGAAGGCGATCTTCGCCCCGTCGACGTACCCGGCCACCCGGTCCCGCTGGGCGGCGGAGATCAACGGGCCCATCTCGGCCGTGTCCCGGGACGGGTCCTCCACCCGCAGCGCGCGCACCGCCGGTTCGAGCAGCTCCAGGAACCGGTCGTACACCGGCCGCTGGACCAGGATCCGCGACCGGGCGCAGCAGTCCTGGCCGGCGTTGTCGAAGACGGCGTACGGGGCGGTGGCCGCCGCCCGCTCCAGGTCGGCGTCGGCGAAGACGAGGTTGGCGCTCTTGCCGCCCAGCTCCAGGGTCAGCCGCTTCACCTGCGTGGCGCAGCCGGCCATGATCCGGGTGCCCACCTCCGTGGAGCCCGTGAAGCAGACCTTGCGGACGGCGGGATGGGTGACGAACCGCTCCCCCACCACGGACCCGGCGCCCGGCAGCACGGTGAACACGTCGTCGGGCACGCCCGCCTCGCGCGCCAGCTCGGCCAGGCGCAGCGCCGTCAGCGGGGTCAGCTCGGCGGGCTTGAGCACCACGGTGTTGCCGGCCGCGAGCGCCGGCGCGAAGCCCCAGGCGGCGATGGGCATCGGGAAGTTCCACGGCACGATCACCCCGACCACGCCGAGCGGCTCGTGGAACGTCACGTCCAGCCCGCCCGGCACCGGGATCTGCCGCCCGGTCAGCCGCTCGGGCGCGCCCGCGTAGTAGTCGAGGACGTCGCGGACGTTGCCCGCCTCCCACCGCGCGTTGCCGATGGTGTGCCCAGAGTTGCGCACCTCCAGCCGCGCCAGCTCCTCCAGGTGCGCGTCGACCACCGCCGCGAACCGCCGTAACACCCGCGCCCGCTCCCCCGGTGCCACCGCGCGCCACCGCGCGAAGGCCGCGTCCGCCCGCGCGATCGCCGCGTCGGCCTCCTCGACCGACGTGGCGGGCACGAACCCCACGACCTCCCCGGTGGCCGGATCCAGCACCTCGCTCAAGCCCGACCCCTCTCCTTCGTCAGAGGCGTTCGAAGCCACGGATCAGTTCCCAGTCCGTCACGGCGGCGTCGAAGGCCGTCAGCTCGATCCGTGCCTGGTTGGCGTAGTGGGCCGTCACCTCGTCGCCGAACGCCTCGGCGGCCACCGTCGAGCCCTCCCAGAGGGCCAGGGCGTCGCGGAGCGTGCCGGGGACCCGGTCGGCGGCCGGATCGTCGTACGCGTTGCCGGTGCACTCCTCGCCCAGTTCCAGCTCGCGCTCGATGCCGTGCACCGCGCCGGCGACGAGGGCCGCGATCGCCAGGTACGGGTTGACGTCCGCCCCCGGCACCCGGTTCTCCACCCGCATGCCCTGGCCGTGCCCGACCAGCCGCAGCGCGCAGGTGCGGTTGTCCGTGCCCCAGCGCAGCGCGGTGGGGGCGAACGACCCGGGCTGGTAGCGCTTGTACGAGTTGATGTTCGGGGCGAACAGGAGGCTGAACTCGCGCATCGTGGCCAGCAGCCCGGCCAGCACCCGCTGCCCGGTCGTCGACAGGTGCGCCGGCCCGTCGCCGAGCATCGCCGAGCGGCCGTCGGCGTCGCGCAGCGAGAAGTGGATGTGGCAGGAGTTGCCCTCGCGCGCGTTCGGCTTGGCCATGAAGGTGATCGACATGCCCTCCTGGGCGGCGATCTCCTTCGCCCCGTTCTTGTAGATCACGTGGTGGTCGGCGCAGGCCACCGCCTCGTCGTAGCGGAAGGCGATCTCGTGCTGGCCGAGGTTGCACTCCCCCTTCGCGCTCTCCGGGGTGAGCCCCGCCCCGGCCATCTCCCGCCGGATGCGGCGGAGCAGCGGCTCCACCCGGGCGGTGCCGAGCAGGGAGTAGTCCACGTTGTACTGGTTGGCCGGGGTCAGGTCCCGGTAGCCGCGCTGCCAGGCGTCCTCGTACGAGTCGCGGAACAGCACGAACTCCAGCTCGGTGCCGGCGTACGCGGTCAGCCCGTGCGCGGCCAGCCGGTCGAGCTGCCGGCGCAGGATCTGCCGGGGCGAGGCGACCACCGGGGACCCGTCCAGCCAGGCCAGGTCGGCCAGGAGCAGCGCGCTGCCCGGCTGCCAGGGCACCCGGCGCAGGGTGTCGAAGTCCGGCACCATGGCGAAGTCGCCGTAGCCGCGTTCCCAGCTCGACATCGCGTACCCGTCGACCGTGTTCATGTCGACGTCGACGGCCAACAGGTAGTTGCAGCCCTCGCTGCCGTGCGCGGCCACCTGGTCGAGGAAGTAGGGCGCGTGGAACCGCTTGCCCTGCAACCGGCCCTGCATGTCGATCAGGGCCAGCACCACGGTGTCGATCTCACCCTCTGCGACGGCGACCCGCAGCTGTTCCAACGTGAGCGGAGCTTTCCTCATCGGCGGGCCTCCATCACCAAGGTCTACTGGCTGAACCGGTCGACCGTCAATGCCCCGCCGGGCATCCCGGCAACCGCCCCGGCACGCACCCGGGCCCGCCTCGCAGCGTCCGCCCTCGCGCCCTGCCTCCGTCCGCCCGCCCTTGCCGCCCGCCCGGCCGGCACGCCCGGCGCCCGCGGGTGGGCAGGCCGGCCGAGCCGGGCAAATTACCTTGCCGCGCCGGCTCGTGGACCGCATGCTTGAGCCCGTGACCAGGCCCGATCGCGACGGGCCACCGCCGGGCGCTCGGACCGCCCGGCACGCGGCGGCGCGGGGCACGTCACCTCTCTCTCACTCGTACGGCGCTGCGCCGTACCCGACGCCCGCCCCGCGCCGCCCGCACCACAGCACCCCGGCACCGCCCGCACCGGCTCAGGTGAGCAGCAGCCCGGTCACCCAGAGCACGGCGACGAGCAGGCCGGCGAGGAACTCGACAAGCATGGACAGGCCGGCCGCCGCGACCGCCTGCTTCGTCGCCGGCCAGGCCAGCCGGGAGTCGCCCAGCCGCAGCCGCTCCGCCGCCCACACCCCGCCGACGAAGCCGAGCACCAGCCCGATCACCGGGATGACGAAGAAGCCGACCAGGCCCAGCAGGCCGCCGGCGAGCAGCGACGAGGTGGGCACCCCGGTGCGTTTCAGGTTCCGCCCCGGCCAGGCGTACTTGACGACGGTGCCGCCCGCGGCGACCACGGTCGCGGCGGCGAACACCGCCCAGCGGCCGGGCCCGGCGCCGCCGAAGATCGCCCAGACCAGCACCCCGCCCCAGCACAGCGGCAGCGCCGGCAGGCCCGGCACCACCACCCCGGCGAGCCCGGCGAGGATCGCCAACCCGGCGAGTACGGCGACCGCCGCCTCGCTGTCCGTCAGGCTCATGCCGTCGCTCCCCGGTCGTCGTCGCGTAGCCGGGCGGTGATCTCCGCCGCCGGTGCGGGCGGGCCGAAGAACCGGCCCTGCCCGGTGTCGCAGCGCAGCGCGCGCAGCCGCTCGGCCTGCACCCCGGTCTCCACCGCCTCGGCGGTCACCCACAGCTCCAGCGCGTGCGCCAGCCGCACCAGCGCGTCCACGATCCGTTCGTCCCGGTGGTCGGGCACCGCCTCGGCGTCCTCGCCCCGGATGCCCTCGACGAACGGCCCGGCCAGCTTGAGGCAGTGGATCGGCAGCCGGCGCAGGTACGCCAGGTTGGAGTAGCCGGTGCCGAAGTCGTCGATCGCCATCCGTACGCCGAGGGCGGCCAGCCGGTGCAGCGACCGCAGCGGCTCCCCTGCGGTGCCCATCACCGCGCTCTCCGTCAGCTCCAGTTGCAGCAGATCCGCCGGCAGCCCGGTGGAGGCCAGCGCGTCGGCCACCGTGTCCACGATCCCCGGGTCGTCGGCCTGCCGGGCGGCCAGGTTGACGCTGACCACCAGCTGCGCCCGGGGGAACTCGCGCCGCCACGCCTCCGCGTCCCGGCAGGCCTGCCGCAGCACCCACTCGCCGAGCCGGACGATCAGGCCGGTCTCCTCGGCGAGCCCGATGAACCGGTCCGGCCCGATCAGCCCCAGCTCCGGGTGCTGCCACCGGACCAGCGCCTCCACGGCCAGCATCGAGCCCTCGACCAGGGACACGATCGGCTGGTAGTGCACGACGAACTCGCCCCGGTCCAGCGCCGCCGGCAGCCCGGCGGCCAGGGCGGAACGGGCGATGTCCCGGGCGCCGCGCTCCGGGTCGTAGACCGCCCACCGGCCCCGGCCCTCCGCCTTCGCCCAGTAGAGCGTGGTGTCGGCGGCCTTCATCAGCTCCGAGGCGCTCGTCCCGCCGACCGGGCACTCGACGATCCCGACGCTCGCCGACACCGCGAGCTGCTGCTCGCCGATGCGGACCGGGGCGGAGACCGCCGCCAGGGCCAGCTCGGCGACACCCACCGCGTCGTCGATCCCGGCGCCGTCGTCGACCAGGATGACGAACTCGTCCCCGCCCATCCGGGCGACGAGGTGGCCGCGGCCCGCGACGCAGTCGGCCAGCCGCTTGGCGATCACCACGAGCAGCCGGTCGCCGAGGTCGTGGCCGAGGCTGTCGTTGACCGCCTTGAAGCCGTCCAGGTCGAGGAAGCAGACCCCGACCCGGCGGGCCGCGTCGGCGACGTCGAAGACCCGGCCCAGCGTCTCGAAGAACAGCGTCCGGTTGGGCAGGCCGGTGAGCGGGTCGTGCAGCGCCTGGAAGCGCAGCCGCTGCTGGAGTTCGTGCCGCTCGGTGATGTCCTCGATCATCGCGACGGTGAACCGGGGCCGGCCGTCGTCGTGGCGGATCAGCGAGACGGACAGGTCCGTCCAGACCACGCTGCCGTCCTTGCGGTAGTAGCGCTTCTCCACCCGGGCCCGGTCCTGCTTGCCCTCGATCAGCTCCTGGTAGAGCTCCCACATCCCGGCCGCGTCGTCGGGATGGAACAGTGCGGCCACGTTCGTCTGGCGCAGCTCCTCCATGGAGTAGCCGAGCATGGCCGCGAACGCCTGGTTGACGTCGATGATCTGGCCGTCGACACCGGCGATGCCGATCCCCGTGGCCGCCCCCACGAAGACGGCCCGGAACCGGGCCTCGCTGTCGCGCAGGGCCTGCTCCACGTCGTCGCGGGCCTGCCAGGCCGAGCGGGCGATCCGCTCCTGCTGCGCGAAGGTGCGGTCGCGCAGGGCGCGGGCGAAGCCGGCCGCGAGTCCGCCCTGCAACGCCGCGACCCGTTGCGCCGTCCCGTCCCGGTCGGCCCGGCCCGGCACCACCCGGGCCGCGAACCGGTCGCCGAGGGCCCGCACCGACCAGTCGAGCACCCGGGGCTCGGTCAGGTGCTCCTCGACCAGCGCGCGCCCCACCTCCTCGGCCGGCAGGGGCGAGAAGGGCTCGGCGAGCAGGGCCTGGGCCAGCCGGACCGTGTGCACGTGCAGCAGGCGCTCGGTCTCCACCGCGCTGAGCGGCACGAAACCGAGCCGGCGCACCGCCCTGGCCCACCCGGCCGCGTACCACTGCGCGCCCGACCGGCTGAGGTCGTCGCCGCCGGGCTCCGGGACGGCGGCCATGGGCTCAGGCGGTGGGCTGGTCGTACCGGGCGACGCCGCCGAAGGCACCGAACCGCTCCGGGTGCTCGTCGACGTCGGAGGGCGAGTCGGGACGCCACAGCGGCATGTGCACCACACCCGGCTCCAGGAGCGTCCAGTCGCCGAAGAAGCTCGTCACCTCGGCCCGGGAGCGCAGCGTGATCTCGGTGTCGGTACGCGCCGAGAGGCGCTGCGCGTCGAGCATCTCCTGCGGCTGGTCCTCGAACGTGGAGTGTGAGACGACCAGGTGGCTGCCGGGGGCCGCGGCGGCCCGGAGGGTGGCCAGGATCTCGCCGGGACGGTCGGCGTCCCGGACGAAGTGCACCACCCCGGCGAGCAGGATGCCCAGCGGCCGGTTGAAGTCGAGCAGCCCGAGGTCACGGGCGGCGGCCAGGATCCGCTCCGGCTCACGCAGGTCGCCGTGGATCACCCCGGTCAGTTCGTCGCCGGCGAGCAGCTCCCGGCTGTGCGCCACCGCGACCGGGTCGATGTCGACGTAGACCACCCGGGCCTTCGGATTGGCCGTCTGGGCGACCTCGTGCACGTTGCCGACGGTGGGGATGCCGGAGCCGATGTCGAGGAACTGGTCGATGCCGGCGTCGAGCAGCGTGCGTACGGCGCGACGCAGGAACTCCCGGCCGGCGCGCATGGTCGCCGCCAGGTTCGGGGTCATGCCGGCGATCTGCTCGGCGAGCTGCCGGTCGATCTCGAAGTTGTGCGCCCCGCCGAGGAAGTAGTCGTACACCCGGGCCGCGCTCGGCCGGGAGAGGTCGATCTCGGCGGGAAGTCCGTCCGGCATCTGCACTGCTGCACCTCATGGTCGTCGCCGCGGTGCGGGAGGGGTCCGGTGCCGCGGTCACGTGGGGGTACGCGAGGCACCGGCCGACCCGCGGGTCGTGTGGTGCTCACCACTCTAGGCCGCGTACTGCCGGCTCCGGGAGGTCCCATGACCCACTTCGTCGGCCCGTCGGATGTCCGTCACGGAGCCGCTCGCCGGCACGGCTCCGCCCTCGCCGGTGACAAGCCTTCGTCGCCCACGGCGTCGGAGCCCCCGGGCCGGGCGGACAGCGGCGGCAGCCCTGGCCGACCCCGGGTCAGCCGGCGGACTCCAGCAGCAGCGAGATGCCCTGCCCCACGCCGACGCACATGGTGGCCAGCGCCCGCCGGCCGCCCCGACGGCGCAGCTCCAGCG
The DNA here is from genome assembly GCF_049847285.1 of Micromonospora sp. DT62. Classification (NCBI taxonomy): domain Bacteria; kingdom Bacillati; phylum Actinomycetota; class Actinomycetes; order Micromonosporales; family Micromonosporaceae; genus Micromonospora; species Micromonospora sp. DT62. The sequence continues at coordinate 562,422 of NZ_JBNCOB010000001.1, forward strand.
CGGCCGTCAGCGCCAGCCGGGCGCCGCTGGCGCCGAGCGGGTGCCCGAGTGCGATCGCCCCGCCGTTCGGGTTGACGTGCTCGGCGTCGGTCGGCAGGCCCAGCTCGCGCAGCACCGCGACGGACTGCGCGGCGAACGCCTCGTTCAGCTCGATCACGTCGACCGCGTCGAGGCCGAGGCCGAGGCGGTCGAGCAGCTTCCGGGTGGCCGGCACCGGCCCGACGCCCATCACCCGCGGCGGTACGCCGGCCGCGGCGGCGCCGGCGACCCGGGCCAGCGGGGTGAGGCCGTAGCGGGCCACGGCGGCCTCGGAGGCGACCAGCAGCGCCACCGCGCCGTCGTTGACGCCCGACGAGTTGCCGGCGGTCACCGTGCCGCCCTCGCGGAACGGGGTGGGCAGCGCGGCGAGCTTCTCCAGCGAGGTCTCCCGGGGGTGCTCGTCGACCTCGACGAGCTTGGTCTCGCGCCGCCCCGCCGGCACGGTCACTCCCACGATCTCCTCGGCGAAGCGGCCGTCGGCCTGCGCCTTCGCGGCCCGCTGCTGCGACCGGTACGCGAACTCGTCCTGCTCGGCGCGGCCGACGCCGTACGCGGCGGCGACGTTCTCCGCCGTCTCCGGCATGGAGTCGATGCCCCAGTGCTTCTTCATCAACGGGTTGACCAGCCGCCAGCCGATGGTGGTGTCGTAGACCTCGGCGGTGCGGGAGAACGGGGTGGTCGCCTTCGGCATCACGAACGGGGCGCGGCTCATGCTCTCCACCCCGCCGGCCACCACGAGGTCCGCCTCGCCGGCCACGACGGAGCGGGCCGCGGTGGCGAGGGCGTCCAGGCCGGAGCCGCAGAGCCGGTTGACCGTGCTGCCGGGCACCTCCTCGGGCAGCCCGCCGAGCAGCGCCGCCATCCGGGCCACGTTGCGGTTGTCCTCGCCGGCCTGGTTGGCGCAGCCCAGGATCACGTCGTCCACCCGCGCCCAGTCCACCGACGGGTGTCGGGCGACCAGTTCGCGGATCACGTGCGCGGCCAGGTCGTCGGGGCGGACGCCGGCGAGGGCGCCGGCGTAGCGGCCGATCGGGGTGCGGACACCGGCCACCAGGTATGCCACGGTCATCAGCGCGATCCTTCGGGGGGTGGGAAGGGGCGGGGGCGGGCGGTTCCGGGTCGCGGGGACGCCCGGCCGCCAGGATATCCGCGCGCGCAGCGGATAGGTTGGCGGCATGGCCCGGGCCCAGTTCAGCGCAGAGACCAGTGGCGGCGGCGAGTTCGTCCGCCAGCCCAACCGGTTCACCGGTCGGGTCACCCCGGACTCCGACTCCCCGCCCGGCGGCGGGCCGGACGCGCAGGGCCGGTGGCCGCTGGAGGCGGGCCGCTACCGGCTGATCTGGTGCCGGGCCTGCCCGTGGGCGCACCGGGCCCGGATCGTGCGCGGCCTGCTCGGCCTGGATGACGCGATCTCCCTCGGCACGGTCGACCCGATCCGCGACGAGCGGGGCTGGCGGTTCGCCCTCGACCCGGACGGGTTCGACCCGGTGCTCGGCATCGGCTTCCTCTCCGAGGCGTACCTGGCCACCGACCCCGACTACACCGGGCGGGTCACCGTGCCGGCGCTGGTCGACACGCGCACCGGCCGGGTGGTCACGAACGACTATCCGCAGCTCACCCTGGACCTGTCCACCGAGTGGCGCGGCCTGCACGGGCCGGGAGCGCCGGACCTCTACCCGGTCGAGCTCCGCCCGGAGATCGACGCGCTGATGGCGGAGATCCACCGGGACGTCAACAACGGGGTCTACCGGTGCGGCTTCGCCACCTCGCAGGCCGCGTACGACGAGGCGTTCACGGCGCTGTTCGCCCGGCTCGACGCGCTCTCCGAGCGGCTGGCGGGCCGGCGCTACCTGATGGGCGACGCGATCACCGAGGCCGACGTGCGGCTCTTCACCACCCTGGTCCGCTTCGACGTGGCGTACCACGGGCACTTCAAGTGCAACCGGCAGAAGCTCACCGAGATGCCGGTGCTCTGGGCGTACGCGCGGGACCTGTTCCAGACGCCGGGCTTCGGCGAGACGGTCGACTTCGACCACATCAAGCGGCACTACTACGGCACCCACGCGGCGATCAACCCGACGGGGATCGTCCCGCTCGGCCCCGACACCTCCGGCTGGACCACGCCGCACGGGCGTGGCTGAGCCGCGCCGGACCGACCCGCGTACCGCCCCGCCCCGGGCCGCCGCCGCGTCGGCCTCCGCCGCCTGCGTCGTCGCGGGCGCGGTCGCGGTGACCGTCGCCGTGGTCGCCGGTCCGGGGCCGGGCCTGACCGGGTACGTCAGCGAGGCGGGCGTCACCGACAGCGCGTACGCCCCGGCGTACCGGATCGGGGTCTTCGCCCTGGCGGCCGGGTTGCTGCTGCTCGCGGCGGCGCTGCCCCCGGTGCTGCGGGCGGCGGCCGGGCTGCTCGCGGCCGGGAGCGTCTTCGCGCTGGTCTCCGGGGCGGTGACGTGCAGCGCCGGCTGCCCGCTGCCGCCGTTCGAGCGGGCGACCACGGCGGACCTGGTGCACGGCGCGGCCAGCATCCTCGCGGTGGCCGCGGTGGTCTTCGCGATGCTGGCGATCATGCTCACCCGGGCCGCGCCGTCGGCGCTGCGCCGGCTGGCCGCGGTGGCCCTGGCGGCGGCCCTGCCGCTGGCGGGCGCGACCGCCGTGGCCATGCTCTTCGTGGGGCGCGGCGGCCTGATCGCCGTCCTGGAGCGGCTGCTGCTGCTGGTGGCGGTCCTGTGGGGCACGGCCGCCGCGACCGCCGTCGCCCTCCGCCGGTGAGCCGGGGCACGTCGCAGCGCCTGAGATGGGGCATCGGTCCCTTCGTGCACCTGCTGTAAGGAGCGTCACCGCGGGGACTCCTTCCGCAGCATCGACGGCCGGCGTTATCCTCGGCGGGCGATGACCAACGTCTGGCACCTGACCGTGCGCCTGTATGTCGACCTCCGACTGCAGGCCAGCGGCGTCTGTCCGGCGCAGCCGCTCTCCTGACGCTGCCCCGTTCCGACCTCCAGACCCTGGGACACACCCTCATGGCTTCCGCCCTGCGCAAGATCCCCTTCTCCGTGCAGATCCTGCTCGGCCTCGTCCTCGGCGTGGCGCTCGGCTTCCTCGCCCGCGCCAACGACCTGAGCTGGCTCACCAGCACCCTCGACACCGTCGGCGGCCTCTTCGTCCAGCTGCTCAAGCTGGCCGTACCGCCGCTGGTCTTCACCGCCATCGTGGTCAGCGTGGTCAGCCTGCGCGGGGTGGCCAACGCCGCCCGGCTGGCCCTGAAGACCCTGCTCTGGTTCGGCGTCACCGCGCTGATCGCGGTGGGCGTCGGCATCGGCCTCGGCCTGCTCACCGACCCGGGCCGCGGCGTCACCCTCGACACCGCCGGCGCCACCGCGCCCACGAGGACCGGCTCGTGGACCGACTTCCTCACCGGCATCGTGCCGACCAACCCGGTCGGCGCGTTCGTCGACGGCAACGTGCTCCAGATCGTCTTCCTGGCCCTCGTCGTCGGCGCGGCGGCACTGCTGGTCGGCGAGCCCGCGGAGCCGTTCGTGGCGCTCAACCGGGCGCTGCTGGAGATCGTCCAGAAGGCCCTGTGGTGGGTCATCCGGCTCGCCCCGATCGGCACCCTCGGCCTGATCGGCAACGCCGTCGCCTCGTACGGCTGGGACCTGGTGGCCCCGCTCGCCAAGTTCACCACCGCCGTCTACGTCGGCTGCGCGATCGTGCTGTTCGTGGTCTACCCGCTGCTGCTGGTGGGCGCCGGCCGACTCAACCCGCTGCGCTTCTTCGCCGGTGCCTGGCCCGCGATCGAGCTGGCCTTCGTCTCCCGCTCCTCGGTGGGCACGATGCCCGTGACCCAGCGCTCGGTCGAGCGCCTCGGCGTCCCCCGCGAGTACGCCTCCTTCGCGGTGCCGTTCGGCGCCACCACGAAGATGGACGGCTGCGCGGCGATCTACCCGGCGCTGGCCGCGATCTTCGTCGCCCAGGTCTTCGGGGTGGACCTCGGCGTCACCGACTACCTGCTGATCGCCTTCGTCTCGGTGGTCGGCTCGGCCGCCACCGCCGGCCTGACCGGTGCGATCGTGATGCTCACCCTGACGCTGAGCACGCTGGGCCTGCCGCTGGCGGGCGCCGGTCTGCTGCTGGCGATCGACCCGATCCTGGACATGATCCGCACCGCCACCAACGTCGCCGGCCAGGCGCTGGTGCCGACGATCGTCGCCGCCCGCGAGGGCACCCTGGACCGGGCCGCGTACGACTCGGCGGGCCGGCGGTCGCCGCTCGCCCCGGCGGACGCCGACGGCGACGGCCCGCGCCGCGCTGAGGAGCTGAGCCCCGTCCCGGCCTGAGCTGCCTGGCGCGACCCGACGAGTCGGGGCGGACCCCGCCCCGGGGTCCTCCCCGCATCCGAGAGGATGACCGCATGAGTGTCCTGTTCACCCCGCTGACCCTGCGCAGCGTGACCCTGCCCAACCGGATCGCCCTGGCGCCGATGTGCCAGTACACCGCCGGCCCGGACGGCCTGCCCACCGACTGGCACCTGGTGCACCTGGGCGCCCGCGCGGTCGGCGGCGCGGGTCTGGTGATGACCGAGGCCACCGCCGTGCTGCCCGAGGGGCGGATCAGCCCCCAGGACACCGGGCTCTGGTCCGGGGCGCACGTCGACGCCTGGCGGCCGGTGACCGCCTTCGTCGCCGCGCACGGCGCGGTGCCGGTCGTGCAGCTCGCGCACGCCGGGTTCAAGGCCTCGACGTACCGCCCGTGGGCGCCCCGGCGGGGCGGGGTGCCCGACGCCGAGGGCGGCTGGACCCCGGTCGGCCCGGGGTCCGCGCCGTTCGTGCCCGACTACCGGGTGCCGACCGCGCTGGACGAGGCGGGCATCGCCGGCGTCGTCGAGGCGTTCGCGGCGGCCGCCGGTCGGGCGGTCGACGCCGGGTTCGCGGCCGTGGAGATCCACGCCGCGCACGGCTACCTGCTGCACGAGTTCCTCTCCCCGCTGACGAACCACCGCGACGACGGTTGGGGCGGGGACCGCTCCGGCCGGATGCGGCTCACCCTGGAGGTGGCGCGGGCGGTCCGTGCGGCGGTCGGCGAGGACGTGCCCGTACTGACCCGCATCTCGGCCACCGACTGGGAGCCGGCGGGCTGGACGGCCGAGGACAGCGTGGTGCTCGCCGGCGAACTGGCCGCCGCCGGGGTGGACCTGGTCGACTGCTCCTCGGGCGGCGCGTCGGCCACCGCGACCATCCCGGTCGGCCCGGGCTACCAGGTGCCGCTGGCCGCCCGGGTACGCCGGGAGGCGGGGGTGGCCACCGGCGCGGTCGGCCTCATCGTCGAGCCGGAGCAGGCCGAGGAGATCGTCGCGTCCGGCGACGCCGACCTGGTCCTGCTCGGGCGGGAACTCCTGCGGGACCCGTACTGGCCGCACCGGGCCGCCGCCAAGCTCGGCGCCACCCCCACCTGGCCCGCCCAGTACGCCCGCGCCTGACCTGCCCCTCTCTCACCCCCGCCCCGCCCCGGTCCGTGGGGTGGGGGTGGGGCGGGTGGGTCAGCCGGCCAGGTGGGACCAGTGGGGTTCCAGGTCTCGCCAGGGGCCCTGGGCGGCGACAGTGCCGGAGCGGCGGAGGACCACGACGTGGTCGGCCCGGACCAGGGCGGCGCGCTTCGAGGTCGAACCCACCACGGTCACGCCGTGCTCGCGTAGCGCCTGCCACAGCGCCAACTCGGTGGTGACGTCCAGCGCCGAGGACACGTCGTCGGCCACCAGCAGCTCGGTACGGGGGGCGAGCGCCCGGGCCAGCGCGAGGCGCTGCAACTGCCCGCCCGAGAGCCGGGTGCCCTTGTGCCCGATCAGCAGCCCGAGCCCGCCGCCGGCCGCCGCCAGGTCGTGGTCGAGCTGGGCGGTCGACACCGCCGCCGCGGCGTCCACCTGGTGGCCGAGGGTGATGTTGTCGGCCACCGTGCCGGAGAGCACCCGGGGCAGCTGGCCGACGTAGCCCACCTGGTGGGGGCGCAGGAACAGCTCCGGCTCGGTGACGGGGTCACCGTTCCAGGTCAGCCGCCCGGTGTGCGGCGCGATGCCGGCCAGCGCCCGCAGCAGCGACGACTTGCCCGAGCCGACCGGGCCGACGACCAGCACCAACTGGCCGCGTTCCACCGTCAGGTCGACGTCGCGTACGGCCACCGTCCCGTCGGTGTGCCGGACGCCGAAGCCGGTCAGCTCCAGCCTGCGCAGCGGGTGCCGGGGCGGCACGACGGGCGCCGGGGCGGTCCCCTCGCCGAGGTCCACCCCCGGCACCGCCGCCGAGTACGTCTCCACGCCGGTCATCGCCACCGTCCGCCGGGTCCACACCCGCGCCGACGGGATCTGCGAGATCAGCGAGGCCGTCGTCCACGCGAACCAGCGGGCGGCGGCCAGGGTGGCGACCGCGACCAGGGTGGCGCCGGCCGAGAGCTGCCCGGCCAGGAAGAGCGCCCACGCGCCGATCGGCAGCAGGCCGCTGACCAGCGACGGGGTCGAGCGGGACCAGACCTGCACGGAGATCTCCCGGCGTTGCCGGTCGCTGCGCACCACGTCGAGGTCGGCCAGGTGGGCCAGCACCGGGCGGGTGGCCCCGGCGAGTTTGACCGTACGGGCGGCCGACAGCGAGGAGACCAGCGCGGTGGCGAACGCGGCCCGCGCCGCGACGGTGGCCCCCGCGGACCGTTCCAGGTGGGGGCCGAACAGCGTCGCGGCCAGCCCGGAGACCAGCATCGTGCCCGCGAAGAAGAGCCCCGGCACCACGCTGCCGGTGACGGCGGTCATGGTCACCAGAAGCAGCAGCGAGATCCCCTGGTCCATCACGTTGTCGGCGAGCTGCACCACCCGCTCGGTGTCGCCGCCCTGGGCCACCACCTCGGCCGGCGTGTGCCCGCTGACCCGGCGGGGCCCGGTCTGGCCGTGCACCAGGCGCAGACTGATCCGCAGCATCTGCCGGACCCACCACTGCGGAAACCGCACGCCGGTGAGGTACGGCACCGGCAGGGTCACCAGCAGGCCGGCGACGATCCCCAGCGCCGGCTTCCACGGGTCGCCGGTGCCGTCGACCAGGTCGGCCCAGAGCCACGGCAGCACCGGCCCGTCCAGCCCGAGGAGCACGACCAGCAGGAACAACGCCAGCGAGGCCAGCCCGTACCGCGCGTCGTTGAGGCACAGCCGCAGGATCTCCCGCAGTCCGCGCAGCCCTCTCGGGGACGTCGTCTCCGGCTCCCCGGGGGCTGCGGACCCGCCCTCACCCGCCCGGCCGTCGGCCGACCCGACCGACTCCGTCGGGGTCGCGGGGACCGCCCCGACCGGCGGCGCGGCCGACACCCCGACCGGCGGCGCGGCCGGGGGCGTGGCCGACGGGACGGCCGGCGGGCCGACCGGGGGCGTCGCCGGCGGGAGGGCCTCGTCCGGGCCGGTGGTCGGCCACGGGTCCGACGGGCCGGTCAGCAGGTCGACCCCGCCGGAACGACCGCCCGGCGCCGCGTGGGCGTACGCGGTGGCGTGGCTGGTGGCGAGCAGTTCGGCGAAGCGTTCCGAGGAGTCCAGCGGCCCGGCCTCCACGACCGCGCCGTCGGCCATCACCACCACCTCGTCGCAGCGGCGTACGGAGGAGAGGCGGTGGGCGATGACGATGCCGATCCGGTCCCGCAGCAACCGCTCGGTGGCCTGCTGCACCCGCGCCTCGGTCACCGGGTCGAGGCGGGCGGTGGCCTCGTCGAGGATCACCACGTGCGGGTCGCGCACCAGGATCCGGGCGAAGGCGACCAGCTGCTCCTGCCCGGCCGAGAGCACGTGCCCGCCGTCGCCCAGCCGGGTCCGCAGCCCGGCGGGCAGCTCGGCGATCCAGCCGTCGAGCCCCAGCTCGCGCAGCGCCCGGGCGGCGGCGTCGAGCAGGTCCGGATCGAACAGCGCGACGTTCTCGGCGAGGGTCCCGGCGAGGATCTCGGTGCGCTGGGGCACCACGGCGATCCACCGGCGCAGCGCCTCGACGTCGAGGTCGCACACGTCGTCGCCGGCCAGGAAGACCGTGCCGGGCGGCACGTCGACGGCCCGGGTGAGCACCTTCGCCAGGGTGGACTTGCCGGAGCCGGTCCGGCCGACCAGCGCGTACGAGCGGCCCCGGGTGAAGGTCAGGTCGACGTCGTGCAGCGCGGGGCCGCGCCCGTCGTCGGCACCTCCGTAGCGGAAGGTGAGGCCCCGCACCACCAGGTCGCCCTCGGCCGGGGCGCCCCCGCCCACGGGCTCCTGCCGGGAGGCCGCCAGCAGCTGCACCCGTCCCCAGGCGCCGAGGGCGTACTGGAGTTCGGGGACCATCCGGCTGACGTGCTCGACGGTCATGCCGAAGCCGATGGCCAGCAGCCAGATCGCGGTGAGCCGGGCGCCGTCGACCCGGCCGGTGACCAGCGCCCACGCGCCGCCGAGCACCACGGCCGCGATCCCGGCCCGGATGACGCCGGCGGCCACGGTGGTGACCTGGGCGGACATCCGCCACACGCGCACCCCGCGACTGAGCACCTCGGCGGCCCGCCGGGCGTAGAGGCGCAGCACGTACGGCCGGGCCAGGCTGGTGCGTACGTCGTCCTGGCCGTGGATGGCCTCCTCCATCACCGCGGCGAGGTCGGACCAGGCCTCCTCCTCGGCCATCCGGGCCGGGCCGATCCGCGCGGTGGGCTTGCGCAGCCCGACGGCCAGCAGCACGGTCAGCAGCAGCATCCCGAGGCCGGCCGGCCACCACACCGCGAGGGCGACGACGGTCGACAGCACGCCCGCGGCGAGGCCCTGCGCGATCCGTACGCCCTGGTTTCGCACCGCGGCGGCGACCTGGTAGACGTCGCCGTCGATGCGGTCGAGCAGTTCGCCGACCGGGGTGGTCTCCAGGGTCGGCAGGTCCTGCCCGAGCGCGACCCGGCACAGCCGGCGCCGCACGTCGGCGGACCAGTCGGCGGTCAGCCCGGCCATCAGCAGGCTCACCGCGAGGTCGGTGAGGACGGCGGCGACCAGCGCCACGGCGAGCAGCGCGAAGAACCCGGCGGCGCGGTGCACCAGGACGGGGCCGGCCAGCGCGGCGGCGGCGGCCTGGCCCCCGGCGCCGAGCACGATCAGGCAGGTCACGATCGTCATTCGGCGGGGCGAGGTGGCCCACATGTCCCGGAGCAGACGCATGACGGAGTCCCTTCTCCGCAGACCGGGGCGGAGTATCCAGCCTGGTCGGTGGAGCCGGCCGGCTCAACGCATTTACCGGCCGTTCACCTGGCCGGAGGCCGGCACGAGGGCCGCGCCGTGCCATCCGGCCCAGAGCCGGCCACAAAAACACGTTGGCGGGTCACGGCGACCGCTGCTAGCTTTCCCGAGGCCGTGCGAGAGACCGAGGAGGTGGTACCCGTGAACGTTTCGACATGGGTGCTCCCCTCTGGGGTCACGGCCGGGCGATAGGTCGTCCGGGAGCGCCGTTCACGAGCACTCCCGAAAGGCACCACCATGCGATTCGCCACTGAACAGCTCCTCGACGACGGCGTCCTCGAACGCGAATTCACCCTCGGCGAGATCCCCGGCATCCTGTGGACGCCCGCATCCGCATCCGCACCGGTCCCGCTGATCCTGCTCGGCCACCCCCCGCTCGGACTGCGGAAGATGCACCCCCGCCTGGTGGCCCGGGCCCGGCACGCCGCGGCGGATGGCTTCGCCGCCGCCACCATCGAGCTCCCCGGCAGCGGTGACCGGCCCCGCTGGCCCGCCGTCGACCAGGCCCGCGCCGACCTGCGCCGGGCTGTGGAGGCCGGCGAGCCGGTCAGCGACGAGATCATCGACGCCCTCGTCCTCCCGCTCGTCGACAAGGCGGTCCCGGAATGGCAGGCCGCCCTGGATGCCCTCCTGTCGCTGCCCGAGATCGGCGGCCCGGTCGGGTACTCGGGAGGAGTGATCTCCGTCGGCATCCGGCTTGCGGTGGTCGAGCCGCGCATCGTCGCCGCCGGCCTCTTCGCCGGAAGTTTCGTGCCTCGCACCATGTTCGAGGAGGCCCGACAGGTCACCATTCCGCTGTATGTCCTACTGCAGTGGGATGACGAAGGGAACGATCGGCAGGCGGCCCTGGACCTGTTCGACGCCTTCGGCTCCAAGGAGAAGACACTGCAGGCCAACATGGGCGGACACACCGGGGTCCCCTCGTTCGCAGGGGATAACGCGGCCAGGTTCTTCGCCCGGCATCTGCGCTAGCCGCACCAGGGCGGCCTGCCGCCTGGCCAGCGGCAGGCGCAGACGGAGCCCATGGCCCGCCGGTTCGAGACGGACCCGGGTGTTCTGCCGGACGGGCAGAACACCCCGGTCCGCGCCGGCCGAGGGCTGAGCCGGGAGGGATTGAGCCGCGCAGGGTTGAGCCGGGCAGGGCTGAGCCGGGCAGGGGCCGCGCCGAGCGGACGTCGCGACGGTGGCCCGAGAGCGACGACGGCTCAGAAGAGCACGGTGGCGAGCGTGCCGACGGGGCGGAACCCGCAGCGCTCGTAGACCCGGCGGGCCGGCAGGTTGAAGTCGTTGACGTAGAGGCTGACGGTCGGGGCGACCCGCAGCAGCGCGTCGCGCACCACCGCCGCCATGGCCGCCGACGCGATGCCCCGGCCCCGCCACTCGGGGGCCACCCAGACGCCCTGCACCTGGGCGGTCCGACGGGTCACCACCGCCAGCTCCGCCTTGAACACCACCCGGCCGTCGACGAACCGGGCGTACGCCCGCCCGGTCCGGACCAGGTCGGTGACCCGCCGCCGGTAGCCGCGCCCGCCGTCGTCGGCGAGCGGCGAGACGCCGACCTCCTCGGTGTACATCGCCACCGCCGCCGGGAAGAGCCGGTCGACCTCGCTGGCGCGCACCCGCCGCACCTCCGGATCCGCCCGCAGCGCCGGCAGCGCGTCGGTCGCCAGCAACGGCTGGTTGGGGCGTACGTCCCGGGCCGGCCCCCAGACGGCGGAGAGGCGGTCCCAGAGGCCGAGCACCGCGTCGGCCCGGCCCACGATCGACGAGCAGAGCCGCTCCTCACCGGCGAGCAGGTCGGCGTAGGCGGCGACGGCCGGCTCGGTGGCGAGCACGGGGGTCAGGTTGCCGCCGAGCCAGCAGATCGACTCCAGGTTGCGGCGGCTGCCGTAGCCCAGCACCCGCCCCTCGGCCCGCCACCAGGCCAGGCCACGCGCCGTGATCCGCTCGGCGACCTGCGCGCCCGCGAACGGGTCGAGGTCGAGCAGCCGCTCGACCGCGCGGCGCTCCGACTCCCCCAGTTGGCGTACCGGCACCGTCAGCACGGATACCAGCCTGCCAGATCCGCCCCGTGCCGCGCGGGTCGAGTGACGAGTGGGACTACGACACCGACGGCGCGACGGATCAGTGCACGCTGACGGTGGCGCCGGGAAGCAGGCCGCGCAGCTCCTCGGGCAGCTCGGCGCCCATCTCGTCGGCGATGCGCAGCGCCTCCTCGATCAGGGTCTCCACGATCTGCGCCTCGGGCACGGTCTTGACGACCTTGCCCTTGACGAAGATCTGGCCCTTGCCGTTGCCGGAGGCCACCCCGAGGTCGGCCTCGCGGGCCTCGCCCGGGCCGTTCACGACGCAGCCCATCACGGCGACCCGCAGCGGCACCGGCAGCCCCTCCAGGCCGGCGGTGACCTCCTCGGCCAGCTTGTAGACGTCGACCTGGGCCCGGCCGCAGGACGGGCAGGAGACGATCTCCAGGCCCCGCTCGCGCAGCCCGAGCGACTCCAGGATCTGGTTGCCGACCTTGATCTCCTCCACCGGCGGCGCCGACAGCGAGACCCGGATCGTGTCGCCGATCCCCTCGGCCAGCAGCGCGCCGAAGGCGACCGCCGACTTGATGGTGCCCTGGAAGGCCGGGCCGGCCTCGGTGACGCCGAGGTGCAGCGGGTAGTCGCACTTCTCAGCGAGCTGGCGGTACGCCCGGATCATCACCACCGGGTCGTTGTGCTTGACCGAGATCTTGATGTCGCGGAAGCCGTGCTCCTCGAACAGCGAGCACTCCCACAGCGCCGACTCGACAAGCGCCTCGGCGGTGGCCTTGCCGTACTTGGCGAGCAGCCGCTTGTCCAGCGAGCCGGCGTTGACGCCGATCCGGATCGGCACGCCCGCGTCGCCGGCCGCCTTGGCGATCTCCTTGACCTTGTCGTCGAACTGGCGGATGTTGCCCGGGTTGACCCGGACCGCCGCGCAGCCGGCGTCGATCGCGGCGAAGACGTACCTCGGCTGGAAGTGGATGTCGGCGATCACCGGGATCTGCGACTTCTTCGCGATCGCGGGCAGCGCCTCCACGTCGTCCTGGCTGGGCACGGCGACCCGGACGATCTGGCAGCCGGACGCGGTCAGCTCGGCGATCTGCTGGAGCGTGGCGTTGACGTCGGAGGTGAGGGTGGTGGTCATCGACTGCACCGACACCGGCGCGCCCCCACCGACCGGGACCGGACCGACCATGATCTGGCGGCTGGCCCGGCGCGGGGCGAGCGGCGGGGGCGGCACGGCGGGGATACCGAGACTGACAGCGGTCACTTCAGGCACTCACCTTGAGAAGAGCGTGATCGGGTTGACGACGTCCGCGGTGATGGTCAGCAGCGTGAACACGCCACCGATCAGGATCACCGCGTACGTGAGGGGCATGAGCTTGAGGTAGTCGACGCGCCCGGGGTCGGCGCGGCCGATGCGGGCGTAGAGCCAGGAGCGGGCCCGCTCGAACCAGGCGATGGCGATGTGCCCGCCGTCGAGTGGCAGCAGCGGCAGCAGGTTGAACACGCCGATGAAGAAGTTCAGCGAGACGAAGAGCATGAAGAACAGCAGCCAGGCGTCGTTCTCGACGGCCTCGCCGCCGAGCCGGCTGGCGCCGACCACGCTGATCGGGGTGTCGATGTCCCGCTCTTCGCCGGTGATCGCCGCCCACAGCGCGGGGACCTTCTGCGGGATGCGCTTCATCGCCTCGAAGGTGTTCACCGCCATGTCGCCGGTGAAGTCGGCGGTCGCGCCGAACGCCCCGACCGGCCCGTACGTCACCCGGGTCGGGGTGCTGGGCACGAGGCCGACGCCGAGCGCGGCGACTGCGGCGACCTGGCCCTTCGGGTCGTCGAGCGGGGGCCGCTGGGTCTGCGCGAGCACCGTGCTCGTCGTGGCCGGCTGGCCGTCGCGGACGTACGCGATCTGCGCCGTGTCGCCCGGCTTGAGGGCGCGCAGGGTGGTGAGCAGCTGCCCGTAGTCGTTGATCGGCGTGCCGTTGATCCCGGTGATCCGGTCGCCGTCGCGCAGCTGCGCCTGGGCGGCGGGGCTGGCGGGATCGGCGGTGGTGCACTCGCGCAGGGTGTTCTCCGGGACCACGCACTTCGACAGCTGGATGACCGCCGGCTCCTTGCGGATCTCGGCCTCGGTGCTGGGGAACTGCGGGTTGGGCAGCCCGGCGCTGACCGCGATGATCCAGAGGGCGATCAGGGCGAGGGCGAAGTGGGTGATCGAGCCGGCGGACATCACGATCGTCCGCTTCCACACCGGGAACCGCCACATCGCGCGCGGCTCGTCGGCCGGGTCGACGTCGTCGTCCTGGGGGGTCATCCCGACGATCTTGCAGAAGCCGCCGAGCGGGATGCCCTTGACGCCGTACTCGGTCTCGCCCCGCTTGAAGGACCAGAGGGTGGGGCCGAATCCGACGAAGTACTTGGTGACCTTCATCCCGAACGCCTTGGCGGTGATCAGGTGCCCCGCCTCGTGCAGGCTCACCGAGATGAGGATCGCGAGGGCGAAGAGCACCACCCCGAGCAGGTACGCCATCAAGCTCCTTCCACCGAACCCGCGATGATGATCTCCTGCGCGTGCGCGCGCGCCCACGACTCCGCCGCGAGCACGTCCTCGACGGTACCTGGTTCGTCGAAGTCGGGAGCGTCGTCCAGCACCCGCCGGAGGGTGTCGACGATGCCGAGGAAGGGCAGCCGGCCGGCCACGAAGGCGGCCACGCACTCCTCGTTCGCCGCGTTGTAGATCGCCGGCCGGCAGCGACCGGCCTCGCCGGCGGCCTTGGCCAGCGCGACGGCCGGGAACGCCTCGTCGTCCAGCGGCGCGAACTCCCAGGTGTGGGCCTTCGTCCAGTCGACGGCGGCGGCGGCGTCGGGCACCCGGTCGGGCCAGCCGAGGGCGACCGCGATCGGCAGCCGCATGTCGGGCGGGCTGGCCTGGGCGATGGTGGAGCCGTCGACGAACTCGACCATCGAGTGGATCACCGAGGTCGGGTGCACGGTCACCGTGATGTCGGCGTACGGCACGTCGAACAGCTCGTGCGCCTCGATCACCTCCAGCGCCTTGTTGACCATCGTGGCGGAGTTGATCGTGATGACCTGGCCCATGTTCCAGGTCGGGTGGGCGAGCGCCTGCTCGGGCGTGACCTGCGTCAACTCGTCGCGGCGCCGGCCCCGGAACGGGCCGCCGCTGGCGGTGACGATCAGCCGCCGCACCTCACCCCGGGCGCCGGAGCGCAGGCACTGGGCGAGCGCGGTGTGCTCGGAGTCGACGGGGACGAGCTGCTCCGGCCGCGTCATCGCCGCCTTGACCAGCGAGCCGCCGGCCACGAGCGACTCCTTGTTGGCGAGCGCCAGCGTACGCCCGGCGCGCAGCGCGGCCAGCGTCGGCGCGAGCCCGAGCGACCCGACCACCCCGTTGAGCACGACGTCGCAGGGCCACTGCGCCAGCTCGGTCATCGCGTCCGGGCCGGCCACGATCTTGGGCAGCTTGAAGTCGCCGGTGGCCCAGCCGCGCCGGCTCGCCTCGGCGTAGAAGGCGAGCTGGAGGTCCTGCGCGGCGGACGCCTTCGCCACGCCGACCGCGTCGACGCGCAGTTCGAGGGCCTGGGCGGCGAGCAGCTCGACGTTGCCGCCGCCGGCGCCGAGCGCCACCACCCGGAACCGGTCCGGGTTACGCCGCACGATGTCGATGGCCTGTGTGCCGATCGAACCGGTGGAGCCGAGCAGGACGAGTTCCCGGGGCGAAGTCACCGGGTCATTCTTCCCCACCGTCGCTGTGCCCCCGCTGGGAGCCTCAACCCTCGGCGTCGACCTGCCCCGCCGGGTCTTCCTCGCCTCCCTCGGGTGCCTCCTCGCCGAGCAGGTCGCCCGGGTCGATGGAGAACTCGAACGGCTCCCGCATGACGAATCGGGTACCTGCGGCGGCGGCCGCCACCGGCCGGTACTCCCCCTCGACAAGCTCGAACAACGCGATGGTGGGCACCCGGTTCCGCAGATCGACGCGGAGGAAGAACGGCACGCCAGCGACGGCGTACTCCCGCGGCCGGTCGATGACGTCCTTGCGACGGTTGCCAGGTGACACGATCTCACCGAGCAGCACGGCGTGCCCGATGTCCATCGTCGTCCGCCCGCCACCCGGCACGTCGAGAATGACGATGTCCGGGATGAAGAGGTCGTCGCCCGAGACGACGTTCGCCTCGAGGTAGAGCCACAACTTGGCGCGGCGGGCCGCCTGCTTGAGAAGGTACGCGAGATCCAACTCCGCGTCCTGGTGGTCGTATCCGGCGTGTGGTGTCACGATCACGCTTCCGCTCAGGACCTCAACCTTGGGGCCGTTGGTCTCCGGCAACAGGTCGAGGGCGAGCCGAGCGGTCCACGGCTCGTCACGCCACCGCAGCACGTCGAACGACGGCTCGGTGGGCTGGGGCGCGGGTTCGGGTTGCTGCGGCGCCGGCTCGGGCGCGAAAGCTGCCTGGGCCATCCGGGCTCACCCCCTCAGCGGACATTCTGCTCAGGTCAGCCTAGCCGCCGCAGCCCCCGCCGCACGAGATCGCACACCGGGTCCGGCGCGCGCGCAGCTTTCTTTCATTGCATCGATCGCCATGGTTGAATTTCGACATGCGAAGAGGTCTCGTCTGGCTGGCGGCCCTGCTGGTCGCCGCTCCCCTGCTCGTCAGCCCGGGCGTGGCCCAGGCTGCCACCACCACCCCCTCGCTGGTCATCGCCAGCGACTTCCCCGATCCCGACGTCGTCAAGTTCGGCAGCACCTACTACGCGTACTCGACAAACAACGGTCACGGCAACGTCCCGGTCGCCACGGCCAGCTCGCTGACCGGAGCGTGGACCAGGCGGGCCGACGCGATGCCGACCCTCGGCGCCTGGGCCAACGGGGGTCTGACCTGGGCGCCCGACGTGTCGCAGCGGGCCGACGGGCGCTACCTGCTCTACTACACCGCCCGCAGCCGGGCCACCGGCCGGCAGTGCCTCGGCGCCGCGCTGGCCACCTCGCCGCTCGGACCGTTCACCTCCGTCGGCACCGGACCGCTGGTCTGCAACGCCGGCGAGGGCGGCGACATCGACGCGGCGAGCTTCACCGACAGCACCGGCCTGCGCTACCTGCTCTACAAGGACGACGGCAACGCCATCGGCCAGCCGACGAGCCTCTGGCTGCAACGGGTGGCGGCCGACGGGGTGACCCTCCAGGGCGCCCGGGTGGAGCTGCTGCGCAGCGGGCGCGCCGAGGAGGCGGGCATCATCGAGGCGCCGGTGCTGACCAAGGTCGGCGCGCAGTACGTGCTGTTCTACTCCCTCGGCGGTTACGGCGGCGACGGCTACCAGACCAGCTACGCCACCTCGACCTCGCTGACCGGCCCGTACACGAAGGCGTACCGCTCACTGATGACCACGGCGTCGCTGGACTCGGCCGTGCGGGGGCCGGGCGGCGCGGACGTGGTCCGCGAGGCCGGCGGCGACCACATCGTCTTCCACGGCTGGATCAACAACTACTCCGCCCGGGGCATGTACGTGGCGGCGCTGGGCTGGGCCGGCGGCAACCCCGTGGTGCGGGGCAGCCGGGTGCGCTACGAGGCCGAGCGCGGCGGGCTCAACCACTGCGGGGTGCGCGCCGCCCCGAACACGTCGCAGGGCCAGGTGGTGGCGTACATCGACTACGCGGACAGCTGGGTCGAGGTGACCGTCTTCGCGCCCCGGGCCGGCGGCTACCGAGCCCACGTGGCCTACGCGGCCGGCTACGGCGACGCCCAGCACACCCTGACGGTCAACGGCGCGAACCCGAAGGTCGTCACCTACCCCAGCACCGGCTGGGACGTCTGGCGGCAGGTGGGCGTCGACGTCACGCTCAACGCGGGCTTCAACACGCTCCGGTTCACCCACCTGAGCCGCTGGGCGGAACTCGACTTCGTCGAGGTGGCGTAGCCGCCCGCCCGGCTCCCCGCCGAAGGCGCGTGGAGATCCTGGTCAGCAGGTGCCCCTTCAGGGGTCGCTCCCTACCGGGATCTCCACGCGGAGCGGGACCGGGCGGTCAGCACGAAGGTCTCCAGGGACTCGCCGCCGTACCAGTCCGAGCGGCGGCCCACGTGGGTCATGCCGAGCCGGCGGGCCACCGCCATCGACGCCTCGTTGCCGGGGGCCACGACGGCGTGGACCTCCCGGGTGCCGGCGGCCATCTCCCGTTCCACCGCCGCCCGGGCCGCCTCGGTGGCGTACCCGTGGCCCCACGAGTCGGGGTGCAGGTGCCAGCCCACCTCGATGTCCTCGGTCAGCGTGCCCTCGTCCCGCCCGGGCAGCGGCTTGAGCAGCACCGTGCCGGCCACCACGCCGGTGTCGCGGACCTCGATCGCCCAGGTGCCGTACCGGCCGCCGTGCCCCGCGTGCCGCTCCCGCCACGTCGCGAGCCGCTCGACGGCCTGCGCCGGGTCGGTCAGCGGCAGGCCGGGCGCACCCAGCCAGCGGGTGACCTCGGGCCGGGAGTAGATGTCGAAGATCCGGGCCAGGTCGGCCGGGTCGACGGTCCACTCCCGCAGCACCAGGCGCCGGGTGGTGAGAACGGTCATGGCCCGTGATCCTAATGAGTGACGCGGGGCGGTACGGGGAAAGAAGCCGCGATGGGCAGCGGATGGCAACGGGCGAAGCGGATCACCAGTGCGGCGTTCCGCCCGCTGCGGGGCCGGGACCTGTCCCTGCACGCCGCCGCCATCACCTTCTACGGGGCGATCGCCGTGGTGCCGGTGGCCCTGCTGGCGATCTGGCTGACCTCGCTGCTGGCGGGCGCCGAGCGCGTACGCCGGCTCACCTCGCACGCCGTGGACACGCTGCCGGACGCGATCGGCGCGCCCCACGCGGTGCAGGCGCTCGTCGAGGCCGGCGTGGGCCTGACCCCGCTGCTGGCGCTGGCGTCGCTGCTGCCGGCGTCGCTCTACGGCGAGGGGCTGCGCCGCGCCTTCGTCTCGGTCGCCGTGCCGCGCAGCGAGGAGTCGCTGGTCGGCTGGCGGGGCCGGCTGCTGCTGCTGCCGCTGCTGGCGCCGGCCCCGGCCCTGCTGCTGTCGATCCTGCTCGCGCTGCCCACGACCACCGGCCTGGTCCGGCAGGGCGGCTGGACCGGCGCGCTGGGGGTGGTGCTGTCGTTCCTGGCGGTCTGGCTGGTGCTCACCCCGGTGCTGCTCTGGCTGTTCCGGGTGGTCGGCCCGGCGTCGCCGGACTGGCTCTCCGCGCTGGGCGTCGGCTCGTTCACCGCGGCGAACCTCTCCGGCTTCCTGCACGGCTTCGTGCTCTTCGCCTCGCTCCCGATCGACCTGGGGGTGCCGTTCGGGGGCTTCGACGAGATCGGCGCGGGGGTGGCGGTCCTGCTCTGGCTCTACCTCTTCCACGTGATCGTGCTGGCCGGCTACTCCGCCACCCTCGCGCTGTCCCGCTGGCGCAGCACCCGCTCCGGGGCCGCCGACCCGGGCTCGTCGGACTCCTTGATGCCGAAGCGGCGGTAGACGCGGGCCAGCGGGCCGGGGGCCCACCAGTTCCAGTGGCCGAGCAGCCGCATCGTGGCCGGCACCAGCAGCGCCCGGACCAGCGTTGCGTCCACCACGATCGCCACGATCATGCCGATCCCGATGAGCTTGATGTACGCCATCTCGCCGGTGGCGAAGCCGGCCACCACGATGATCAGCAGGAGCGCGGCGGCGGTGATGATCCGCCCGGTGTGCTGGAGCCCGGCCGCCACCGAGGCGGTGTTGTCGCCCGTGCGGTCCCACTCCTCGCGTACCCGGGAGAGCAGGAACACCTCGTAGTCGGTGGCCAGCCCGAAGAGCACGGCGAGCATGAGGATCGGGTTGCTGGGCTCGATGAACCCGGTCGGGGTGAAACCGAGCAGGTCGGCGAAGTGACCGTCCTGGAAGATCCAGACCACCACCCCGAACGACGCGCCGATCGACACCAGGTTCATCAGCACCGCCTTGACCGGCAGGACCAGCGAGCCGAAGGCGAGGAACAGCAGCACCAGGGTCGCGGCGGCCATCAGCAGGGCCATCAAGGGCAGCCGGTCGCCGAGGCCGTCGATCAGGTCGAGGTCGACGGCGGGCCGGCCGCCGACGAGCACCTGGGCGCCGTCCGGCGCGGGCAGGTCGCGCAGCGCCCGGACCACGTCCTGCGCGGTGTCGCCGGCCGGCTCGCCCGGGTAGGTCACGGTCAGCAGCGTCGACGTGCCCCGGTTGACCGCCACCTGCACACCGGTCACGCCGGGCACGGCGGCCACCCGATCGGCGAAGGGCTGCGCCTGTTCCGGAGACGCCCCGGAGACCAGCACGTCGATCGGCGAGATCGTGCCGCCGGCGAACTCCGCGGCGACCCGCTCGGAGACGACCCGGGGCTCGGCGTCCGGGGGCAGCACCCGGTCGTCGAACCCGCCGAAGGAGACCCCCAGGAACGGCGCGGCCAGCACCGCGAGCAGCACGGTCACCCCGACCAGGTAGCGCACCGGGCGGCGCATCACGCTGTGCGCGATGCGGGCCCAGGCGCCGCCCGTCTCCCCCGCCGTCGGCCGCCCGCCGCGCGCCCCACGCCGCCACGGCAGCGGTACGCGCAGCGCGTCGATCCGACGGCCGAGCACCGCGAGCAGGGCCGGCAGCACGGTCAGCGCCGCCAGCATGGCGACCAGCACGGCGGCGATCCCGCCGAGGCCCATCGAGCGCAGGAACGCCTGGGGGAAGATCAGCAGGCTGGCCATGGCGAGCGCGATGGTGAGCCCGGAGACCAGCACCGTACGCCCCGCCGTGAGCATGGTGCGCCGGATCGCGGCGGGGGTGTCGTGGCCGGCGGCCAGTTCCTCGCGGAACCGGCTGACCACGAAGAGGGAGTAGTCGACCGCCATTCCCAGGCCGATCAGGGTGATGACGTTGATGGCGAAGACCGACACGTCGGTGACCAGGGTGACCAGCCGGACGGTGACGAACGCGCCGAGGATGGCCAGCCCGCCGATCAGCAGGGGCGTCGACGCGGCCACCAGCCCGCCGAAGATCAGCACGAGCAGCACCAGCAGCACCGGCATGGAGAGCAGTTCCGCGCGGGTGATGTCCTTGGTCGTCTGGGTGTTCGACTCGTGCAGGGCAGCCGTCGCGCCGCCGACCTCGGTCCGTACGCCGGGCGCGTCGAGGGCCGGCCGCAGCTCCTCGTACGCGGCGGTCTTGTCGTCCTTGTCGGCGGCCCGGAGCTGGATCAGCGCGTAGGTGGCCCGGCGGTCTGTGGAGAGCAGCGCGGGGGCCTGCGTGTCGTACCAGGTGGTGACGCTGGTGATCTCGGGACGCGCGCGCAGCCCCGCGACGGTGGCCGTGACCGGGTCGCGGAAGGCCGGCTGGTCGACGGACGCCGTGTCGCTGGACCAAAGCACCACCAGGTCTGCGCCCTGCGGCCCCAGCTCGCGGTCGATCCGTTCGGCGGCCCGGCTGGACTCGCTGGCCGGGTCGTCGAAGCCACCCCCGGTCAGCTGCCCGAAGACACCCGCCCCCCAGGTCGATCCGACAGCGACCAGCACCAGGGCGGCGGCCAGCACCGCCCAGCGCAGCCGCACCACCATGTGTCCCCACCAGGCGAACATTCGCCTCTCCCTCCACAGATGGCTAAGCTGCTACCATCGCTAATTTCAGTGAACGCCGTTAACTATCGCAACGGTGTTTCCTCTGGTCAAGGTGGTTGTCGATGGCCGCACCCACTCGGCGGGAACGCCTGCGCACGGCGACCGTCGCCGAGATCAAGGACGGGGCACGCCGCCTGCTGGTGACGGGCGGGGTCGACGCGATCTCGCTGCGGGCCATCGCCCGCGACATGGGCATGACGGCGCCGGCCATCTACCGCTACTTCCCGAGCCTGGAGGCGCTGGTCGCGGACCTCGCCGCCGACTTCTACAACGAGCTGCGGCTGCGGCTGGAGGCGGCTGGGGACGACGCCGGGGGCGAGCCGGTCGCGCGGTTGCTGGCCATGTCCCGGGCGTTCCGCGCCTGGTCGCTGGCGCACCCCGCCGAGTTCGGGCTGATCTTCGGCGCCCCCGTCCCGGGACGGACCGCCTTCGTCGGCGGCCACGCCACCCCGGACCATCCCGGCGCCCGCCTCGGCGCGGTCTTCATCCGGCCGATCCTCGACCTGTGGCGCCGCTCCCCCTTCCGCACCCCGCCCGGCGAACTGCTCCGGCGGCACCTGGACGGGCGGCTGGAGCCGCTGCGGCTCAGCCACGGCGAGGTGCCGATCGAGGTCGCGTACGCCTTCCTCTCGGGCTGGACCCGCCTCTACGGGCTGGTCGCCATGGAGGTCTTCCACCAGTTCGACTGGGCGGTCACCGAGGCCGAGGCGCTGTTCGAGCTGGAACTGGCGACGTTCGCCGCCCAATTGCTGGCCGGCCCGCCCCCGGACGACAGCCCGCCGTCCTGACCTCGCTGGCGTCCGGCTACCGCCCCCGCGCCCGGGTCCGCTCCCGGTGCCCGGTTCGGTCGGGGCGCCCAATGTGGCTGCCCTCGCGTCGGGACTCACCGAGCCAGAGGTGCGGCGCGTGGTGGCGGACCGCCGACACCGCCAGGGGCACGTCGGCAGCCTGGAGACGGTGGCGCAGGTGGGGCAGCCCGGGGCGGAACGGCGCCTCCTCGCGCACCAGTGTCCACAGCACCGGGTCGTCGCGGTCGATGTGGCCCGTCGGGTACAGCTCCAGGGAGTGGAAACTGGCCTTGTGCCCGTGGCTCGTGAACAGGCCGACGCCGGCGAGACTGTGCCACGGGATGACGTTCCGCCGGTCCCCCTTGTCGAACCACAGGCCAATGTGGTCGACGAGGATCCTCGTCCGCCGTTGCCGCCAGGACACCACGAAGAGCAGGACACCCGGCACACCGAGCGTCGCCAGGGTGCCCGCCGCGACGAGCCCCGCCATAGGTGACCGTGGCTGATGGCTCCCGCCGACGACCGCGACAGCCGCGACGAGGCCGCCGACCCCGGCCAGGACGAGGAACAGGGAGAGCGGCAGGCCGACCCGGGCACGGCGCCGTCCGGTGGGTAGCACCGTGGCGTCCGGGGCGGGGGTGGGCGCGCTGAAGGGTGCTGCCATGGCAGGCAAGCCTAGGCCGACCGGCGGCGGAAGGGCTGACCGGCGAGGCCTGCGGGCAGTAGGCTCCCCCGGCATGGGTGACGAGCTGCCGCCCCGGGCCGACGTGGTGATCGTCGGCGCCGGGCACAACGGTCTGGTGTCCGCGATCCTGCTCGCCCGCGCCGGGCTCGACGTGCTGGTGCTGGAGGCGGCGGACGTCATCGGCGGGGCCACCCGCACCGAGGCGCCGTTCCCGAAGGTGCCGGGGCTGCGCCACTCCACCGGGTCGTACCTGCTCGGGCTGATGCCGCCGGAGCTGCTCGCCACGCTGGACGTGCGCATCCCCGTGCTGCGCCGCGACCCGCACTACTTCCTGCCCACCCCCGGCGGCCCCGGCTCGCCGTACCTGCTCTTCGGCAGCGACACGGCGGCCACCCGCGCGCAGCTCGCCGAGTTCTTCTCCCCCGCCGACGTGGCCGCCGACGACGCCCTCCAGGCCGAGCTGGCCGCGCTGCGCGACGACCTCGCCCCGGCCTGGCTGGCCGAGCCGCTGTCCGTCGAGGAGACCGCCGAGCGGTACGTCCGGCCGGCGCTGCGGCAGGTCTTCGTCGACCTCGTCCGCGGCTCCGTCGCCGACCACCTGGCCCGCTTCGACTTCCGCTCCGAGCTCCTGATGAGCATGTACGCGGTCACCGACGGCCTCTCCGGGCTCAACGCCGGCCCCGACGACCCGGGCACCGGGCACAACTTCCTCGTGCACAACATGTGCCGGCTGCCCGGCTCCGACGGCACGTGGATGATCGCCGAGGGCGGGATGGGCACCGTGTCGCGTACGTTCGCCGACGCCGCCCGGGCCGCCGGCGCGACGATCCGCACCGGCACGCCAGTGCATGCGATCACCCTGGACGGCGGCGCGGCCAGCGGGGTCGTGCTCGCCGACGGGCGGGAGATCGGCGCGCGGGTGGTGCTCGGCGCGTGCGACCCGTACCGCCTGATGGACCTGCTGCCCGACGGCGCGCTCCCGGCGCCGCTGGCCGAGCGGATGGCGGCGGTCCGCCGCCCCGGCACCACGCTCAAGCTCAACCTGGCGCTGACCGGGCTGCCCCGCTTCTCCTGCCTGCCCCAGGGCTCCCCGAGCCCGTTCGGCTCGACCATCCACCTGCTGCCCGGCTCGGAGTCCCTGATCGGTGGCGGCGGCGAGTCGCCGATGGCGGCGCTGCGCGCCATGTGGGCCGACGTGCAGGCGGGGCGGCTGCCAGATGAGCCGACCATCGAGTGGTACCTGCACACCACCGTCGACCCCTCACTTTCCGACGGCCGGCACCACTCGTCGGCGCTCTTCGTGCAGTCGGTGCCGTACGAGCTGGCCGGCACCACCTGGGACGAGGCGCTGCACGGCTACGTCGACCGCCTGATCGGCATCTGCGAGCGGTACGCCCCCGGCACCGCCGACCTGATCGCCGACGCGGTGCCGCTGCCGCCGCCCGGCATCGAGGCGCACTTCGGCATCACCGGCGGGCACATCCACCACGTCGACAACACCGTCTCGTTCACCGACCGGATGCCGTACGCCACCGGCGTCGACGGCGTCTACGCGGGCAGCGCCGGCTGTCACCCGGCCGGCAGCGTCATCGGCGCGGCCGGCCACAACGCCGCCCGCCGCATCCTCACCGACCTCGGCCGCTGACCTCGCCGCCGGCCTCGGCGGGGGGCAGGTCGCCGGGACGGTGAATGAGGGAGAGACCAAGGAGCAGCAGGTAGAGCAGAAGGCTGAGGATCGCGTTGACGAAGACGAAGGCGAAGGCGATCAGGTAGAGCAGTGGGCGCAGCAGCAGGCGCCGCGCCACCGCACGGGCCAGCCGGGGATCCAGATCGGGGTGGAGCAGCCTTCGCCGCCGTGCCCACCACCAGCTCAGGTTGAAGAAGATCGACTCGCCGAGCACGGTGCCGAAGTAGAGTGCGGCGGTCAACCGCTGCTCGGTCGACCCGCCGCGCAGGTTGTCCGACAGCAGGTCGGCGGTGAACGGGATCGCGGCCACGAAGAGCAGCACGAGCAGGTTGAACACCAGCAGCAGCTGATCTACCCGGACCACGTACCGCCACATGTTGTGGTGGCCGAGCCAGATCTGGCCGGCGATGCCGAAGGTGATCACATACGCCAGGTAGGACGGCCAGGCGTGGGCGAGGGCGTCGGGAAGCTCCCTCCCACCGGCCCTCGCCGGGCCGTTCTGGAGCAGTTCGACGGCCATCACCGTCAGCACGACCGCGAAGACGCCGTCGCTGAACGTCTCCACCCGGGAGGCGTCCCGGACCATCTCCCGGTCACGTCGGTACCGGTAACCGCTCTTGCGCACTCCCTCGGCCAAGTGACCCCCTCGTCGACCTGATGGTCACCCGGCGGGGGCGGCGGGCGCGGGGAAATCGCCGTTAGCTGGCCGCCTCGCCCGCCGGGGCGGGGGTCTGCTGCTCGCCGGCCCGGTGTGCCCGGACCTTGTGCCCGACGCTGGTCAGGCACCGGCCGCTGGCCAGGTCGAACTTCCAGCCGTGCAGCTGGCAGGTGAGCTGGTCGCCCTCGACGATGCCGAACCGGGTCAGGTCGGCCTTCAGGTGCGGACAGCGCCGCTGCACCACCCAGCCGCCGAGGGTGATGTCCTCGGCGTCGCTGGAGCGCTCGTGCTCGTCGTACCAGCCCTCCGCGTACTGGAGGCGCTCGGTGGAGAGGCACTTGAAGAAGGCGTAGACGAACTCGTTGTACTGGCCGATCCGGGCCGCCGAGAAGCGGCAGGAGAGGAAGAGGGAGTTGACCCAGTCCACCTCGCCGATGTGCAGCAGGTGCTCGATCAGCGCCCGCTCGGTGCGGAACCGGTAGCGGACCTTCTCGTCGGCGTACGGCCGGACCTGCTTGCCCGGGAAGTCCACCACGATGGATTCAACGCTCTCGCCGTCGTAGCTGACCAGGTCGAAGCGGACCGGGCCGCCGACCCCCTTGGCCAGGTAGATCGACTCCTCCAGCAGGGGCTCGATCCGGCGCTGCATCTCCTTGAGCACGTCCACCTCGGGGTGCCGCCAGGACGCCTTCTCGGCCTCGATGACCGGCCGCTTGCGCTCGCGCATCTCCTCCAGGTGGGCCACCTTGTTGGCGAAGAACTCCTCCACGGGCACCGGGTGCGTCGTGCTGGCTCCGGAGGTGGTGATATCCGCGACGCTGCCCGGGAGCAGCACGACGCCGTTGGTGCCGCCGACCTTGGCGTACTCGCTCAGGAAGACCGACTGGTCGGGGAAGATGTTGCCCTCGTCGCCGTGGATGTCGTTGAACTGCCACAGCTCGTCGTCGAGGAAGCAGGGCGGGCCGGCGATCGGGAAGACGTGGTCGGCCTTCAGGTCGTCGATGTAGCGCCAGGTGCGGTCGAACTGCCGGTCGCGCTTCTGCTTGCCGAACGCCGTCTTCGCCGCCTGCGGCAGCTCGTAGACCATCGGGTACCAGATCGCGCCGGAGAACTGGAGCATGTGCGCGTGCACGTGGCCCAGCTCGGCAAAGACGCTCAGGTCGGCGGGGCGGGCGTCGTTCTGGTTGAGCAGCCGGACCCCGTCGTACTCCACCCACAGCGACGAGTCGCCGATCGGGCCGTCGGTCGGGCTGGTCAGCGCCTGGATCATGATCTTCAGGCCGCCGTCCAGCTCCACGACCTGCTCGTTCGGCGCCTTCAGGAACTTGGTGAAGCCCAACTCCCGCAGCTCGTCCTCCATCTCGGAGGTGGGGAACGCGGGCAGCAGCACGGTCGCGTCCTTCGACACGAAGCGCTTCAGGTGCGCCGCGTCGAAGTGGTCCCGGTGCAGGTGGGACACGTAGAGGTAGTCGACGTCGCCGAGGGCCTCCCAGTCGAGCAGGGAGTTGTCCGGAAACGGAAACCATGAGGCGAAATAGGCCGGATTGACCCACGGGTCACACAGGATGCTGCCCGCGGCCGTGTCGATCCGCATGCTGGCGTGCCCCGTACCGGTCACTCGCACCGCAGTTCCCCCTCAAAACGACAAACAAGGTGTACGCCAGAAACGCTACCGGAGGGAGTCTGGCGACCTACCCGCGACGCCGGTAGTGCCGATGCGCCCGGGTGGAGCCGGGCCCTTGGTCCCGACGCCGGCGACCGCCACCTGCCCGACGCCGGGCACCGTGCCGAAGTCCCTGCCGGCCCTCGTACGTCCCCCGGGCCGACGCCCGCCTCGCCCGTGCGGATCGTGCGGTCCGCCCCATCGGTCGGACCCAGCGCCGGGCCCGGCACGAGGCGTGCCAGACTAACCGGAGATCCGATCGCGAGGGAAGGACCGACAGTGGCAGGAAGCGAGCCGGTAACGTCGCCAGACCAGCACAAGCCCGGGCACCGCAAGTCCGGGCGGATCGGCGCGGTGGTCTCCGCGCTGGCCCTGCTGGCGATGCTCTGCGGCAACCACGAGGGCAGGGTCGAGAACATCTGGCTGATCGGCCTGGCCGTGCTGCTGCTGCTCATCGTCATCGGCGACACCGTGCTGCGGCGCAACGGCCTGCGGTCCTGACCGCACCGCGTCAGCCGGCGTCGCACCGGTCCGCGCGCCGGAGGCCACACGCACGAGGGCCCGCCCCCGACCGGGGAGCGGGCCCTCGCCGTACGCGGATCAGCGGCCGAACAGGATGTCCTGCACGTCCTTGAGCGCGGCGTCGACCTCGGCCTCGAAGTAGCCGCCGGGCACCAGCCCGAAGCGCAGCGTGTCCAGGTCCTTCGGGTTCACCGGCATCGGGTTGCGCCCCTGCATGCCGCCCAGCAGCGTGTCGAAGAACCGGTCGACCTGGTCGGGGTCGTACCCGCTGCCGAACCGGCGCACCTGGAAGCTGCGACGGATCTGGTCGACGCGGTAGAGGTCGCTGCCGGGCGGGCCGGCCATCGGCGGGCCGGCCATCGGCGGCGGGCCACCGACGGGTGGGCCAGCGACGGGTGGGCCAGCGACCGGCGGACCACCCACCGGCGGGCCGGCGTGCGGTGGGCCGCCGAAGCCCGGCTGCGGCTGCGGAGGCGGCCCGGCCGGGCCCCGGCCCCGCAGGTCACGCAGGTCCCGCTCGGGCATCCGGATCTCGGCGGTCATGTCGGCGCGAGCGCGTCGGCCGGCCTCGAACCCGTCGAAACGCGGCTCCTCGCCGTAGCCACCGGGACCGTCGCCGTAGCCACCCGGGCGATCGCCGTAGCCGCCCGGACCGTCGCCGTAGCCAGCGCCGGGACCGTCGCCGTAGCCACCGCCGGGGCCGTCGCCGTACTTGCCCGGGCCGTCGCCGTAGCCACCGCCGGGGCCGTCGCCGTACTTGCCCGGGCCGTCGCCGTAGCCACCGCCAGGGCGGTCGCCGTAGTTGCCGGGACCGTCGCCGTAGCCGCTGGGGCCGGCGGGGAGGCCACGCGGCGGCGGAGCGCCGTGGCCCATCGGGGCGCCCGGTCCCATCGGGCCCGGGCCACCGGGGCCACCGGGGCCACGCGGCGGTTCGTAGCCGCCCCGTGGGGCGTCGTAACCACCGGCGAAGGCACCGGTGGGCTCGTCGTAGCGGCCGTAGCGGTCGCCGGGCGGACCGGCCTGTGCCGGCATCGGCCGGGGCGGCATCGGCTGCGGGACCGGCGACATGCCGCGGTCGTCGCGCACCGGGGGGCCCATGCGGTCGGGCGGGCCCATCCGGTCCGGGGGACCCATCCGGTCGGGCGGACCCATCCGGTCGGGGGCACCCAGGCGGTCGGGGGGGCCCAGGCGGTCGGGGGGGCCCAGGCGGTCGGGGGGGCCGAGGCGGTCGGCGTCGCGGGGGTCACCGCCGCGGCCGCCGGCGCCACCGCGCTCCTCCAGCTCGGCCAGCTGCCGCTCGACCCGGTCGAGGTGCAGGTCGACCTGCCACTCGTCGTAGCCGTTGAAGCGGACCCGGAAGACGACGTCGTGGACTTCCTGGGAGGCGACGGGGGCGCCCACCGGACGGCCGTCGAGCGTCGCCTCGACCCGGTCCAGGAAAGCGTCGACCTCGTCGACCTTGTATCCCCGGCGGAGCGCCTTACGCCGGAAACGCTGACCCTGACTCGCCACTATGTCTCCTGGTCTCGTTCGCTACGCCCGGTCACGCCTTCTCCCCGGCCCGGTCGGTGTCGGTGTCAATGTCCTCGGCGGCGGCGAGCTGCCCGCACGCTCCGTCGATCTCGCGACCCCGGGTGTCCCGCACGGTCGTCGACACCCCGGCCTCGCGCAGCCGCCGGACGAACTCCCGCTCGACCGGCTTGGGGCTGGCGTCCCAACGGCTGCCCGGAGTCGGGTTGAGGGGGATGAGGTTCACGTGGGTCAGCTTCCCGGCCAGCAGCCGCCCGAGCAGATCGGCTCTCCACGGCTGGTCGTTCACGTCTCTGATCATGGCGTACTCGATCGACACTCGACGCCCCGTGCGGGCCGCGTAGTCCCACGCCGCGTCCAGCACCTCGGACACCTTCCAGCGCTGGTTGACCGGCACGAGTTCGTCGCGCAGCTCATCATCGGGGGCGTGCAGCGACAACGCAAGGGTCACCGAGAGGTCTTCGCTGGCCAGTCGGCGGATGGCCGGGACCAGGCCCACCGTGGAGACCGTGATGTGGCGCTGCGACAGCCCGAGCCCCTCGGGCGCCGGGGCGACCAGCCGGCGGATCGCCGCGACCACCCGGGAGTAGTTGGCCAGCGGCTCGCCCATCCCCATGAAGACCACGTGCGACAGGCGCGGCGGCGAACCCGCCACCGCTCCGGAGGCGGCCACCCCGGCCAGGTAGACCGCCTGGTCGACGATCTCGGCGGTGGAGAGGTTGCGGGTCAGCCCCGCCTGCCCGGTGGCGCAGAACGGGCAGGCCATGCCGCAGCCGGCCTGGCTGGAGATGCAGACGGTGACGCGGTCCGGGTAACCCATCAGCACGCTCTCCACCAGCGAGCCGTCGTGCAGCCGCCAGAGCGCCTTGCGGGTCGCGCCGTCGTCGCAGGCCAGCTCGCGGACCGGGGTGAGCAGCCGGGGCAGGAGCTGGTCGGCGAGCTTCTCCCGGGTGGCGGCCGGCAGGTCGGTCATCTGCCCCGGATCGCGCACCAGCCGACCGAAGTAGTGGGTGGAGACCTGCTTGGCGCGGAACGCCGGCTCCCCCAGCTCAGCGACCAGGGCGCGGCGACCGGCGAGGTCGAGATCGGCGAGGTGACGGGGAGGCATCGCGGGCCGCCGCCCGGGGGCGTCGGGGTCTGCGGGGATCAGGGGCAAGCTCGTCATGGCGCGTCCAGTCTGTCACGCCGGACGGCCGACACACCTGTCCGGAGGTGCCGAATCGCCCCCCGCCGCCCGGGCGGGACCACTGACGACGGGTGATTCACGCCTCACTCCAGCACCGGGACGAAGACCGCCAGGAGCAGGTACGCGGTCGGCAGCGCGAAGAGGATCGAGTCCAACCGGTCCATCAGGCCGCCGTGCCCCGGGAGCAGGTTGCTCATGTCCTTCACCCCGAGGTCGCGCTTGATCATGGACTCGGCGAGGTCACCGAGGACGGCGGCGCCGGAGACCGCCAATCCGAAGAGCGCGCCCCACCACGGGGCCACGTCGAGGAGCAGCCAGAGCAGCAGGGCGCTGCCCAGCGCCGCGGCGGTGACCGAGCCGGCAAAGCCCTCCCAGGACTTCTTCGGGCTGATCGAGGGGGCCATCGGATGCTTGCCGAAGCTGACGCCGGCGGCGTACCCGCCGGTGTCGGAGAGGACCACCGCGGCCAGCGTCACCAGCACCCGCAGGTCGCCGTCCTCGGGCACCGCCGCCAGCAGTGCGGCGAAGCCGCCGAGGAACGGCACGTACACGGCGATGAGGGTGGCGGCGGTCAGGTCACGCTGGAAGCCGCCCGGCCCGTCGCCGAGCCGCCAGACCATGGTGCCCAGCACGGTCACCAGTAGGCCGAGGCTGAGCGCGTCGGGGCCGGAGAACCAGGCCAGCCCGATGGTGAGCACCCCGCCGGCGATCAGCGGCACCAGCGGCGGGTGCGCGCCGCTGCGGCGTACCGCCCGGGCCATCTCCCACATGCCGATGGCGACCGCCGCGGCCACCACCACCAGGAAGGCGGTCCGGTAGAAGAACAGCGGCACCACGATCAGGGCGCCGAGGCCCACGCCGACGGCGATGGCCGCCGGCAGGTTGCGCCCGGCCCGGCTCGGAACGGGCTGCTGGGTCGGGGGCCGCTCGGCGCCGGCCCGGCGCCGACCGCGCTGCCGGCGCCCCGGAGGCGGCACGGGCTCCGGCTCCGGCTCGACGTCCCGGACCGGTTCGAGCTGGGTGGTCGGGTACTCGGAGTCGTCGGGACGTCCGTTCATCGCCGCCGGTTCACCGGCCGCCGCCACGTCGGCGTGCGGGCGGGAGCGAGCCGGCGCCTCGGCGTACGCGTCGGGGAGCACGGCGGGACGGCGGTCCCACCGACCCGGATCGATCTCGGGCTCCGGCCAGGGGAGGGCGGGCGCCGGTGCGGGAGCGGGCGCGTCGGGGCGGTCCCAGCCGCGGGGCTCGGCGCTGCCGTGGGGATCGAGGTGGGACATCACGCACCGAGCGGGACCGGTACGAGATCCACCAGATGACGCACAACCACAACCATTCCCCTACCCGCGCGACTGTTCCGTCCGGTTGACCCGCCCGACGGCTGGCCGATCCCCACCGTTCACCGCAGGGTGGCGGGAATCCTGCCGAGCCTACTGCACCCACCGATCCCTCACGTCGGACCGGCCCCGTGCCGGCCCACCGACGACGGTGGCACCGGGCCCGCCGCCCGGGATCGGGCGGTGGAGTGCCGGTGCCACGACGTCGTCGTCGCCGGTGGAGTGCCGGCGCACGGTTCACACCTCGAGAAGCTCGCTCTCCTTGTGCTTGACCAGGTCGTCGACGGCGGCGACGAAGCGCTGGGTCAGGTCGTCGAGTTCCTTCTCGGCGCGGCGGCCGTCGTCCTCGCCGACCTCGCCGTCCTTGACGAGCCGGTCCAGCTCCTCCTTGCCCTTGCGGCGGATGTTGCGGATGGCCACCTTGGCCTCCTCACCCTTGTGCCGGGCGACCTTGATCATCTCTCGGCGGCGCTCCTCGGTCATCTGCGGGAGCAGGATGCGGAGCTGGTTGCCCTCGTTGTTCGGGTTGGCGCCGAGGTCGGAGTCGCGGATCGCCTTCTCCATGGCGTTGATCTGCGAGTTGTCGTACGGCTTGATGATCACCATGCGCGGCTCGGGAACCCCGATGGACGCCATCTGGGGCAGCGGCGTGGGGCTGCCATAGTAGTCGATGATGATCTTGGAGAACATGGCGGCGTTGGCGCGACCGGTGCGGATCGCGCCGAACTCCTCCTTGGCGTGCTCGATCGCACGCTCCATCTTCTCCTCGGCCTCGAGGAGGGTGTCGTCGATCACCGGTCTCCTCGCCTCCTTCTGTGCTCGTCGTGGGCTTGTCGTGTCGGAGGGACCGCTGAGGTCGGGTCGGACCGCTCAGGCGGTGATCAGGGTGCCGATCTTGTCGCCACCCACGGCCCGGATGATGGTGTCGTCGCCCTGCGCACCGAAGACCAGCATCGGCAGGCCGTTCTCCATGCACAGGCTGAACGCGGCGGCGTCGGCGACCCGCAGGTTACGCCGCAGCACCTCGGAGAAGGTGATCGAGTCGAACTTGCTGGCGGTCGGGTCGATCCGCGGGTCGGCGGTGTAGACGCCGTCCACGCCGTTCTTGCTCATCAGCACCACGTCGGCGCGGATCTCCAGGGCCCGCTGGGCGGCCACGGTGTCGGTGGAGAAGTACGGCATGCCGGCGCCCGCGCCGAAGATCACCACGCGGCCCTTCTCCAGGTGCCGGATGGCGCGCAGCGGGATGTACGGCTCGGCGACCTGGGCCATCGTGATCGCGCTCTGCACGCGCGTCTCGATGCCCTCCTTCTCCAGGAAGTCCTGCAACGCGAGGCAGTTCATCACGGTGCCGAGCATGCCCATGTAGTCGGCCCGGGCCCGGTCCATGCCGCGCTTCTGCAACTCCGCGCCCCGGAAGAAGTTGCCGCCGCCGACCACCACCGAGACCTGCACGCCGCGGCGGACCACGGTGGCGATCTGCCGGGCGATGGCCTGCACGACGTCCGGGTCCACCCCGATCGCGCCCCCGCCGAACACCTCACCGGAGAGCTTCAGCACCACCCGGCGGGCCCGACCGGGGGGTGGCGCCGTCGGATCGTCCGCCGCCAGACTCCGGTCACTCACAACCTGCGTCATCCGCCCCGCCCTTCCCCATGCGCACGTCCCGTACGCCGCGTACCGCGAAACTGCCGTAGCCGACCCTATGTGACGAGGAGGCCGCGGTGCCTGTCACGTACACCGGCGGCCTCCTCGTCGACGTTTCCCTGCCCGCGGGGCGCCGAGCGCCCGGGGTGGCTCAGGCCTGGCCGACCTCGAACCGCACGAAGCGGGTGACCTCGATGCCGGCATCGGCCAGCAGCTGCTTCACCGACTTCTTGTTGTCGGCGACCGACGCCTGCTCGAGCAGGACGTAGTCCTTGAAGAACGCGTTCACCCGACCCTCGACGATCTTCGGCAGGGCCGCCTCGGGCTTGTTCTCCTCGCGGGCGGTCTGCTCGGCGATGCGCCGCTCGGACTCGACGACGTCGGCCGGCACCTCGTCCCGGGTGAGGTACTTCGGCCGCATGGCGGCGATCTGCATCGCCACGCCCCGGGCGTCCGAGTCGGACGCCTCGTCGCCGGCCGTGCTGGTGTACTGCACCAGCACGCCGACCGCCGGGGGCAGGTCCTGGCTCTTGCGGTGCAGGTAGACGGCGGTGGTGCCGTCGAGCTTGGCGAAGCGGTTCAGGACGAGCTTCTCGCCGATCTTGGCGGACTGCTCCTGCACCAGGTCGGCGACGGTCTTGCCGTCCAGCTCGGTGGCGAGCAGCTCCTCGGCGGTGCCGACGCCGCTGCGCTCGCCGTGCTCCACCAGCTGCTGGGCCAGCTCGATGAACGCGTCGGTCTTGGCGACGAAGTCGGTCTCGCAGTTGAGCTCGA
The DNA here is from genome assembly GCF_049847285.1 of Micromonospora sp. DT62. NCBI lineage: Bacteria > Bacillati > Actinomycetota > Actinomycetes > Micromonosporales > Micromonosporaceae > Micromonospora > Micromonospora sp. DT62. Next base: position 595,852 of record NZ_JBNCOB010000001.1, read on the forward strand.
GCAGCGCCTTGCCGGAGTGGGCGATCAGACCGTTGGCGGCCGTACGGCCGGCCCGCTTGCCGACGTCCTTGGCGCCCTTGACGCGCAGGATCTCGACGGCCTTGTCGAAGTCGCCCTCGGCCTCGGTCAGCGCCTTCTTGCAGTCCATCATGCCGGCGCCGGTGAGGTCGCGGAGCTTCTTGACGTCCGCGGCGGTGAAGTTGGACATGGCTCTCTCTTCGGTGTTGAGACTGCGGGTGGGTTGGTCCTGGTGCCGGTTACCCGGATCCGGGCGCGACGTGCCCGGCGTACCTGCCGCTCCCCGCCGCCCGGGAGACCGGGCGGCGGGGAGGCGGCGGTGCGGTCACTCCGCGGCGGCGGTCGCCGGCTGCTCGACCGGCTGGGCCTGCTCGGCCTGGGGGGCCTGCTCGACCGGCTGGGCCTGCTCGTCCTGCGGGGCCTGCTCGGCCTGGGGGGCCTGCTCAGCCTGCGGGGCCTGCTCGTCGGCCTTCTTCGGCTCCTCGAGCAGCTCGCGCTCCCACTCGGCCAGCGGCTCGTCGGAGGCCACGCCCGGCTCCGGCTTCTCGTCGCTGCCACGACGACGACCGGAACGGGCGATCAGGCCGTCGGCGACAGCGGCGGCCACGACCCTGGTCAGCAGCTCGGCCGAGCGGATCGCGTCGTCGTTGCCCGGGATCGGGAAGTCGACCTCGTCCGGGTCGCAGTTGGTGTCGAGCACCGCGATGACCGGGATGCCCAGCTTGCGGGCCTCGTCGACGGCGATGTGCTCCTTCTTGGTGTCGACCACCCAGATCGCGGCCGGGAGCTTCTGCATGTCCCGCAGACCGCCGAGCGTGCGGGTCAGCTTGATCTTCTCGCGGGAGAGCTGCAGGGTCTCCTTCTTGGTGTAACCGGCGGCGGTGCCGCTCAGGTCACCCAGGGCCTCCAGCTCCTTCATCCGCTGGAGCCGCTTGTAGACCGTCTGGAAGTTGGTCAGCATGCCGCCGAGCCAGCGGTGGTTGACGTAGGGCTGACCGACCCGGGTCGCCTGCTCGGCGATGGCCTCCTGGGCCTGCTTCTTGGTGCCGACGAAGAGGATGCTGCCACCCTCGGCGACGGTCCCGCGCACGAACGCGTAGGCCTTCTCGATGTAGTCGAGGGTCTGGCGCAGGTCGATGATGTAGATACCGTTGCGCTCGGTGAAGATGAAACGCTTCATCTTCGGGTTCCAGCGCCGGGTCTGGTGCCCGAAGTGGACACCGCTCTCCAGCAGCTGACGCATGGTCACGACGGCCATGGTGGGGTACTCCTCGTGGTCCCTGGTTGTCCCGCCCGGCCAGGCGGCCGGGCGTCCTGGCGCCCGGTCGGCGGCCATGGCGGGCCCGACCAAGATCGGGACCAGGGAGGCCGTCGCCCCACGACGGCTCGTGGAGAGGGCGCGCGAGGTCGACCGCGCAAGGCGGTCGCCAGTCGACCAGTGTACGCCCCTTCCCCGCCCCCGATGCCTCGGGTGCGGGGAAGGGGTCGAACCGCCCATTCCGGCACACGGCGCCCGCCCGGACCGGTCCACGCCGTCAGGCGGGGTGGTCCTGACGGTCGAGGGTCAGCGGACCGCGAGGGCGGCGGCGACGAAGAGCACCAGGCCCACGGTCAGGTACGCCGTCGGCGGACGCAGCCAGCCCCGGCTCCCCTCCGCCAGCGACAGCCCGCCGGTGCGCAGCCCGTACAGACCGATCGCGAAGATCGGCAGGCCGCAGACCAGGAAGATCCCCACCACGACGTCGGCCGTCGAGACCGGGTCGCCGGTCACGCCGTTGAGCAGCACCCGCATCGCGGGCACCTCGAACACCAGGACCAGCAGGGTGAAGAGCGCGGCCAGGGCCGGCCGCCGCGTCCGGTAGACCCCGTCGCCCGCCGGCGCTCCCGGGTGCGGGGCGACCACCGGCGGGTACGCCGGCAGCTCCCCCGGCGCGAGGTCGCCGCGGGGCGCGATCGGCGGCATCGGCCCGGTCGGCATCTCCAGCGGGTGCGGGGGCTCGACCGGCCGGGCGGGCTCGTCGACCGGCGTCTCCGCCGGGCTCGCGGCCTCGGCCACCCGAGCGGGCGCGACGATCGGGTAGCCGCCCAGCGGGGCCGGGCGGGCCGGCTCCACGGTCCGCTCGACGGGTCCCGCCCCGCCCAGCGCGTCGACGCCCGACGTCGACAGCGGGTCGCGGGCCTCCCTCGGTTCCCGGGCGGCGCGCCGGCCCGGGCGGTCGGCGGGCAGTTCCCCGGAAACGTCCGGGTCCGCCTCGGCCCGGCGCGAGCGGCTCGCCCGGTATCCCTCGGTCTCCGACCGGGCGTCCCCGAGCGGCGGCACCGCCGCGAAGCGCCCCGAATCGGCCTCGCCGAACCTCCCGGGCTCCGAACCCGTGGCGGCGAACCGGCCGGATTCCTCGGGACCGGTGACGGCGAACCGACCGGAGTCCTCCGGTCCCGGCACGGCGAACCGGCCCGGGTCCTCCCGTCCCGTGGCCGCGAACCGGCCCGAGTCCTCCGACCCGCCGAAGCGGCCCCGGTCGGTGTCGACGGCCGCGAAGCGCCCCGAGTCGGGCTCGACGGCTCCGAACCGGCCGGAGTCGGGCTCGACGGCCGCGAAGCGCCCGGAGTCGGGCTCCGTCGACGTGCCGAAGCGTCCTGGTTCGCCACGTCGGGGCCCCGTGGAGTCGCCGTAGCGGCCGTCCTCGGCGGACCGGCGCTGCTCGGGGGCGTTCAGGTCGTCGTCGCGGTACCGGCTCTCGGCCGGACCGCGCCAGTCCGCCTCCCCGTAGCCGCTCTCGCGGTCGCGGTCGCGGTCGCGGTCGGCCGGATACCAGCGCGACTCCTGATCTTCGACAAAGTTCCGTCGTCCGTCCACGTCCGGCACGGTATGCGACCGGCTCCACGGACGCCATTCGCCCCCGGGACATCCGCGCCACCGGGAGCACCGGTCACCCGCGCCGCTGGTCGGGAACGGCGACGGGCGGGGACTGCGGCGGGTGAGCAGGCCCAGCTCAGCGCCGGACCGTGTGGCTCGTGGCGGCGGTCCACCGAGGCGGGCCGCATAGCACGACGAGGGCATGATCGTCCGTTCGTCCACAGTGCGCCCGTCGTCCACAGTTTCCGGCTAGCAGGGCGGCGGTTGCCCGCCCGCCGGGTGCACCGTGCCGGACATGACGAAGCGGAACCAGGCGGTCGGCGCGTACGGGGAGCGGTGCGCCGTCCGGCATCTGATCGGGGCGGGACTGCGCCCGGTGGCCCGGAACTGGCGCTGCCCGGCCGGGGAGATCGACATCATCGCCTGGGACGGGCCGGTGCTCGCCTTCTGCGAGGTGAAGACCCGCCGCACCGACGAGTTCGGGCCGCCGGCGGAGGCGGTCGTACCGGCCAAGGCGCGGCGGCTGCGCGGGCTCGCCGCCCGGTGGCTCGCCGACACCGGCACCACCGCCGACGAGGTGCGCTTCGACGTCGTCTCCGTACGCCTGACCGGCGCCGGCGCCGCCCGGGTCGAGCATCTCAAGGGGGCGTTCTGATGGGCGGACCCGACCGGACCGGATCCGGCGTCAAGCGACGGCGGGTGGCGTCGTGAGCTACGCGAAGGTGCTCTGCGTGGGCCTGGTGGGCGTCACCGGGCACCTGGTGGAGGTCGAGGCCGACCTGGCCGCCGGCCTGCCGGCGGTGGTCATCTCGGGGCTGCCGGACACCGCCCTGCACGAGGCCCGGGACCGGGTCCGCGCGGCCGTGGTCAACTCCGGTCAGCGGTGGCCCAACCGGCGGATCACCCTCAACCTGCTGCCGGCCGACCTGCCGAAGTTCGGCTCCGCGTTCGACCTGGCGATCGCGGCGGCCCTGCTGGGCGGCTCCGGCGAGCTGCCGCTGCTGCCCCTGGAACACGTGGTGGTCCTGGGCGAGCTGGGCCTCGACGGCACGGTCCGCCCGGTGCGCGGTGTGCTGCCGATGGTCGCCGCGGCCGCCCGGGCCGGCGTCGGGAAGGTGATCGTCCCGGCCGGCAACGCCGCCGAGGCGGCGGTCGTCCCCGGGGTCCGGGTCCGGGCGGTCGACACGCTGCACCGGCTGGTCAGCTTCATCCGCGACGGCTCGCCCCTGATCGAGCCGGAGCCGGACGGCCCGTCGCCGGCCGGCGGCGGGCCCGACCTGGCCGAGGTCGCCGGGCAGGGGCTGGGCCGGCGGGCACTGGAGGTGGCCGCGGCGGGCGGGCACCACCTGGCGCTGGTCGGGCCGCCGGGAGCCGGCAAGACCATGCTCGCCGAGCGCCTCCCGTCGATCCTGCCTGAGCTCGACGACGAGGCCGCGCTGGAGGTCACCGCGCTGCACTCCATCGCCGGGCTGCTGCCACCGGGCGGCCGGTTGCTGCGCCGCCCGCCGTTCCAGGCACCGCACCACACGGCGACGGTGCCGTCGCTGGTGGGCGGCGGTTCCGGGCTGGCCCGTCCCGGCGCGATCTCGCTCGCCCACCGGGGCGTGCTCTTCCTCGACGAGGCCCCCGAGTTCAGCCGGGGCGCGCTGGAGGCGCTGCGCCAACCGCTGGAGAACGGCCGGGTCCGGCTGGCCCGCAGCCGGGGCGGCGCCGAGTACCCGGCCCGTACGCAGGTGGTGCTGGCGGCCAACCCGTGCCCGTGCGCCAAGCCGGCCGGGGACGCGTACTGCGAGTGCCCGCCGCAGGCCCGGCGGCGCTACCTCAGCCGGCTCTCCGGGCCGTTGCTGGACCGGATCGACGTGCAGGTCAAGCTGCCGCCCGTCCGCGCGGCCGAACTGATGCAGGCGACCATCGACAGCGAGCCCTCCGCCACCGTCGCCGCGCGGGTGGCGGTGGCCCGGCAGGCGGCGGCCACCCGCTGGGCGGTGCTCGGTCACCGGCTCAACGCCGAGATACCCGGCCCGTATTTGCGCCGCCCGCCCTGGCGGTTGCCCGCGCCGGACACCGCCGAGCTGCGGGCCCGGCTCGACTCCGGGTCGCTGTCGGCCCGGGGCTTCGACCGGATCATCCGCCTGGCCTGGACGATCGCGGATCTGGACGGTCGGGACAGTCCCGACCGGGAGGACGTCCGGGAGGCCATCCAACTGAGGACGGGGGACGCGACGTGAGCACCGACGAGGAGACCCTGGCCAGGGTGGCGCTCACCTGGCTCGCCGAACCGGGCACCTGGTCGGTGCACCGGCTGGTCGACCGGCTCGGCCCGGTGGCGGCGCTCGACCTCCTGCTGGACGGGGGCGCGCCTGAGGAGACGCTGCGGAACACCGTGGCGGCCCGTTGCGCGGCCGGCGACGCCCGGGCCGTCGCGGCCGAGGCGCTGGCCCGCACGGACCGCCTCGGCGCCCGGATCGTCGTCCCCGGCGACGACGAGTGGCCCGTCCGGGTCGGTGACCTGCGCCGGCTCCGGCTGCCCGGCGCCTACCGGCGGGTGGACATCGAGACCGCCCCGCCGCTCTGCTTCTGGGTACGCGGCTCGTGGCCACTCGCAGAGGCGTTCGACCGCTCCGTCGCGATCGTCGGCGCCCGCGCCGCCACCGGGTACGGCACGCACGTCGCCACGGAACTCGGCTACGGGCTGGCCGACCGGGACTGGACGGTCGTCTCGGGCGGAGCCTTCGGCATCGACGCCGCGGCCCACCGGGGCGCGCTCAACGCCGGTGGCCTGACCGTGGCGGTGCTCGCCTGCGGCGTGGACCGCCCGTACCCGATGGGCAACGCGGCGTTGTTCGACCGGATCGCCGACACCGGGCTGCTGGTCAGCGAGTGGATGCCGGGGGCCGATCCGCTCCGGCCCCGGTTCCTCATCCGCAACCGGGTGATCGCGGCGGGCACCCTCGGCACGGTGCTGGTGGAGGCGGCCGCCCGCAGCGGCGCCACCCAGACCACCCACCGGGCGCTCGCCCTGGACAAGCCCAGCATGGTGGTACCCGGCCCGGTCACGTCGGCGATGTCCGTCGGCGCACACGAGACGCTGCGGGAGTATCCGAGGGCCCGGCTGGTCACCGGCGTCGCGCAGGTGCTGGAGGAGGTCGGGCGGATCGGCGACCTGGCGCCCGTACCGCGCGGCCCGCAGCAGCCGGTCGACCTGCTCGACGACGACGCGAGGGCCGTCGTCGAGGCGTTGCCCCGCCGGGGCGCGGTCGGTGTGGACGTCCTCGCCGCGCGGGCCGGGGTGCCCGTCCGTACCGCGCTGCGGAAGCTGTCGATGCTCGAGGAACTGGCCCTGGTGCTCCGCCGCGACGACGGGTACGCCCTCGCGCCCCCGCCGGCCAGGAACGCGACCGCCGGACGGCCGGCACCGCCGGAGGGACCGTGAACCGCCGGACGGAACCGTGCACCGCCGTCAGTCACCCTCGAAGCGGATCTCCATCGCGCGGTCCTGCCGGCAGCGCCGCGCCAACCGGTCCAGCCGGCGCACGTGCGTCAGCTCCGGCGTCGACCGGGACACCTCGGCGAGGCAGCGCACCTCGGCGAGGAGCTGCGGCGCCTGGCCGGCAGGGACCACCAGCTCGCCGACCGGATCCACCCGGTCGAGCAGAGGGGTACGCCCGGTGCCACGGACGCGCCGGACGAGGTTCAGCAGTACGTCGTCGGGATCGGGCAGCACCTCGGCCGGCACGAGGCGACGCCGGTCCGAGCCCACCCCGACCGCCCGGTAGAGGACGACGTCCACCCCCATGTCCGGTCCCCCTTCGTCGAGCCTGGTCCCGTCGCACGGCGACCACGGCCAGGGCCCACACCCGTTGGTACGACAAGTCTGCGCGCACCGGCCGACGCAATCCACCACCCGGGCCGCGCGTGCGTGCCGGGAGCACCCGCGAGCCGGCACGGCCGGCCGCCGCCTGGGCGCCCGGGCAGCCCGGTGCCCAGCCGGTGGACGGCGGCTCGGTGCGCGCTGCCCGGACCGATGGCCGCCGGCCCGGTGCGCGGCCCGGCGTTGGCCTGCCGGTGGCCGGCGGCCCGGTGCGTTGCCCGGCCCGATGCCCTGCCGGTGGCTGGCGGCCCGGTGCGCGGCCCGGCCCGGTGGCCTGCCGGGGGCGTCGGGCGACCGTAGGCTGGTCCCGTGCCGCCCGAGGATCCGCCGCCCATCGCCACCACGGCCTCGATCCGCACCGAGGTGCACCGAGGGGTGCGGCCTCCCGCGCGGGTCGGCCAGGCGGCGTCCGCAGCTCGGCCCGGCGTGGCAGGGATGCGCACGCGAGGCACACCGGGCGCCCGGCGGGTGGCGGCGAGGGGATCGCGGTGAGCCGGGAGACGAACGGCACCCGGGCGACCCACGAGGCGCTCCCACCGGCGATGCGCGAGGCGGTGGACGACTTCGCCGGGTACCTGGCCGCCGTGCGCAACCGGTCCGCCCACACCGTCCGGGCATACGTCGGTGACGTGGTGTCGCTGCTGGACCACGCCCACCGGATGGGCTGCGCCGAACTGCCGGAGCTGGACCTCGCCGTGCTCCGCAGCTGGCTGGCGAAGCAGCGGACGATGGGGGCCGCCCGGACGTCGCTCGCCCGCCGGGCGGCCTCGGCGCGGACGTTCAGCGCGTGGGCCCACCGCTGCGGGCTGCTTCCCGCCGACGTGGCCGGCGCCCTGTCCAGCCCGCGCGCCCACCGGGACCTGCCGACCGTGCTGCGTGCCGACCAGGCCGCCGCCCTGGTCGAAGCGCCGGGCCGGTTCGCCCCGGCCGTGCCGCCACCTCCCGCCGGGGGCGACTCCCGACCGCCGTCACCCGACGAGGACGCCTCAAGACCGCCGTCACCCGACGAGGACGCCTCAAGACCGCCGTCACCCGACGGGGAGGGCTTCCGGCCAGCATCGCCCGACCAGAAGGGCTCCCGACCGGCGTCGCCCGCCGACGACGGGTCCGGGCCCGCGTCGCCGAAGTCGTCGGGTCCTCCCCCTGCGGCGGACCAGGCCGCTGAGGCGGTACTGCTGCGGGACCGGGCGCTGCTGGAACTGCTCTACGGCACGGGGGTGCGGATCAGCGAGGCGTGCGGCCTCGACGTCGCAGACGTCGACCACGCGCGACGGGTCGTGCGGGTGTTCGGCAAGGGTGGCCGGGAACGGGCCGTGCCGTACGGGGTGCCGGCGCAGCGGGCACTCGACGAGTGGCTGCGCCACGGCCGGCCGGCGCTTGCCGCACCGCACTCCCGCGACGCGCTGCTGCTCGGCGCCCGCGGCGGACGGCTCAACCCGACGACGGCACGACGGATCGTCGGCGGGTACGCGGAGGCCACCGGCCTACCCCCGATCAGCCCGCACGGGCTGCGCCACTCGGCGGCCACCCACCTGCTGGAGGGCGGCGCCGACCTGCGGGCGGTGCAGGAACTGCTCGGGCACTCGTCCCTGGCGAGCACCCAGATCTACACACACGTGTCCGTGGAGCGGCTCCGCGCCGCCTACCGCCAGGCCCACCCACGCGCCTGAGTCCCGCCAGCGCAGACCGCCCCGGACCCGAGCAGCCGGGACCCGGGCGGCCCGGGCACGAGCGGCTTGGACCTGAGCAGTCCGGGAGCGGCAGCCGACAGGAGCAGCCCGGGTGCGGCAACCGGGCCCGACCTGCCGGGGCAGGCAGGGGCGGGTGCTCAGGTCCGGCGCGGCGACGAGCCCGGCCCGTCGGGGGCCGAGCCCCGGAGCACGACGTGCGGCTCGCGCCCGAGGTCCAGGCACATCCGCACGTCGTCGTAGCGTTCGTCGCCCACCTCGATGACGTTCGGCAGTCGACCCCACTCGCGGAAGCCGAGGCGCTCGTACAGCTCGATGGCGCCGTGGTTGTTGCCGCGCACTCCCAGCGCGAGGGTCTCGACGCCGGCTTTGCGGGCGTCGTCGATCAGCGCGCCGGTGACGAGCCGACCGATGCCGCGGCCACGGGCGGCGGGGTGTGCGGTGACCTTCTCCAGGTCGGCGTAGTGGGTGAAGATCGGCTTCGGACCGCGCCGCCACGATCCGGTGCCCACCACCCGGTCGTCGAGCACGGCGAGGACCAGCGCGGCGTCGCCGGCGTCGACGAGACCGAGCACCGCGTCCAGCCAGGCGTCGGTCTCGGCGCGGCCGGGCGGGACCGCGTACCCGATCGCGCCGCCCCGCTCGGCCACGGCGTGCAGCACCCGGTGCACCTCGGCGCGCAGCTGCCGGTCGGCGGCGGTCGGCCAGCGCAGTTCGACGTCCATGACCAGCGATTCTCCGGGATCGAGGACGGTCGACCGGCACGGGCTCGATGGAACCGCGTCCCGGGCGGGCGTCCGGCGGACCGCGTCCGGCGGAACGGCGGCGATGGATCGACCGGTCGCTACGATCACCGGGTGAGCCTCCCGCAGCCGCCCGAGCCGATCGCGGCAGCCCGCCTGCTCTTCTCGCTCGACCCGGCGGTCAGCCACCTGAACCACGGTTCGTTCGGCGCGGTGCCGATCGCCGTGCAGCGGGCCCAGCAGCGGCTGCGCGACGAGATGGAGGCCAATCCGCTGCGCTTCTTCACGCAGGGCCTGGTCGACCGGATCGCCCACACCCGCCGGCACCTGGCCGGCTTCCTGGGCGCCGACCCGGACGGCACCGCCCTCGTCCCGAACGCCACCACGGGGGTGGCGGTGGTGCTCCAGTCCCTCGGCCTGCGTCCCGGCGACGAGGTGCTCACCACCGATCACGGCTACGGCGCGGTCGGCCTCTCCATCGCCCGGGAGTGCCGGCGTACGGGGGCGGTCAACCGGACCCTGCCCGTCCCGTTGGCCGCCTCGGGCGAGGAGATCGTCCAGATCGTCCGCGCCGGGCTGCGCCCCGGCCGGACCCGGCTGCTCGTCGTGGACCAGCTCACCTCCGCCACCGCCCGGCTCTTCCCCGTCGCCGCGATCGTCGGCGTGGCCCGGGAGCACGGGATACCGGTCCTCGTCGACGCCGCACACGCCCCGGGCATGCTTCCGGCACCGGTGGGCGACGTCGGCGCCGACTTCTGGGTGGGCAACCTGCACAAGTGGGCGTACGCGCCGCGCGGCACCGCCGTGCTGGCGGTCGCCCCGCCGTGGCGGGAACGGATCGAGCCGCTGGTCGTCTCCTGGGAGCAGGAGTCCGGGTTCCCCCGCCGCGTCGAGTGGGCGGCGACGCAGGACTACACGGGCTGGCTGGCCGCGCCGGTGGGCCTGTTCACGCTGCGCAGCCTCGGCGTGGACCGGGTACGCGGGCACAACGCCGCGCTGGCGGCGTACGGCCAGCGGCTGCTGGGGGACACGCTCGGGGTGGCCCCCGCCGACCTGCCGGACCCCGGCGGACCGGGGATCGCCATGCGGATCGTGCCGTTGCCGGCGGGCCTGGGCACCACGCTCGACGCGGCGCGGGCGCTGCGGGGGCGGATCGCCGAACGGCTCGCCACCGAGGTCGCCGTCATGGCCTGGAACGGACGCGGCTGGCTGCGGCTCTGTGCCCAGGTCTACAACACGCCCGACGAGTACGAGCGGCTCGCGGTGCGGCTGCCCCCGCTGCTCGCCCAGCGCTGAGGGCGGGGTCGTCCCCGTCCAGCGGCAGCAGTCGCACGGGGCCCAGGCCGAGCAGCGCCAGCGGATCCAGGTAGTCGGCGCCGCGCCGCAGCCCCCAGTGCAGGCAGGCCGGAGCGGGGCAGCCCGGGTGGCCGGCGAGGAGCGTGCCCAGCGGCGCCCCGGCCGCGAGTGTCTCGCCGGGCCGGACCGCCGGCGACACCGGCTCGTGGGTGGTCCGCAGCCCGTCGGCGTGCCCGACGGTGACGACGGGACGGCCGGCGACCAGACCGGCGAAGAGCACCGTGCCGGCGCCGGCGGCCCGCACGGTCGCGCCCGGCGCGGCGGCCAGGTCGACGCCCCGGTGCCCGGGCAGCCACGGCCGGGGCGGCGGGTCGAACCGGCGCACCGGGCGCGGGACGCCGTCGAGCGGCCACCGGAACCGCACGGCACCGGGCAGCGCGCCCCCGGGCGGTGCGACCACGGACGGTGCGCCCCTGGGCGGTGCCGCCGCGACGAACGCTCGACCCGCCGCCGGGACCGGCCGGGCGGCGGGCGCGGCGGGCGCGGCGGGCCCGAGGGACAGCAGGGCCGCGCAGAGCGCGACGGCGGTACGGGCGGCAGGTCGCATGGGCGCAGCCTGCGCGGCACCCGCCCGTCCCCGCGACCCCCGGCACCCTCGCCTGTGGACGACGGTCGTCCTGTGGACGGCCCCCCGGAGGGCCGGGCGGTCTGCTAGGCGCACTGGTTCCTGGGCGCGCCCGGCAGCGCCGGCGAGGCCCTAGGCTGGGGCGGGCGCACGGTGGAGCCGCCGCCGTCCGGCCGGGGAGGTCCTCGATGACCACTGTGCACGATGCCAGCGGGCCCTCCCGCGTGGCGGAACCCGGCGAGGGCATCACCGCCGAGGAGCTGCAGCTCGCCGCCCGCAACCACGGCATCCCGCTGGAGGCGCTGCGCTACGACGTGACCCCGGCCGGCCTGCACTACCTGCTCATCCACTACGACATCCCGGACCTCGACCCGGACGCGTACGCGCTGACGGTGGCCGGCGCGGTGGACCGGCCGCTGACCCTCGACCTCGCGGCGCTGCGCGAGCGGCCCCGCGTCACGCGCCGGGTCATGCTGGAGTGCGCCGGCAACGGGCGCGCCCTGCTGCGCCCCCGGCCGGTGAGCCAGCCGTGGCTGGTCGAGGCGGTCGGCAACGCGGAGTGGACCGGCACCCCGCTGGCGCCGCTGCTGCGCGAGGCGGGGATCGCCGCCGACGCCGTGGACGTGGTCTTCACGGGCGCCGACCACGGTGTGGAACGCGGCGTCGAGCAGGACTACCAGCGCGCGCTGCCGGCCGCCGACGCGCTGCGCGAGGAGGTGCTGCTGGCGTACGAGATGAACGGCGCTCCGCTGCTACCGCAGCACGGTGCCCCGTTGCGGCTGATCGTGCCCGGCTGGTACGGCATGGCGCACGTCAAGTGGCTGCGCGCGATCGACGTGCGCACCGAGGCGTTCGACGGCTACCAGAACGCGGTCGCCTACCGGCTGCGGCGGGACGCGGACGACCCCGGGGTGCCGGTGACCCGCATCGAGCCGCGGGCGCTGGTCCGGCCGCCCGGCTTCCCCGACTTCATGTCCCGCACCCGCGTGCTGCGGCCCGGTCCGTGCACGCTGGACGGTCGCGCCTGGTCCGGCCACGCCCCGGTCGTCTCGGTGGAGGTGACCACCGACGGCGGGGCCAGTTGGCGACCGGCCATCCTGGACGAACAGGTCGGCGGGGAGTTCGCCTGGCGCCGGTGGCGCTACGAGTGGGCGGCGGAGCCGGGGCGGCACGTCCTCGGGGCCCGCGCCACCGACGCCTCCGGGCGCAGTCAGCCGGTCGAGCAGCCGTGGAACCGGGGCGGCTTCGCCAACAACCTCGTCCAGCGGGTCGAGGTCGTGGTGCTGTCGGGATGAGCCCGCCAGCCGGGCGGACGGGGACGGCGGGGGTGGAGAGAGACGACGGCCGCGCGGCGGTGGGGGCGCCGACGGGCTCGTACGCCCGGCGGTGGGTCAGCCGGGCGGGCGGCGGAGCGGCGGGTCAGCCGCCGAAGCCGGAGTCGGCGGGCAGCGAGATGTCGGGCTTCTCCAACTCCTCGACGTTGACGTCCTTGAAGGTCATCACCCGGACGTTCTTCACGAACCGGGCGGGACGGTACATGTCCCACACCCAGGCGTCGTGCATCTCGACCTCGAAGTAGACCTCGCCGTCGGAGTTGCGCACGTGCAGGTCGACCTGGTTGGCCAGGTAGAACCGGCGCTCCGTCTCCACCACGTAGGAGAACTGGCGGACGATGTCGCGGTACTCCCGGTAGAGCTGGAGCTCCATCTCGGTCTCGTACTTCTCGAGGTCTTCCGCGCTCATCGCACTCCGCCTTCCATGACCACATCTTCCCCCACCGACGCCGGAGGCTGAGGCTGCTCGCCCAACGCCACGCCGACGGTACCCCCTGGCGGGCAGGAGCGCTCCATCGGCTCGTCCCGCCTCGCGTCCGCCGGCCGACGCGCCCGGGGTGGGGCGCCGTCGCGACCGGACACCGTCGCCACGTTGACGTACGAGAACCGGTGCTCCCGGCACGGCCCCCGGTCCCGCAGCGCCGCGGTGTGTTCCGCGGTGATGTAACCCTTGTGCTCGGCGAACCCGTAGCCCGGGAACACCCCGTCGAGCTCGACCATCATCCGGTCCCGGGTGACCTTGGCGAGTACGCTCGCCGCCGCGACGCAGGCTGCCACCCGGTCGCCCTTCCACACGGCCAGACCCGGCACGTCGAGACCGTCCACGCCGAAGCCGTCGGTCAGCACGTAGTCGGGGCGGGTCGTCAGCGACGCCAGCGCGCGACGCATCGCGGCCAGGTTGCTCACGTGCAGGCCCCGCTCGTCGACCTCCTCGGCCGGGATCACCACCACGGCGTACGCCAGCGCGCGGGCCACGACCTCGTCGTGGATCCGCTCCCGGTTGGCGGGGGTGAGCAGCTTGGAGTCGGCCAGCCCGTCGATCTCGCCGCGGCGGCCCTCGGGCAGGATCGCGGCGGCGGCGACCAGCGGCCCGGCGCAGGCGCCGCGACCCGCCTCGTCGGCCCCGGCGACGTGCCGGAAGCCGCGCCGCTGCAACGCGCGCTCCAGCGCGTAGAGCCCACCCTCGCGGCGCACCACCGTGCGCGGGGGCGTCAGCACGGCGCGTCCTGCCCGGCCGTGGGCGCGGCGGCCAGCGCCCGGGCCAGCACCGTCGTCAGGTCCGGCGGGTAGTACCGCTCGCCGCTGGCGGTCAGCTCGTCCGGCGGCCACCACCGGTGGGCGGCGACGGTGGCCCGCTCGATCTCGCTGAAGCCGGCGGTGTCGACCTCGTGGCCCGCCACCCGCACCAGGAAGAACTCCTGCTCCTGCCGGTACCACACGCCGTCGAAGGGGAACTCCGTCACGTCGCGGTGCACGGGCGCCCCGAACGCGGGGGCCGGCAGCCGCAGCCCGGTCTCCTCGGCCAGTTCCCGTGCCGCGCACTCGGGGTAGCTCTCCCCCTCGTCCAGGCCGCCGCCGGGGGTGAACCACCAGCGCCCGTGCTCGGGGCGGGCCGGGTCGGAGCCGCAGAAGAGCAGCACTCGACCCGCCGCGTCGACGAGCAGGACGCGCGCCGCACGCCGGGGGGTGTAGACGGTCACCGCACCAGCCTGCCAGACGCCGCCGACAACGCACACGCCCGGCGGCCCCTACGGTTCGGGGATGGCCTCGTACGGCTTCGGGACGCTCAGCCAGGTGGCCCGGCCGAACGGCCAGAAGACGGTGAAGGCCCGCCCCACGACCTCGCCCTCGGGAATCGTGGCGACGGTGATGTCCTGACCGGACTGCTGCCAGTGCTCCAGCGAGTCGCCCGACGCCTCGCGGTGGTCGCCCATCACCCAGAGCCGGCCCTTCGGGACGGTGATGTCGAACTCCTCGGCGGTCTTGTCGCCGGGGTAGATGTAGGGCTCGTCCAGCGACTTGCCGTTGATCACCAGCCGGTCCTGCGCGTCGCAGCAGATCACGTGGTCGCCGCCGACGCCGATGACGCGCTTGATGAAGTCCTCGCCGTCGGGGTTGGCGCTCCACTCCATGGGGGCCTTGAAGACGATCACCTCGCCCCGGTGCGGGGACCGGAAGTCGTAGACCAGCTTGTTGACCAGCACCCGATCGTCGATCTGGAGGGTGTTCTCCATCGACGGGGAGGGGATGAAGAAGGTCTGCAGCACGAAGGCGCGCACCAGCACCGCGACCAGGATCGCCACACCCAGGAGGATGGGCAGCTCCTTCCAGAAGGAACTGCGCGGCTTGTCGGTCTGCTCGTCAATCACGGCACGAGCCTACGTTGCCCGGCCCAGCGCCACCGTCCGGAACGCGCGAGAACGGCGAGCGCGACAGCGGTCGGGGCGAACGGCACCAGATCGCCGTCCGGCGTGGGGCGGACCGGGGGCGGGGCGCCGGTGGAGGCCGCTGGCGGGTCGGCGACGTCGTCGAAGGTCGCGGGCACCGACAGGGCGCTCCAGCGCGACGACGGCCAGACCACGGTGAACGCCCGGCCCACCACGTTCTCGATCGGCACCGGGCCCTGGCAGCGGGCGTCCTGGGAGACCATCCGGTGGTCGCCCATGACGAAGATCTGACCGGGCGGGACCACGACCTCGTCGAAGCGCCGGGACCGGCACTCGCGGGGGTTGGGCGGGATGTCGAGCGGCGAGTCGCGCAGGACGTACGACGACTCGTCGAGCGGCGTGCCGTTGACCAGCACCCGCCCCTCGGCGTCGCAGCACTTCACCCGGTCGCCAGGCAGGCCGATGACCCGCTTGATGAAGTCCTTCTCGCCGGGGCGGCTGACGCCGACCAGGTCGCCGACGGTCCGGCTGAGCTTGCCCGCGAACCCGGGCTCCGGCCCCTCGGCGACCTGCGGGGCCCAGCGGTCGGTGCCCCGGAAGACGACGACCTCGCCCCGCACCGGGTCGCGCACGTCGTAGACGACCTTGTTGACCAGGACCCGGTCCCCGACGAGGAGGGTGTCCTCCATCGAGCCGGAGGGGATGAAGAACGCCTGGAGCAGGAAGGTGCGGATCAGCACCGCGAGGCAGAACGCGACGACCAGCAGCAGCGGCAGCTCCTGCCAGAGGGGCATCTGTCGGCGGGGCCGGCGGGCGCGCCGTCGCCAGGGGTCGACGGCGCCGTCCTCGTCAAGCGTCTGCACCACGCCACTCTCCGGTCAGCAGAAATGACACTACCGCCCGGGAACCCTGTCGGGGCTCCCCGGGCGGTAGTGGTCGTCGCTCCGCCGTCGTGGCGGGACGTCGCCCGGCTGCGCCCGTAGCGACCAGGGTAGTGCGGTCCGGTCGGTACGACATACGCGCAGCTCGGGCGGCGTGGCGAGCGCGAGGTCAGCTCGGCTGCTTCTCGCGCTTCTCCTTGATCTTGGCCTTCTTGCCCCGCAGCTCGCGCAGGTAGTAGAGCTTGGCGCGGCGGACGTCACCGCGGGTCACGACCTCGATCCGGTCGATACCCGGGCTGTTGATCGGGTAGGTGCGCTCGACACCGACGCCGAAGCTGATCTTGCGGACCGAGAAGGTCTCGCGCAGACCGTCACCCTGGCGGCGGATGACGACGCCCTGGAAGATCTGGACACGGGACCGGGCGCCCTCGACGACGCGGGCGTGCACCTTGACGGTGTCACCGGCACGGAAGTCGGGGAGGTCGGTACGCTTCGACTGGGCGTCAAGGGCGTCCAGGATGTTCATCGCTGCGTCCTCGTGAGGCTCACGGCGCACCGTCAATCGGTGCGCGGGTGGGTGATTCTGATCCCCGGGTGGCGGTCGGTGACCCGACCCCGGTCGAGGATCCTCGCAGCCAGCCGCGGCGCGGCCGGTTGCGGCAACCCCCCTACTTTGCCACATCCCCCGGCGGCACCTGAAATCCGGCCCGGTCCAGCGCGGCGACGTCCCGTTTGTCCAGGCGCTGCGGTTCCAGCGCGGCGAGCATGTCGGGACGACGCGTCGCCGTGCGGGTCAGCGCCTCGTCCCGCCGCCAGCGGGCGATCCTGCCGTGGTCGCCGGAGCGGAGCACCTCCGGCACCTCCAGCCCCCGCCAGGTCGCCGGCTTCGTGTACATGGGGGCCTCCAGCAGCCCGTGGGCGTGCGACTCCTCGGCCAGCGAGCCCGCGTTGCCGAGCACGCCGGGCAGCAGCCGGGTGACCGCCTCCAGGATCACCAGCACCGCCACCTCACCGCCGAAGAGAACGTAGTCGCCGAGGGAGACCTCGGTCACCGGCATCCGGGTCGCGGCGTGGTCGAGCACCCGCTGGTCGATGCCCTCGTACCGGCCGCAGGCGAAGAGCAGATGCGACTCGGCGGCCAGTTCGTGCGCCATCGCCTGGGTGAAGGGGGCGCCGGTCGGGGCCGGCACCACCAGCCGGGGCGGGGTCACCTCCGCCGGGGCGAGGGCGTCGAGCGCCTCGCCCCACGGCTCCGGCCGCATCACCATGCCGGGCCCGCCGCCGTAGGGCGTGTCGTCGACCGTGCGGTGCACGTCGTGGGTCCAGATCCGCAGATCGTGTACGGCCAGCCGCAGCGTGCCGTTCGCCCGCGCCCTGCCGATCAACGACAGGTCCAGCGGGGCGAAGTACTCGGGGAAGATCGACACGATGTCGACGCGCATGCGGGGATGCTCCAGCGGTTCTACAGATCGAGCAGACCGGCCGGCGGGTCGACGACGACGCGACCGCCGGCGAGGTCAACCTCGGGGACGATCGCCTTGACGAACGGGATGAGCGCGGTGCCGCCCTCGGGACGGCGCAGCACCAGCAGGTCTGAGGAGGGGGCGTGGTCGATCCGGGCCACCTCGCCCAGCCGGTCGCCGTCGGGGGTGACCACGGCCAGCCCGACGAGCTGGTGGTCGTGGAACTCCTCCGGGTCCTCCGGCGCGGCGACGTCGGCGCTGTCGACCGCGAGCAGGGTGCCGCGCAGCGCCTCGGCGACGTCCCGGTCCAGGCTGCCCTCGAACGCGACCAGCATCCGTCCCTGGTGCCAGCGGGCGGACTCCACGACCAGTTCGGCGGGCACCCGGAAGGCCACTCCCTGCTCGGGCGCGGCCGGCGACGGCTGAGGTGCCACGGGCTCGGTGCGGCGCGCCCGATCGCTGGGCACAGCCGGGGGCGTCGCCCCCGGCATGGTGCGCAGCACCCGATCGCTGGGCACAGCCGGGGGCGTCGCCCCCGGCATGGTGCGCAGCACCATGCCGGGGGCGAACCGCGCTTCGGGCTCGTCGGTCCGCACCTCCACGGTGACCTCACCGCGGATGCCGTGCGGCTTGCCGACCCTGCCGACGACGAGCAACATCAGTACGAGTCGACGATGTCGACGCGCACGCCGCGCCCGCCGATGGAGCCGATCACCTGGCGCAGCGCCTTGGCGGTCCGGCCGGACCGCCCGATCACCGTGCCGAGGTCCTCCGGGTGCACGCGGACTTCCAGCCGCTTGCCCCGACGGGAGTCGACCATCCGGACGCGTACGTCATCGGGGTGGTCGACGATGCCCTTGACCAGGTGCTCCAACGCCGGACGCAGAGGCATGTCAGGCCTGCTCACCGGCGTCGGCAGCGGCAGCCGGGGCCTCGGCCGGAGCCTCGGTCTTCGGCGTCTCGGCCGGAGCCTCGGTCTTCGGCGCCTCGGTCTTCGGCGTCTCGGCCTTGGCGGCCTTCTTGGCCGGCTTCGCCGGCGCCTCGGCCAGCCCGGCGGCGGCCTTCGCCTCGGCCTCGTACGCCGCGGTGCGGTCGACCCGCTCCGGGGCGACCTTCAGCGGCGGCGGGGCCGGCAGGCCCTTGAACTTCTGCCAGTCACCGGTGAGCTCCAGCAGCCGCTGCACCGCCTCGCTCGGCTGGGCGCCGACGGACAGCCAGTACTGGACCCGCTCCGACTTGACCTCGATGACCGAAGGGTCTTCCTTCGGCTGGTAGATCCCGACGAACTCGATCGCCCGGCCGTCGCGCTTGGTGCGCGAGTCGGCGATGACGATGCGGTACTGCGGGTTGCGGATCTTGCCCATCCGCAGGAGCCGGATCTTTACGGCCACAGTTGTTTCGCTCCTGTTGCGATCTCACCTGCCCGGTACGGGCGGTGCACGGGTGAGTGTCGACCGGCACAGTGGGGTTGGGCCGGAGACTGCTCGGTGGACTGGCGACGTGCCCGGGTTAGAGGGCGCCGGACGCGCGCCGGATACCAGCCAGCCATTCTGCCAGATCGGACGCCGATCGCTCGCACCGGACCGCCCCCGGTCACCCGCCGGGCGGCAGAAGTGACCGAAAGCACAGTCGCCGGCTGGCGGCCCGCCCCGACGATCGGGGGCGGTGCGCCACCGGGACGCGCGGGCGGGTCGGGCCGGGTCAGCGCACCGGGGGACGGTCCCAGCCGGGCGGTAACCCGGCGGGGACGGTCCAGTCGGGCGGCGGGGTGAAGTCGCACCAGGTGCCGTCGAACGGGAACTCCCCCGCCTCGGCCAGCGCGATCACCCGCTTCCCCTCGGCGCGGACCGCGTCGGCGTCGGTCACCCAGTAGTGGTCGGGGAAGGCCAGCCGCTCGGCGAACTCCCCCTCGTCCTTCCACTCCCAGCCCAGGTCGGGGCGGACGACCACGTCGAGGTCCTGGTCCACCATGTCGACGCCGGCGAGCGTGCCGTCGTCCCAGCGCACCCCGGGCTCCTCCAGGTTGACGTACCAGGTGGCGAAGCGGTCGTGCGCGTCGCGGAACCACCACACGGAGTGGGCCGCCCCGGCGGGCAGGAACTTGAGCACGGAGGGGCCGTCCCACCGGCCGGTGGCCAGGCGGTACGACGAGGAGATCCACTCGCTGAACGGCACCGCCCGCATGCCCAGCCCGGCCTCGGTGACCTCGCTCGCGACCGGGGAGTCGCGGGGCACCCAGAGCAGCAGGCCCCGGTCGTCGTCGCTGACCACCCGCGCGGTGCGTACCCAGCCGATCCGGCCCCGGCGCACGTTGCGGTGCACGATCAGCCGCCCAGGTTCGAATCTCACGCACCGACCCTACCGGCCCCCGCCGCCCACTCCCGCCCACCGCTCCGAGGTGCAAGGAAGGGACCCTTCCGCTGCCTCAGGCGTCAGGAAGGTGCCCTTCCTGACGCCTGAGGGAGCCGCCGAGGGAGCCGCCGCGACGCGTGAGGGGATGGACGGACTCAGTAGGCGCGGGCCAGGATGGCGACCAGGTCGGGCTCGTCCTCGGAGTCGGGCACCGAGCCGTCGGCGCGCAGCAGGCAGCGCACGGTGACGCCCTGTCCGTTCGCCTCCGTCTCGCCCTGCACGCCGACCGCCGACCACGGCACCGTGGCCCAGCCGGTGGCCGCCGCCTCGATCGCCTCGGCGAGGGTCGACACCTCGACCGTGCGGGACTTCCGGTGGGCCAGCGCCTGGTCGTGCAGGGTGCGCTGGTCGGCGTCGAGGGCGGCCAGCACGGCGGTCACCACGTCGGCCACCGGCGTCGGGGACTTCGAGCCGTCCGTGCGCCGGACCACGACCGCGTTGCCGGCGGCCAGATCGCGGGGGCCGACCTCGACGCGTACGGGATAGCCGCGCAGCTCGGCGTCGACGGCCCGGCGGCCGAACGGGGTGTCGACGCGGTCGTCGAGCGCGACCCGGACGCCCGCGTCGCGCAACGCGTCGCAAAGCTCTTTCGCCACCTCGGCAGGGCCGCCAGGGCCCTCGCCGTCCTTGACGACCATGACGTACGCCTGCACGGGCGCCAGCTTCGGCGGCACGCGCAGCCCGTTGTCGTCGCCGTGGCACATGATCAGGCCGCCGAGCATCCGGGTGGAGGTGCCCCAGGAGGTCGTCCAGGCGTGCTCCCGGCCGCCCTCGGCCGACGAGTAGCTGATGTCGAAGGCCTTGGCGAAGTTCTGCCCCAGCTCGTGGCTGGTGCCGAGCTGGAGGGCCTTGCCGTCGCCCATCATGCCTTCGCAGGTGTAGGTGGCCGTCGCGCCGGCGAAGCGCTCGCGGGCCGTCTTCAGGCCGACGACCACCGGGATGCCGAGCACGTTGACCATCAGGTCCTCGTACGCCTCGTGCAGGATCCGGCGGGCGTAGGCGCGGGCGTCGTCGCGGGTCGCGTGCGCGGTGTGCCCCTCCTGCCAGAGGAACTCGCTGGTGCGCAGGAAGATCCGGGGGCGCAGCTCCCAACGGACCACGTTGGCCCACTGGTTGAGCAGCAGCGGCAGGTCCCGGTAGGAGTCGATCCACTTGGCCATGAACTCGCCGATGACGGTCTCGCTGGTGGGGCGCACCACCACCGGCTCGGCGAGCTGCTTGCCGCCGCCGTGGGTGACCACCGCGAGTTCCGGCGAGAAGCCCTCGACGTGCTCGGCCTCACGCTTGAGGTAGCTCTCCGGGATGAAGAGCGGGAAGTACGCGTTCTCCGCGCCCGCCGCCTTGATCCGGGCGTCCATCTCGGCCTGCATCCGCTCCCAGATGGCGTAGCCGGCCGGGCGGATGACCATGGTCCCCCGGACCGGGCCGTTGTCGGCCAGCTTCGCCTTGGCGATCAGATCCTGGTACCAGCGGGGAAAGTCCTCCGCACGGGGAGTGAGCACGCGTGCCATGACCGCACATCCTATGCGTCGACCGAAGGGACGACGTCATCGGGCGCGACGTCGCCGGTCTCCGCCGTGCCGGTCGGTGCGGCCGGGCTAGGATTCGACGACCATGGGTGAGGTGAGGGACGGCACCCGTTCCCGGGACGCGATCGTCGAGGCCGCCCGGGCGTTGACCATCGCGACCGGCTGGGACGGCGTCCGGATGGGTGCCGTCGCGCGGGCGGCGGGGGTCAGCCGGCAGACGGTCTACAACGAGTTCGGCACCAAGGCGGGGCTGGCCGAGGCGCTCGCCCGGTGGGAGGTCGACCGGTTCGTCGGCGACGTACGCGCCCTGCTGCGCGCCCACGGCGACGACGTACGGGCCGCCGCGCACGCCACCATCTCGCACACCCTCACGCAGGCAGCCAACGACCCGCTGATCAAGGCCGTCCTGACCAGCTCCCGGGGCGGCTCGGACGACCTGCTGCCCTACCTCACCACCCGGTCGGAGCTGGTCCTGACCGAGGCCACCGAGGTGCTGCTGGAGTGGGCCGACGGCGTGCTGCCGGGTGCCGACCGCAACGCCGTCGCGTTCGCCACGGACTCGGTCGTCCGGTTGGTGATCAGCCACATCGTCCTGCCCGGCGCCCCCGTCACGCAGACCGCCGCCGCCCTCGCCGACCTCGCCGTGTACCTGCTCCTGCACGCGGTCACCCAGGCCCACACGGGCTGACCGGGCGCCGCCCCGGGCAGCGCCGCACCGCCGGCCGGGAGCGCCACCGGCCCGACCGGGCGCCTCCGCCGCCGACCGCCCGGGCGCGGCGGGTCAGCGGACGACGCGACCGCGCAGCACGATGCGGGCAGGGGTGCGTACGGCACGCAAGTCGGCGCGCGGGTCCTCGGCGTAGACGACGAGGTCCGCCAGGCCGCCCTCGACCAGTCCGGGGAAGCCGAGCCACTCGCGGGCCCGCCAGGACGCGGCGGCGAGCACGTCGGTGGTGGACATGCCGGCCTGCTCGTGCAGCAGCAGCATCTCCTCCGCGGCGAGGCCGTGGTCGATGCCGCCGCCCGCGTCCGTGCCCACGTAGATCGGGACCCCGGCCTCGTGCGCCGAGCGGACCACCTCGGGGAAGCGGTCGCGCAGCGCGAGCATGTGCTCGGCGTAGCCGGGGAACTTCTCCCGGGCCTGCTCGGCGATCCCGCCGAAGGTCCGAATGTTGATCATCGTGGGAATGAGCGCGGTGCCCCGGCGGGCCATCTCGTCGATCAGGTCCAGGCTCAGGCCCGTGCCGTGCTCCACCGAGTCCACCCCGGCGCGCACCATGATCTCGACGGCCGACTCGGAGAAGGTGTGCACGGCGGCGCGCACCCCGGCGGCGTGCGCGGCCCGGACGGCGGCCGTCATGGTGTCGGCGTCCCACGCCGGGGCGAGGTCGCCGACCCCCCGGTCGATCCAGTCGCCGACCAGCTTCACCCAGCCGTTGCCGGCCCGCGCCTGCGCGGCCACCGTCGCGGCCACCTCGGCCGCGCCGACCTCGACGCCGATGTCGCGCAGGTAGCGCTTGGGCGGCGCGACGTGCCGACCGGCGCGGGCCAGCCGCGGCAGGTCGGGCTCGTCGTCGAGTTCGGGGTACGGGTAGGGCGACCCGGCGTCGCGGATGGCGAGGACCCCGGCGTCCCGGTCGACGCGGGCCAGTTCGCGGGCCTGGTCGAGCGAGGTGATCGGGGCGCCGCCGCGGGCGATGCCGATGTGGCAGTGCGCGTCGATCAGACCGGGCAGCACGAACCCGCCGTCGGCGATCGTCTCCGCACCGGCAACCGGGGTGAAGGTGACCCGGTCGCCGACCAGCCACAGGTCACGGACCTCGTCGTCGGGCAGCACCACGCCGCGTACGTGCCAGGCCATGCGTCCTCCGTCTGCGCGAAAGGGGGCGGTCCGCCGCCATTCTTCCCGCCCCGCGCGGGCCGGCGGCGGTCAGCCCTCGTCGCGCGCCAGCAGCCCGGCCCGCCGTGCC
This sequence comes from Micromonospora sp. DT62, assembly GCF_049847285.1. NCBI lineage: Bacteria > Bacillati > Actinomycetota > Actinomycetes > Micromonosporales > Micromonosporaceae > Micromonospora > Micromonospora sp. DT62. Next base: position 618,926 of record NZ_JBNCOB010000001.1, read on the forward strand.
GTCAGCGCGGGCAGGTCGACGGAGACCTTCCAGGGCCGCTCGGTGACGAAGAGGTCCTCGGTGTGGGTCACCGCCTCGTACTCGCCGGTGGGGCCGAGCGTGTATTCCGTGAGGGTCATCCGCTCGTGCAGCGGGTCGACCACCCAGTACGTCCGCACCCCGGCGTGCGCGTAGACCTTCGCCTTGTCGTAGAGGTCGCGGAAGGTAGAGCTCGGCGAGAGGACCTCGACGGCCAGCAGGGCGTCCTCGACGGGGACGGGCGAGCGGTCGGCGTGCTCGCGGCGGATCGCGACCACGTCGGGACGCGGCTCGTTGCGGCGGTCGATGCGCATCGACAGGTCGATGCTCACCAGGTATTCGGCGGGACAGTTGACCTCGAGAGCGAGCAGCAGTCGCACGCAGAGGTCCTGGTGCACGGCGGTGGGGGACGGCACGATCAACCTTCCGTTGACCAACTCGTACGGAAGGTCCTTCGGCAGGTCACCGAGGTCGTCGACCGTCCACTCCGACCGGTCGGGCAGGATGGGTGCCACGGTCATTGACTCCTCCTTCCAGGGGCGACATCACCCTAGGCAAGGATCATGTCACCCGCCGTCAGCGACACGCGTCAGCGGGGCCCGCCGTCGCCGCCCTTGCCGAGCTTGTTGAAGTCGATCTTCGGCAGCTTGAAGCCCGGCGGGAGGCCCTGGCCGCCGGTGAGGTCGTTCGGGTCCATGCCCGGCGGGAGCTGCGGCATGCCGCCCGGGAAGCCGCCCGGCATCCCGGCGCCCGCCCCGGCGCGCGGCCGGTTGCCGCCCTTGGTGCCCTTGCGCTTGTTCTTCGGCGACTTGGTCGCCTTGCGCCGGCCGCCGCCCGGCAGGCCCATCATGCCGCCCATCTGCTTCATCATCTTCTGCGCGTCGGCGAAGCGGTTGAGCAGCTGGTTGACGTCCATCACCGTGACGCCGGAGCCGTTGGCGATGCGGGCCCGGCGCGAGCCGTTGATGATCTTCGGGTTGGTGCGCTCGGCGGGGGTCATCGACCGGATGATCGCGGTGACCCGGTCGAAGTGCTTGTCGTCGACCTCGGCGAGCTGGTCCTTCATCTGCCCCATGCCCGGCATCATGGCCAGCACGTTGGCGATGGGGCCCATCCGCCGGACCGCGATGAGCTGGTCGAGGAAGTCCTCCAGGGTGAACTGCTCGCCGCCCATCAGCTTGGCGGTCATCTTCTCCTTCTGATCGGTGTCGAAGGCCTGCTCGGCCTGCTCGATCAGAGTGAGGACGTCGCCCATGCCGAGGATCCGGCTGGCCATCCGGTCGGGGTGGAAGACGTCGAAGTCCTCCAGCTTCTCGCCGGTGGAGGCGAAGAGGATCGGCTGCCCGGTGACCTCCCGGACCGACAGCGCGGCGCCACCGCGGGCGTCGCCGTCGAGCTTGGAGAGGACCACGCCGGTGATGCCCACGCCGTCGCGGAACGCCTCGGCGGTGCGCACCGCGTCCTGGCCGACCATGGCGTCGATGACGAAGATGACCTCGTCCGGCTCGACCGCGTCGCGGATGTCGGCGGCCTGCTGCATCATCTCGGCGTCGATGCCGAGCCGGCCGGCGGTGTCGACGATGACGATGTCCCGGGCGGCCCGCTTCGCGTGCTCGATCGAGGCGCGCGCCACCTGCACCGGGTCGCCGGTGCCGTTGCCGGGCTCGGGGGCGTACACCTCGACGCCGGCGCGGCCACCGAGCACCTGGAGCTGCCCGACGGCGTTGGGGCGCTGGAGGTCGGCGGCGACCAGCAGCGGCTGGTGGCCCTGGGCCTTGAGCCAGCGGGCCAGCTTGCCGGCGAGGGTGGTCTTACCGGAACCCTGGAGGCCCGCGAGCATGATCACCGTCGGCGGCTGCTTGGCGAACTGGAGCCGCCGCCCCTCGCCGCCGAGGACGTTGATCAGCTCCTCGTTGACGATCTTGATGATCTGCTGCGCCGGGTTGAGCGCCTGGGAGACCTCGGAGCCGCGCGCCCGCTCCTTGACGTTGGCGATGAAGCCCTTGACCACCGGCAGCGCGACGTCCGCCTCCAGCAGCGCGAGGCGGATCTCGCGCGCGGTGGCGTCGATGTCGGCGTCGGTGAGCCGGCCCTTGCCGCGGAGCTTGGTGAAGATCCCGGACAGGCGGTCACTCAAGGTGTCAAACACGCGAACATCCCGTTTGTCAGTGTTCCGGCGGGCACATCGGCGACCGGGCGAGGTGTCCGGCCACCGCTAGGGTAGCCGGCCGGGCCGCACGGCCGCTCCGGGCCGGGCACAGCCGGGGCGCGGATGAGCGCCGGCACGCCCGCGCACGCCGAGGCTCCCCGGACCGGCGGGAGGCACATCCTCACACGGCGGCCAGCACCGCGGCCTCCAGACGGGCCCGGGTGGCGTCGTCCGGCCAGCCGCCGACGAGGTAGAAGGCGTCCACCACGTCGCCGCCGAGGGTGGAGATGCGGGCCGCGCGCACCTGGGCGCCGGCCTCGTCGAGGGCGCAGGTGACCCGGTAGAGCAGGCCCGCCGCGTCGGCGGCGCGCAGCTCCAGCAGCACGGCGTCGGTGGCCGCCTCGCGGTGCCAGACCACCCGGGGCGCGGCCGGACCGGACCGCGCCGCCAGGGCCCGGCCGCGCAGCCGCTGGGTGACCGAGACGTCGCCGTTCACCGCGCGGCGCAGGTCGGCGCCGAGGGCGATCGGGTCGGGCGCGAGCCCGTACCGGGGCTGCACGCGGCACTCGACCAGGGCCCGGCCGTCGACGGTGGAGGCGTCGGCGGAGAGCACCTCCAGCCGGTGCAGCGCCAGGCAGCCGGCCACCGTCGCGAGCAGGCCGCGCCGGTCCGCCGCGGCCACCGCCACCCGGTCGGCCGTCAGGTGTACGACCGGCAGGGGTCCCGCCAGCAGGGCCGGGTCGGGGGCGGGCGGGGCCGGCAGCGCGCCCGTGTCCAGCGCGGTCCGCACCCGGGTGACCAGCTCGGCGACCAGTCGCCCCTTCCAGTCCGACCAGGCGGCCGGGCCGGTGGCGGCGGCGTCGGCCCGCACCAGGGCGTGCAGCAGGTCCAGCGTGGTCGGGTCGCCGACCCGCTCGGCCACCCCGGCGATGGTGACCGGGTCGGCCAGGTCCCGCCGGGTGGCCACGTCGGGCAGGAGCAGGTGCAGCCGGACCAGCGTGCCGATCAGCGCCACCTCCGGCTCGGGCAGGCCGATCCGGGCGGCCACGGCCTCCGCCAGCGGCGCCCCGACCGTGCTGTGGTCGCCGGGAAGCCCCTTGCCGACGTCGTGCAGGAGGGCGCCGAGCAGCAGCAGGTCGGGGCGGTCCACCTCACGGGTGTGCCGGCTGGCCTCGTACGCGGTCTGCACGAGGTGCCGGTCGAGGGTGAACCGGTGCACGGGGTTGTGCTGCGGGAGGCTGCGCAGCCGGGTCCACTCGGGCAGCCAGCCCTCGATCAGCCCGTACCGGTCGCAGGTCTCCCAGGCCGGCACCAGGCCGGGACCGGCGCCGAGCAGGGTGATCAGCGCGGCCCGGGCCTCGGCCGGCCACGGCGCCGGCAGCGGCGGGCAGTACGCGGCCAGCCACTCGCAGGTGGCCCGGGCGATCGGCAGCCGGGTGCCGGCCGCGGCGGCGGCGACCCGCAGCGACAGGCTCGGGTCGGGGCGTGCCCCGATAGCGGTGCGGGCCAGGACCAGCTCGCCGTCGTGCTCGACGACGTCCCGGGCGACCGGTCGGCGCAGCGGACGCCCGTCGGTGCCCCGGCGGCGGCCGGAGCGGAGCCGGTCGGCGGCGCGGAAGGCGTCGTCGAGGGCGTGGCTGACCGTCCGGGCGTCCCCGGCGACCCGGCGCAGCAGCGCGTCGCCGTCGCCGATCGACTCGGTGGCGCCGACCCGCGACGCGCCGTCGGCCGCGCCGGGCGGTGACTGCCGGAGCCCGAGCAGCGCGGCGACCCCGTCGCGTTCCTGGGCGACCAGCCGGTCGACCCGGCGGCCGGCCTGCCGGTGCAGCGCGTCCCGGGTGTCGAGCAGCCGCAGGTGCGCGGCGCGGACGGCGGGGCGCAGCGCGTCGGTGATCCCGGCGGTGGCGACCGCCCGCAGGATGCCCACGTCGCGCAGTCCGCCGGCCGCCTCCTTCAGGTCTCCCTCCAGCAGGAACGCCAGCTCGCCGTGGGCGGCCCAGCGGGCGGCGGTGATCTCGCGGAGCGCCGGGAGCTGGCGTACGGCGGTGCGCCGCCAGTGGTCGGCGGCGGTGCGGACGAGGGTGTCCGCGAGCGCGGCGTCCCCGGCGACCAGCCGCGCGTCGAGCAGCCCGAGGGCCACCTTCACGTCGTCCTGGGCGACGGAGAGCGCCTCGGCGACGGTCCGGACGGAGTGGTCCAGCCGCAGTCCGGCGTCCCACACGGGATACCAGATCGAGGCGGCCATCTCGTCCACGCCGGGCACCCCGGCGTGCAGCAGGACGAGGTCGAGGTCGCCGTGCGGCGCGCACTGCCGGCGGCCCAGCCCGCCGACGGCGATCAGCGCCACCCCGGGCCGCTGCGGCAGCAGCCCGCGCAGCCACCGGTCGTACGCGTCGGCCCGCGCGGCCCGCGCCGTCGCCCCGATGCCCCCGTCGACGCCGACGACCTCGTCGACCAGGAGTGCGGCGGCACCGTTGCCGGTGTGTCCCGACGTGTTCTTCCTGGTCGACGAGGTCATGTCGGTCAGTGGCCGGTCAGAGCGCGTCGAGGCCGCGCTCGCCGGTACGGACCCGGACGACCTCCTCGACGGCGGTCACCCAGACCTTCCCGTCGCCGATCTTGCCGGTCCGGGCGGCGCCGACGACGGCGTCCACGATCTTGTCGACGTCGATCTCGTCGGTGAGCACCTCCACCCGGATCTTGGGCAGGAACTCGACCGTGTACTCGGCACCCCGGTAGACCTCGGTGTGCCCCTTCTGCCGCCCGTAGCCCTGGACCTCGCTGACGGTCAGGCCGGCCACGCCGAGGGCGTGCAGGGCCTCCTTCACCGCGTCCAGCTGGTACGGCTTGATGACCGCGGTCACCAGCTTCATGTCCAACCCCTCCATCCCAGGAACGTTAACGGGCGACCTTCTCGGCGGCGGACCCGGCGGCCGGCTCGACCGGCTCGGCAGCCGCAGCCGGCTCGGCAGGCACGGTGGGCGCAGCCGGCTCGGCAGGCACGGTGGGCGCGGCCGCCGGCTCCGTCGCCGGCCTGGCGCCGGTCAGCCCGGCCATGGCGAACGCGCTGCCCCCGCCGCTGCCGGCGGCCGGCGACAGGTCGTAGCCGCTCTCGGCGTGCTCGGCGATGTCGATGCCGCCGACCTCGTCCTCGGCCCGCAGGCGGAAGCCGATCGTCTTCTCGATGCCGAAGGCGAGCACCCAGGCCACCGCGAAGGACCAGACGGTGACGATCAGACCGGCCAGGGCCTGCCGGCCGAGCTGGGTCACCCCGCCGCCGTAGAAGAGCCCGTCGGAGGCGCCGATCACGTCGGTGATCGCGCCGTTGACCGAGTTGGTGGCGAAGAGGCCGAGCCAGAGCGAGCCGATCCAGCCGCCGACGAAGTGCACGCCGACCACGTCGAGCGAGTCGTCGTAGCCGAGCTTGTACTTGAGGCTGATCGCCAACGCGCAGACCGCCCCGGCGACGAGACCGAGCAGCACCGCCGCCCAGGGGGCGATGAAGCCGCAGGCCGGGGTGATGGCGACCAGGCCGGCGACGGCGCCGGACGAGGCGCCGACCAGGGTCGGCTTCCTGTCCTTGATCCACTCGACGACGATCCAGCCGAGCACGGCGGCGGCCGTGGCGAGCTGGGTGTTGATGAAGGCCAGGCCGGCGACCGAGTCGACGGTGAGCTCGGAACCGGCGTTGAAGCCGAACCAGCCGAACCAGAGCAGCCCGGCGCCGAGCGCGACGAGCGGGATGTTGTGCGGCTTCATGCCCTCCCGAGGCCAGCCGAGCCGCCTGCCCAGCACCAGGGCCAGCGCCAGGGCCGCCGCGCCGGCGTTGATGTGCACCGCAGTGCCGCCGGCGAAGTCGAGCGCGTGCAGGTCGCCGCCGATGATGCCGCCGCCCCACACCCAGTGCGCGACCGGGAAGTAGACAAGCGTCGCCCAGCCGAACGCGAAGAGCAGCCAGCCGGCGAACTTCGCCCGGTCGGAGATCGCGCCGCTGATCAGCGCGACGGTGATGACGGCGAACATCATCTGGAAGGCCATGAACACGTAGAGCGGGACGCCGATGCCGCTCGGGTTCTCCGCCGTCGCGCCCCAGAGGTCGGTCTCGGCGAGGAAGGTCTTGGTGCCGAGGTAGGCGCCCGGGTCGCCCCAGAGCCCGTTGACATCGCCACCAAAGGCGATGCTGAAACCGTAGAACCACCACAAGACAGAGATGAGCCCGATCGCGGAGAAGCTCATCATCATCATGTTCAGTACACCCTTGGACCTGTTGAGGCCGCCGTAGAACAGCGCCAGTCCGGGCGTCATGAGCAGCACGAGCGCCGTCGACACCAGCAACCACACGGTGTTGCCGGAATCGAGCGTGGGTGCCTCAGGCACGCTGGCCTCCTAAAGGTGAAGTTCCCTCCTTCACGGCTTCCGGGGCAGCGTCGCCCGTACGCCGGATGGGCGGAAGCCTGCTCGCTCCCTGTTTCCCCCAGCGTCACCCGTCGATTTCCGAACGGTGACGGGTTGTTTCGGACGTGTGAAGAGAAGCTCACCGCCGGCCGACGCGACCGACAGCACGGACCGCTCAGCGCAGCGCGTACTCCAGGGCGTTGCGCTCGTAGTCGAGCAGCCGCAGGTCCCGCATCGGCCGGCGCAGGTGCCCCTTGTGCACGATCCGGACGAAGGCCGGCTCACCGGCGGCGGCCATCCGGCGGATGCCCTCCACGTGGTCCACGATCCGCTTGCGGATGGTCCGGATCAGCCGGTGCCGGTCCCGGGGGATGAGCCCGTACGCGTCGGCGAAGAGGCGCAGCCGGCGCGGCCGGTCGGGGTGCTTCCAGCCGAGCGTGATCGAGTCCCGGTCGGAGAAGATCGGCACCCAGGTCCAGGCCGCGTACGCCACATCGTAGATCCGGGCGCCGGGCGAGGCGAGGTCGAAGTCGATCAGCCCGAGGGTGCCGTCGGGCCGCCAGATGACGTTGTGCGGGGCGGCGTCGTGGTGGCAGATCACCTCGGTGTCCGGCGGCGGCGGGCCGAACGAGCGCCACACCGCCCCGGGCGGCGGGACGAAGCCGTACTGGGCGTCGTGGAACATCCGGAGCATGGTGGCGACGGTCACCAGCGCCTCGTCGGTGACCCAGTGCGGGGCCAGCGGGTACTCCCCGCACTCCCCCTCCAGGTACGACAGGACCTCCCGGTTGCGCTCGTCCATGCCGAGTGCGCGGGGGGCGCCGGTGAACCCGACGTACTCCAGGTGGCGCAGCAGGGCGTGCACCGAGGGCGTCCACGGCCCGGCGTTGCGCCGGACCGTGTCGCCGACCCGGACGACGGTGCTGACGTTCCCGCCGTGCAGCGGGATCTCCTGCGAAGTCACGTACGGTCTCCCGAGGCCCGTCGACGGGTGGCTGGGGTCGCGCCACCCGGCGTAGGCGCGATCGTCGGTCGTCACTGCGAGGTTACGCGTCCCGGGCGAGCGGCTCGGTACCGAGCAGCGCGTCGACGAACTGGGCGGGGTCGAACGGGGCCAGGTCGTCCTTGCCCTCGCCGAGCCCGACCAGCTTGACCGGGATGCCCAGCTTGCGCTGCACGGCGATCACGATGCCGCCCTTGGCGGTGCCGTCGAGCTTGCTGAGCACGACACCGGTCACGTTGACCACCTCGGTGAAGACCCGGGCCTGCTCCAGCCCGTTCTGCCCGGTGGTGGCGTCGAGGATGAGCAGTGTCTCGTCGATCGGGCCGTGCTTCTCCACCACCCGCTTGACCTTGCCCAGCTCGTCCATCAGGCCGATCTTGTTCTGGAGGCGGCCGGCGGTGTCGATCAGCACGGTGTCGACGCCGGTGTCGATGCCCCGCTTGACGGCGTCGAAGGCCACGCTGGCCGGGTCGGCCGCCTCGGGCCCCCGTACGGTCTCCGCGCCGACCCGACCGCCCCAGGTCTCCAGCTGGTCCGCGGCGGCGGCCCGGAAGGTGTCGGCGGCGCCGAGCAGCACGCTGCGGCCGTCGGCGACGAGCACCCGGGCGATCTTGCCGCAGGTGGTGGTCTTGCCCGCGCCGTTGACGCCGACGACCAGCACGACCGCCGGCACGCCCTCCTTGGGCGCGGTCCGCAGGGACCGGTCCAGGGTCGGGTCGAGCGCGTTGACCAGCTCGGCGGCGAGCAGGGCGCGCAGCTCACCGCCGGAGCGGGTGCCGAGGACCCGGGTCCGCTCGCGCAGCCGGTCGACGATGTCGCGGGTGGCGTCGACGCCGACGTCGGCGGTGATCAGGCTGTCCTCGATCTCCTCCCAGGTGTCCTCGTCGAGGTGGTCGCGGCTGAGCAGGCCGAGCAGGCCCTTGCCGAAGACGTTCTGCGAGCGGGACAGCCGGGAGCGCAGCCGGACCAGCCGGCCGGCCGTCGGCTCGGGGACCTCCAGCACCGGTGCCGGGGCCTCCACCACCGGCGGTTCCACCAGGATCCCGGTGGACAGTTCGGCCTCCGGGGCCTCCACCGGCGGGCCGGCCAGGTCCTCCTCGGCCCGGGTGTCGACCTCCGTCTTCGGCAGCGGCGGCTCCGGTCGCCGGCGCAGCCGCGGCACGACCAGCCCGATGCCGCCAAGGATCAGCACGCCGAGCAGGGCGAGCGCGATGAGGAGGTATTCCGTCATGCCGGAATCCTGTCAGATGCCGGCGAAGCTGTCCCAGCCACCGCTCCCGACCGGGCCCGCGGAGGCCGGCGGTAGGCTCGCTCACAGCCAGCAGTGGTGCGACCGCCGGCCGGGTAGTAAAGATGAAGTCCGCTCATCTGGAGGTCGACCATGCCCGCGGCACACCTGCTCATCGGCCCGTTGCTCCGCAGGGTGGTCGGCACGACGGCCACCGTCTGGGTGGAGACCAGCGCGCCCGCGGTGGTCACCGTCCGCACCGCCGACGGCGCCGGCGGCACCGCCCCCACCTTCTCGGCGTACGACCACCACTACGCCCTCGTGGTCGTGGAGGGGCTCACCCCCGAGAGCGCCACCACCTACGAGGTGCTGATCGACGACGAGGTCGCCTGGCCGGTGCCGAAGAGCAACTTCCCGCCCAGCGTGATCCGCACCCGGGCGGCTGACGACCTCGACCAGCCGGTCCGGTTGGTGTTCGGCTCCTGCCGGGAGACCACCCAGCACGCCACCACCCGTCGGCTGCCCCCGGACGCCCTCGACGCGTACGCCCGGCGGCTGATGGCCGACCCGGAGGCGACCGACGTGCCCGACCTGCTGGTGCTCCTCGGCGACCAGGTCTACGCGGACGTGACGTCGCCCACGGTCCGGCGGCTGCTGAAGCGGCGTCGCCGGCGACCCAAGGGCGCGCCGGGTGACCAGGTGGTCAGCTTCGACGAGTACACGAAGCTCTACCTGGAGTCCTGGCGGGACCCGGAGATCCGCTGGCTGTTCTCCACCGTGCCGAGCGTGATGATCTTCGACGACCACGAGGTCATCGACGACTGGAACACCTCGGCCTCCTGGCGCTCCGACATGCGCGAGCAGCCGTGGTGGGCGGAGCGGATCACCAGCGGCCTCGCCTCGTACTGGGTCTACCAGCACCTGGGCAACCTCTCCCCGGACGAGATCGCCGCCGACCCGGTCTACGCCAAGGTCGTCGCGGCGGAGGACGCCACCGGCGTGCTGCGCGAGTTCGGGCAGCGGGTCGACACCGAGGCCGACCTCGCCCACGACACCGAGCGGTGGCGCGCCGTGCAGTACCAGTGGAGCTACGCGCTGGACCTGGGCCGGACCCGGCTGGTCATGCTCGACAACCGGTGCAGCCGGGTGCTGGAGCCGGGCCAGCGGGCGATGCTGCCCGCGGGCGAGTGGTCGTGGTTCCTCGACCGCGCCCACGGCGTCTACGACCACCTGGTGGTCGGCGCGTCCCTGCCGTGGCTGCTGCCGCCCGGCATCCACCACGTGGAGGCGTGGAACGAGAAGCTGGCCGACTCGCGGCGGCCCTGGGTCGCCCGGCTGGCCGAGAACCTGCGCCGGGGGCTGGACCTGGAGCACTGGGCCGCGTTCCGCCGTTCGTTCGACGCGCTCGGCGCGCTCTTCGCCCGCCTCGGCAGCGGCACCCCCGGCGAGCCCGGCGAGCGCGTCGGGGCCGGCCCGGCGTACGCGCCACCGGCGTCGATCAGCGTGCTCTCCGGCGACGTGCACCACTCGTACGTGGCGCGGGCGCGGTTCGACGACCGGAGCGTGGTCACGCCGGTGCACCAGCTCACCTGCTCGCCCATCCACAACCAGGTCCCGGCCGGGATGCGCCCGCTGATGAAGCTGGGCTGGTCGTCCGGGCCGTCCGGGGCCACCCGGGCCCTGGCCCGCACCGCCGGCGTACGCCGCCCGCCGTTGCGCTGGAAGCGGCTGGCCGGGCCGTACTTCGGCAACGCGGTCGCCACGCTGGTGCACGCCGGCCGGACGGCCGAGGTGACGATCGAGGGCACCACCAGCGACGGCCACCTGCGCGAGGTCATGCGGCAGCGCCTGACCCCCGGCGGGTGAGCCTCCCGCCGCGCCCCGGCCTGCCCGCCCGCGACGGGCTGGCCACCACCCACGCGCCGCCGGTGGCCCCGGCGCCCGATAAACCGCTCGCCGGTTGTCGGAGGTGCCAGCCAGGATGACCGGCATGACCTGGCGAGCACCGGAGATCACCCGGACCCCCGAGCCCTACGTCGGCGACGAGCGCACCATGCTGGAGGGCTGGCTGGACTACCACCGGCAGACCCTGCTGCTCAAGTGCGCCGGGCTGACCGCCGAGCAGTTGCGCACGCCGAGCGTCGAGCCCTCCGGGCTCACCCTGCTCGGCCTGGTCCGGCACCTGGCCGAGGTGGAGGCCTGGTGGTTCCGGGAGAACCTCGCCGGGCAGCAGGTCGACTACCCCTACTTCACGCCCGACAACCCGGACGCCGACCACGACGTCAGCGCCGCCGACGCCGAGGCCGACTTCGCCACCTACCACCGGGAGGTGGCGCTGGCCCGGGCCGCCGCCAGCGGCCGGTCGCTCGACGAGACCTTCACCGAGGTCGGCCCGAAGCGCCGGACGTTCAACCTGCGCTGGATCTACGTGCACATGATCGAGGAGTACGCCCGGCACAACGGTCACGCCGACCTGATCCGCGAACGCATCGACGGCGTCACGGGCGAGTAGCCCCCGCCGGGGCGGGACGGAGACCGGTCAGTACGCCAGGGCGGCCCGCGCGTACCGCAGGTCGGCCGGGCCGCTCCAGCGCAGCGCCGACAGGCCGGCGACCCGGGCCCCCCGGATCGCCCAGTCCTCGTCGTCGACGAAGAGCACCCGGGCCGCCGGGGTCTCCAGGGCCTCGCAGGCCGCCTGGAAGTACTCCTTCGCCGGCTTGTTCACCCCGATCCTGGACGAGTTGACCACCACGTCGAACTCGCCGACCAGGCCGAGCGCGGCGAGGTCGGCGTCGAGCAGGTCCGTGGCGTTCGTGCCGAGCCCGACGCGGATGCCGCCGGCCCGCGCCTCGCGGACGAAGGCGAGCACCTCGGGGTCCACCTCGCCCCGGTAGCGCTGCCACTGCTCCACGGCGGCCCGGGCCCGCTCGGGGCCGCCCACGGAGTCGGCCAGCGCGTCGGCCACGCTGCTCATCCAGTCGGCGTGGCTGACCCGCCCGGTCAGCACCGGCTGGAGCCGCCCCCACTGCATGGCGATCTCGGTGAGTACGCCGTCGGACAGGCCGTACTCCCGCTCCACCCCGGCGGCCACCGCCGGGTCCCACCGACGCAGGACGCCGTCGAAGTCCACCAGGAGCGCCGTCGCCCGTTCCCGACCCACTACTCGTTCTCCTCGCCGCGGCCACGCCGCTCGTCTCCGTCGGCCCGGTTGAGCCGCTGGCTGATCACCTGGGTCACCCCGTTGCGCATGGTCACGCCGTACAGGGCGTCGGCGACCTCCATCGTCCGCTTCTGGTGCGTGATGACGATGAGCTGGCTCTTCTCCCGCAACTGGGCCAGCAGCGTGATCAGCCGCCCCAGGTTGACGTCGTCGAGCGCCGCCTCCACCTCGTCCATGATGTAGAACGGGCTGGGCCGGGCCCGGAAGATGGCCACCAGCATCGCCACCGCCGTCAGCGAACGCTCGCCGCCGGAAAGCAGCGACAGCCGCTTGATCTTCTTGCCCGGCGGGCGGGCCTCGACCTCGATGCCGGTGGTGAGCAGGTCGTCGGGGTCGGTCAGCACGAGCCGCCCCTCACCGCCGGGGAAGAGCACCGTGAAGACCTGCTGGAACTCCCGGGCCGTGTCGGCGAACGCGCTGGCGAAGACCTCCAGGATCCGGTCGTCGACGTCCTTGACCACGGTGAGCAGGTCGCGGCGGGTGGCCTTGAGGTCCTCCAGCTGCTCGGAGAGGAACTTGAAGCGCTCCTCCAGCGCGGCGAACTCCTCCAGGGCCAGCGGGTTCACCTTGCCGAGCAGGGCCAGTTCCCGTTCCGCCTTGGCGGCCCGCTTCTCCTGCACCGGCCGCTCGTAGCGGACCGGCTCGGGCACCGGCAGGCCGTCGCGTTCGGCCGCCGCCACGTCGGCCTGGGTGGGCGGGACGGGCTGGGTCGGGCCGTACTCGGCGACGAGGGTCTCCACGTCCAGGCCGAAGTCCTCGGCGGCCTTCGCCTCCAGCTGCTCGATGCGCAGCCGCTGCTCGGCGCGGGCCACCTCGTCGCGGTGCACCTGGCTGGTCAGCCGCTCCAGCTCCGCGCCGAGCCGCTTGGCCGCGCCGCGTACCTCCTGGAGTTCGGCCTCGCGGGCGGCGCGTTCGCGCGCCACGGCGTCGCGGTGCTCCTCGGCCGCGGCGATCGAGGTGGCCAGCCGGGCGAGGGCCTCCCGGGCCCCGCCCGCCACGGCCCGGGCGATCCCCGCGCCCCGGGTGCGTGCCGCCCGCCGCGCCGCCGCGCGTTCCCGCGCGGCCCGCTCGGCGGTGGCCTGCCGGCGCAGGGAGTCCGCGCGGCCAGCGATCGAGGAGACCCGCTCCTCGGCGGTACGCACCGCGAGCCGGACCTCCATCTCGTTCTGCCGCGCCTGCGGCACCATCGCGGCGAGCTGGTCGCGTTCCTCGGTCGACGGTTCCGCGTCGACGGGGGTCTCCTCGGCCAGCCGCAGCCGCTCCGCCAGCTCGGCCAGGGTGAGCAGGTCCCGCTCGCGGGCGGCCTCCGCGCGGGCCCGGGACTCGCCGAGCCGGTCGGTCTCCGCCTTCGCCGAGCGGGCCGCCGCGCCCAGCTCGGCCAGCCGGCGGGCGGCGGCGTTGCGGTGGCTCTCCGCCTCCCGCTTGGCGGCGGCGGCGTGCTGCACCGTCTCCTTGGCGGCGGCCACCTCGGCGCGGGCGTCGACGAGCTGTTCGCGCAGCTCCGCGCCGGTCTGCTCGGCGGCGAGCCGGTTCGAGCGGGCCTCCTCGACGGCGGCCTGCACCTCGATGAAGCTGGGCGCCTTGGCCGACCCCCCGGCCGCCGCGTACGCCCCGACCACGTCGCCGTCGGGGGTGACCGCGCGCAGCTCCGGGTTGCCGGCGACCACCTCGGCCGCGGCGGCGAGGTCGTCGACCAGCACGACGTCGCGCAGCGCCCGGTGCACCGCGGGGCGGAGCTGCGGGGAGCACTCCACCAGGTCGGGCGCCCAGCGGGCGCCGTCGGGCAGCTTCGGCCGCAGCGCGTCGGCGGGCCCGTCCATGCCCGGCCCGGCGGGGCTGCCGACCAGCAGGCCGGCGCGGCCGGCGTCGGAGATCTTCAGCAGCCGCATGGCCTCGACCGCCTCGTCGACGCCGCTCACCGCGACCGCGTCGGCCAGCCCGCCGAGCGCGGCGGCGAGCGCGGCCTCCTGCCCGGGCGCGATCGTGAGTAGCCCGGCCAGGCTGCCCAGCAGGCCCGGGACCTCGTCGGCGCGGGCCAGCAGCGCGCCCGCGCCGTCCTTGCGGCGCAGGCCGAGGGCGAGCGCCTCCTCCCGGGCCTTCCAGGTGGCGGCGTCCTTCTCCGCCGCCCGCTCCGCGTCGGTCAGCGACCGCACGGTGGCCTGCGCCCGCTCCTGGGCGGCGACCGCCTCGGCGTGCCGGGCGTCGAGGTCGGCGTTGTCGCGGTCTGCCTCGGTGGACTGCTCGGCGACCGCGTCGAGTTCGGCCTGGGCCTGGTCGGCCCGGGCCAGCGCGTCGGCGTGCGCGGTGGCGAGCCGCTCGATCTCCTCGCCGGCGCTGGTGGTCCGGGCGCGGGCGGAGTTGACCTGACCGGTCAGCCGGGCCAGGCCCTCCCGCCGGTCGGCGATCGCCTTGGCCGCGGCGACCAGCTCGCGTTCGGCGGCGGCGAGCTGCCGCTCCAGTTCCTGGCGGTGCTCGACGGCCTCGGCCAGCCGGATCTGGTCGTCGGTCAGCGCGCCGCGCAGCTCCTCCTCCTGCTCGCGGATCCGCTCGGCCTCGGCCTCCAACTGCTCGGGATCGCGACCGGGACGCTCGTCGTCGGGGGTGGCGCTGAGGTGCCGCAGCCGTTCCCGGGCAAGCTGCTCGATGGAGCGGAACCGCTCGGAGAGGGCGGAGAGCTTGTACCAGGTGTCCTGGGCGGCGGCCAGCAGCGGCGCGTCCTCGGCGAGGGCCGCCTCCAGCTCGGCCAGCCGCGCCTGCACCTCGGCGTGTTCGGCCTCGACCTGCTCGCGCCGCTCGCGCACCGCGGTCTCGTCGGCGATCTCCCGGTCCAGGGTGGCGCGCAGGGTGGCCAGGTCGTCGGCGAGCAGCCGTAGCCGGGCGTCGCGCAGGTTGGCCTGGATGGCGGCGGCACGGCGGGCCACCTCCGCCTGCCGGCCCAGCGGCTTGAGCTGGCGGCGCAGCTCGGCGGTGAGGTCGTTGAGCCGGTTGAGGTTCGTCTGCATCGCGTCGAGCTTCCGCAGCGCCTTCTCCTTGCGCTTACGGTGCTTGAGGACGCCGGCCGCCTCCTCGACGAACGACCGCCGGTCCTCCGGCTTGGCGTGCAGCATCCCGTCGAGTCGCCCCTGGCCGACGATGATGTGCATCTCCCGGCCGATGCCGGAGTCCGACAGCAGCTCCTGGATGTCGAGCAGCCGGCAGGTGTCGCCGTTGATCTCGTACTCGCTCTCGCCGGAGCGGAACATCCGGCGGGTGATCGACACCTCGGTGTACTCGATCGGCAGCGCACCGTCGGTGTTGTCGATCGTGAGGGTCACCTCGGCCCGGCCCAGCGGGGCCCGGCCGGCGGTGCCGGCGAAGATGACGTCCTCCATCTTGCCGCCGCGCAGCGCCTTGGCGCCCTGCTCGCCGAGCACCCAGGCGATGGCGTCGACGACGTTGGACTTGCCGGAGCCGTTGGGGCCGACCACGCAGGTGATCCCCGGCTCCAGCTTGAGCGTCGTCGCGGAGGCGAAGGACTTGAAGCCCTTCACCGTCAGGCTCTTGAGATGCACCTTCTCTATCCTCGTCCGGTGGCCGCCGTACCGTCGCCGGCTGCGCGGACCTGGGTGAACCCGCAGACTAACCCGGGACCGGGAACCGCCGGGCACGCGACCCGCCTGGCGACCGCCGGGCGCCCGTCCCAGGTGGCGCGGGCCGGCCCGCCCGGGTGCGGCCCATCCGTCGGCCGGAGTCGTACGGGAATCGTCGCGGCGGGCCGCACAAGATCACGAATTGGTGCGGCGAAAAAGGGGTGCGGACAGAGCTGCGCGCCGGCACAGAAGTGTCGGCGCGCTCTTTTTGCGTGATGCGATTCAGTTTTGCGATCTGGAGATCAGGTCAGCGCGGGCTCGGCCAGACGGAGCAGATCGTCCGCCTCCGCCGCAGCCGCCGCGAGCCGATCGTTCTCGGCACGCAGCCGCGTGATCTCGAACTCCAGAGCCCGAACCGTGGTACGCAGTCGGGTGACCTCGTCGAGCAGACGCCGATCGGGCGCCGCACCTACGTGGCCGTACAGGGCCTTAGCCATGTTGACTCCTTGATATGCGCTGCCGGAAGGGCCGGCCAACGCGCGCCCAAATGTGTACGCGGCTGTCACCCCAGGCGATTCTGGGCATGACCGGGCGCGACTGGCGACACCTACATATTGAGCCGACACCCCCTCTTTCGTCAAGTTCTCGCAGGCCGTAGATCATTTCCACGTCGACCTGTCCACTTGCCGGGGGGCTGCCACAAGGCGCGGACACACTCTGTCCGGACACCTTGACTCTACGCCTCGGATCCCGGGAAGTCCCCACCCTGCCGTCCGGCTTCCCCTTAACTCTTCCTTAGCCACGTTGCCGCTGTTCACGCCCGCCACGTAGCGTCACCCCGGCCCGCAACCGACCCCCTTGGAGGCAGTGGCGTGTACGGCTGGACCGACCCGAACCACCCGGACGGCGCCGCCCGGCGCCGCGAGCAGCCGCTGGGCGAGGAGCCGCCAACCTGGCTCACCGACCGTCCGGAGCCGAGGTCGGCCTACCTCTTCGGGGACGACCCGGAGCAGCCCGCCGACGAGTGGCACCGCGACCAGCCGACCGCCCGCTGGCAGGCCGAGCCCGCCGAGCCCGCCCGGACCTGGCAGCCCGAGCCCGCCGCGCCGGCCGGGACCTGGCAGCCGCAGTCCACCGACGCGACCGCGACCTGGCGGCCCGAGCCCACCGACCGCTGGCAGGCAGAGCCGGACGCCCGCTGGGCCGCCGGGGCCGGCAGCCCGACGGACGGGGCGTACCCGGCGGAGCGCCCCTTCCCCGCGGACCGGACCGCCGGCGCCTGGCCGGTCGACGACCCGACCGCTCCCGTCGACCTCGCCGCGCTCCGGGCCGCCCCGGCCGCGACGGCGCCGGCCGCCGCCGAGGGCCGCCACCGTCCCCGCCGCCGGTTCCCCCGCCCGCTGGTGATCGGCGGTGCCGCCGCGGCCGCCACGCTGGTGGTGAGCCTCGGCGTCGGCGCGATCGCGCTGACCGGCGACGGCCCGGCGACCGACCCCACCGCCGTCGACGACACGATCGCCGCCGCCCCGGTGCTGCCGGGCGGCGAGTCGACGCCCGGCGACTCGCTGGCCCCGCCCGCCCCGAGCGCCACCCCGAGCACCGCGCCGACCACCGCCAGGCCCACCCCGTCGGCCACGAAGAGCACCAGGCCGACGCCGGCGCCGTCGCGTACCACCGCGCCCTCGCGGCGCAGCGCCGAACGGAGCACGCCGCCGACCGGCGGCGGCACGAAGGCACCGGTCAGCAGCGGCACCGGCAGCCAGGCCAGCCAGGTGGTCGCCCTGGTCAACGCCGAGCGCGCCAAGGCCGGCTGCGGCGCGGTGAGCGTCGACGACAAGCTGACGACCGCCGCCCAGCGGCACAGCCAGGACCAGGCCGACCACCGGAACATGTCGCACACGGGCAGCGACGGCAGCAACGTCGGGACGAGGCTGGACCGGGTCGGCTACTCCTGGCGCACCTACGGCGAGAACGTCGCCTGGAACCAGAAGACGCCGGCCGCCGTCATGGACGCCTGGATGAACAGCTCCGGCCACCGGGCCAACATCCTGAACTGCGCCTTCACCGAGATCGGCGTCGGCGTCGCCAACAGCAACGGGCCGTACTGGACGCAGGTCTTCGCCGCGCCGCGCTGAACGCGAGTCGTGGCCGGGGCCGTACTCGTTTGACCGGGTGAGGTACGCCGACACGGCGTACCCGCTCCGGGCGGTGTGCCGCCGCCCGCGACCCGGGAGCTGCCGATGCGGATCCGGCCGCGTACGCGCGCCGTCGGGCGGGGCCTGCGCCGGGCCCTGCCGGCCTGCGTCGCGCTCGCCCTGCTGAGCGTGCTCGTCGCCTGCCGGCCGGACCTGGCCGCGCCCGGTGCGCCGACCGCCTGGCCGGCTTCGTCGGCGGGCCGGTGGCAGTGGCAGTGGCAGCTCAGCGGCGTGCTGGACCTCACCGTCGACGCCGACGTCTTCCTGCTCGACCCGGTCGCCACCACCGCCGCGCAGACCGCCGAGCTGCGCTCCCGGGACCGCCGGCTGGTCTGCCAGGTGCACGTCGGTTCCGTCCTGCCGACCGACCCGGACGCGGACCGCCTCCCGGCCGCCGTGCGGGGTGCCGCGTCCCGCCAGCCGCAGGGCCGCTGGCTCGACGTACGGCAGTGGGACGCGCTGCGGCCGGTGCTGGCCGACCGGTTCCGGCTCTGCCGGGGCAAGGGCTTCGGGGCGGTCGCCCTGGCCGACGCCGACGGGTACGCGCACCGGTCGGGCTTCCCGCTCGACTTCGACGACCAGCTGCGGTTCAACCGCCGGCTGGCCGAGCTGGCCCGCTCGCTGAGCCTCTCCCCCGGCCTGATCAACGACCTGGGGCAGGTGGCCGCCCTGGCCCCGGACTTCGACTTCGCCGTCAACGAGGAGTGCGTGCGGCTGGACCAGTGCGCCCGGCTGCTGCCGTTCGTCGAGGCGGGCAAGCCGGTGTTCCACGTGGAGTACGCCGGCTCGACGACGGACTTCTGCGTCACCACGCTGGGCTACGGCCTCTCCTCGATCCGCAAGGAACGCCGGCTCGACGCGTGGCGGCTCCCCTGCGCGGCGCCCTGACCACCGGCGCCTCCTCTCGGGCCGGGACGGGCGAACGCGCCGCCGCTGCTCCCGGAGCACCGCGCGGGGTCAGCCCCGCAGGGCCGCCCGGGGACGGGGCTGACAGCGCGGGCAGCTGTACGACGAACGGTTCATGAACGCCTCGCGGCGCACCGGTGCGCCGCACCGGTGGCACGGCAGCCCCTCCCGGCCGTAGACGTTGAGCGCCCGGTCGAAGTAGCCGCTCTCCCCGTTCACGTTGACGTAGAGGGCGTCGAAGCTGGTGCCGCCGGACGTGATCGCCTCGCCGAGCACGTCCCGGACGTGGCCCAGCAGCCGCAGCGCGGCCGGGCCGGTCAGCGCGTCGGTGGGGCGGACGCCGTGCAGCCTCGCCCGCCACAGCGCCTCGTCGGCGTAGATGTTGCCCACGCCGGAGATCAGTGTCTGGTCCAGCAGCGCCCGCTTGACCTCGGTACGCCGCCGGCGCAGCGCGGCGACGAACGCCGCGTCGGAGAACTGCGGGTCCATCGGGTCCCGCGCGATGTGCGCGATCTCCGCCGGCAACTCGGCGCCCCCTGCGGAGACCGACAGGCCGCCGAACGTGCGCTGGTCGACGAAACGCAGCTCGGGACCGTCGTCGGAGAACCGGAACCGGACGCGCAGGTGCGTCTCGTCGGGGGCGTCGGCCGGCTGCACCAGCAGCTGACCCGACATGCCCAGGTGCCCGATCACGGCGTCGCCGCTGTCCAGCGGCAGCCACAGGTACTTGCCGCGCCGGCGCACGTCCAGCACCGTCCGGTCGGCCAGCACGTCGGCGAAGTGCCCGCCGCCGGGGGTGTGCCGGCGTACCGCGCGGGGGTGGCGCACCTCGACGGAGGAGATCCGCCGGCCGGTGACCCACCGGGCCAGCCCCTGCCGGACGGTCTCGACCTCCGGCAGCTCAGGCACGACCCAGGCCCGCCTCGGCGGTCTGCGCCGTCCCCTCCCCGGCCACCGGGCCCTCCGCCGCGACCAGCTCCCGCTCCGCCTGCTCGGTGAGCGTCCGCCAGGCCGCCTCGGCGGCCCGCTGCTCGGCCTCCTTCTTGCTGCGCCCGTCGGCCCCGCCGTAGCGGTTGCCGGCGACGACCACCCAGGCGGTGAAGGTCTTGAGGTGGTCCGGGCCGGTGCCCTCGATGCGGTACTCGGGGACGCCGAGCCCCAGCGCCGCCGTCAGCTCCTGGAGGCTGGTCTTCCAGTCCAGGGCCGCACCCCGGCCGGCCGACTCGGCCATCAGCGGGTCGAAGAGCCGGTGGATGACGATGGCGGCGGTGTCCAGCCCGTACTGGAGGTAGATCGCGCCGAGCAGCGCCTCCAGGGTGTCGGCGAGGATGCTCGCCTTGTCCCGGCCACCGGTGGTCTCCTCCCCCTTGCCGAGCAGCAGGTAGGCGCCGAGCCCGTCCGGGCCGAGGCCCCGGGCCACGTCGGCGAGGGCCCGCATGTTTACCACGCTGGCCCGCAGCTTGGCCAGCTGCCCCTCGGGCAGGTCGGGGTGGTTGTGGAAGAGCGCGGTGGTGATCACCACGCCGAGCACCGAGTCGCCCAGGAACTCCAACCGCTCGTTGGTGGGCAGACCGCCGTTCTCGTACGCGTACGAGCGGTGGGTCAGCGCGCGCTGGAGCAGCTCCGGATCCAGGCTGACGCCGAACGCGGCTTCCAGGTGACCGACGGACGCCCGCCGCCGCTTGTCGTTGCTCATGATGTGGGTACCTCGGTGTCGGTGGAGCGGTCGGTGCGTTCCTCGCGGTCGCCCGCCTCGGCGCCGTCGAGCAGCGTGCGGACGTGGTCGGTGGCGCGCCGTCGCCAGAGATGGGCGGCCAGCGCGATGCCCGCGGCGACGTCCTCGGCGCGGGCGGCGCCGTGGCAGACGACGACCGTCCCGGCGACCCCCAGCAGGGCCGCCGCGCGCGGGGCGCCGCCGCCGGACGGGGGCCCGCCGGCCATCGCGTACGCGCCCTCGATCGCCTTGAGCAGCACGTTACCGGTGAACCCGTCGGTGACCACCACATCGGCGCGCGTGCCGAGGGAGACGTCGTACCCCTCGACGAGGCCGACGTAGCGCCCGTCGCAGGGCAGCGACGCGGCGGCGAGGACGGGATCGGCGAGCCGGCGGGCGCGGTCGCCCTTGCCCGCCTCGGTGCCCACCGAGAGCAGCCCCACCCGGGGCGCGACGACGGCGTGCGCCACCGCCGCGTAGGCGGCGCCGAGCACGGCGTGCCGGGCCAGGGTGGCCGGGCGCGGCTCCAGCGAGCCGCCCACGTCCAGCAGGACCACCGGGCCGGCGACGGCCGGCAGGGTGGCGATCAGCGCCGGACGGCGCACGTCCGGCCAGCGGCCGAGGCCGAGCGCGACGGCGGTGACGGTGGCGCCGGTGGACCCGGCGGAGACGAGCGCGTCGGCGACGCCGTCGCGGACGGCGTGCACCACCGCGCGGACGGTGCTGTCGGCACGGGCGGCCACGGGATGGTCGGCCATGCCGACGGCGGCGCGGACCGGCCGCACGGTGACCCGGGCACGCTGTGCCGGGTCGAGGGCACGGATCACCTCGCCGGCGGCCTCGGCCGGGCCGACGAGAAGCAGGTGCAGGTCCGGGTCGGCGCGCACGGCCCGCAGAGCGCCGTCAACCACGACGGCGGGAGCGTCGTCCCCGCCGAGGAGGTCAACGGCGATCCGCGCGGTGCCCGGCTCCATCGGAACGCCGGCCGGAACAGGCCGGCCGGCGTCGGAGGGAGCCGGGGCACCGGACGATTGCCAGGGTGCGCGCGCCGCCCGACCAGGGGTCGGGGGCGTCACTCGGCGTCCAGGTCAGACCTCGAGGACCTGGCGGCCGTTGTAGGTGCCGCAGACGGAGCAGGCGGCGTGGGGCAGCTTCGCCGACTTGCACTGGGGGCAGGCCACGGTCGCGACCACGGTCGCCTTCCAGTTCGCCCGGCGGGCGCGGGTGTTGCTGCGCGACATCTTGCGCTTGGGGACGGCCACGGTTCCTACTCCTCTTTACGGTTCAGTTGCGACAGGCCCGCCCAACGCGGGTCGATCTGCTCGTGACTGTGGTCGGCCGGCAGATCGTCCAAGTGCACCCCGCATTCGGGGCACAGGCCTGGGCAGTCCTCCCGGCAGAGCGGGTTGGTCGGCAGCGCGAGCACCACCGCGTCCCGCAGCGCCGGCTCCAGGTCGATCAGATCGTCCTGCATCCGGCCCACCTCGTCCTCGTCGGTCGTGGTGTCCGTGGTGCTGTTCTCGTACGCGTACAGCTCCTGGATCCGCACAACCAGCGAGTCGTCGATCTCGCGAAGGCAGCGACCGCACTCGCCCCGGACGCGACCGCTGACGGTCCCGGAGACGAGCACGCCCTCGGACACCGACTCCAACCTCAGGTCGAGGTCGAGGTCAGCGCCCTGCGGCACGGCGATCATCTCGCCGCCGAGGTCCGCCGGTGCCGGCACCACCCGCTTTTCCGTACGCAACGCACCAGGTCGGCGCGGCAGCTCCCTCGTGTCGAGGACCAGCGGCGACCTGGGGTTGAGTGTCGAAGGCGTGTGTTTGGGCATAGTCAGACTCCGGCCGGTGAGAGGCCGACAAAAAAGGTTACCTGGGCGACCGCCGGACCGTCGAACCGGGGGCGGCGCCCGCCCCATCTGTCGGCTGGTGAGGTGCCGCTCAGAAGGGTAGCGGGCGGTCCGCCTCCTCCCCACCGAAGGTGCCGATCTCGCGCAGCGCGTGCATCTTGTCCCGCCCGCGCTCTATCGAGGCCAGCGCCCGGGTGAGGAACTGCTCGAAGTTGGCCAGCGCGGTGTCGACGTAGTCGTCGACCTCCTCGCGCAGGCGCTGCGCCTCGGCGCGGGCCTCCGCGATGATCCGCGCGCCCTCGTGCTCGGCGGAGACCGTGATCTCGTTCACCGAGACCAGCCGGGCGTGTTCCGCCTCACCCTCGCTGATGATCCGGTCGGCCTCGCGCTTGCCGGCCTCCATGATCTTGTCCCGCTCGTCCAGCAGCGCGGCGGCCCGACGCAGGTCGGCGGGGAGTTCGGCGCGCAGCTCATCGAGGATCGCGATGAACTCACCCCGGTCGACCATGCAGTTGTTGCGCGACATCGGGACGGAGCGCGCCTGCTCCACCATGGCGATCAGTTCGTCGATGCGATCGAGCGGGTCCACCGGTACCTCACTCCTGTCGTTCGTCGGGCCGACCTACATGATGCGGGCTACGGCCGGTTTCCCGCTGCACACATCATGTCGCGCCCCGACCACAGCGCACCGCTCACCCCGGCCCGGCGCGTCGCGGTACGCCACGGCGCCGTCCCCACCGGGCACGGCGCTGGCGGGGACCGCGGCCCGGGGCGGTCAGTCGCGCGACGGCGGGACGAGCCGGGCGCTCAACTCCTCGCGGACCCGGTCGGGCACGTGGGCGGAGATGTCGCCGCCCCACTTCGCCACGTCCTTGACCAGGCTGGAGGAGAGGAACGAGTAGAGCGGATTGGTCGGCATGAACAGGGTCTCGACGCCGGCCAGGCCGATGTTCATCTGCGCCATCTGCAACTCGTAGTCGAAGTCGCTGACCGCCCGCAGGCCCTTGATCAACACGCTCGCCTGCTGCGCCCGACAGAAGTCGACAAGCAGGCCGCGGAACGACTCGACCCGGACGTTGTCGTAGGAGGCGGTCACCTCGCGGAGCATGTCGATCCGCTCCTCGACGGTGAACAGGCCACTCTTCGACTGGTTGACCAGCACACCCACGATCACCTCGTCGAACAGCCGGCTCGCCCGGCCGACGATGTCGAGGTGCCCGTTGGTGACCGGATCGAACGAGCCGGGACACACCGCACGTCTCATGATCGGCGACCGTACCAAAGGGTCGTCTCGCCGTAGCGCCGGCTGCGCTCGCCGGTGATGCCCTGCACCCACCCGACGGGGCCCGTGCGGCTGGACCGCTCCACCACCACCAGGGCGTCCGGGGCCAGCCAGCCGCCGTCGACCAGCGCGACGAGCATCGCCGTGATCTCCGCGTCCGGCACCGCGTAGGGCGGGTCGGCGAAGACCACGTCGTACGGGTCGCCGTCCGGGCCGGCCGCCAGCACCGTGGCGACCTTGCCGGTGACCAGCCGGGCGGCCGGGGCGGCGCGCAACGTGGCCACGTTCTCCCGGACCACCCGGGCTGCCCGGGGGTCGGACTCCACCAGCAGCACGTGCGCGGCCCCCCGGGAGAGGGCCTCCAGACCGACCGCCCCGGAGCCGGCGTAGAGGTCGGCGAAGCGGACGCCGGCCAGGTCGACCTCGGCCTGCACGGCGCTGAACAGCGCCTCGCGGACCCGGTCCGACGTGGGCCGGGTGCCCGCGCCGGGCGGCGCGGCGATCCGCCGCCCACCAAGGGTTCCGGCCACGATCCGGGTCACCGTCGCTCCCTGCCCATGCCCCGACGCTACGCGACGGCCCGGCCGGTGGACGAGGCACCCGAGGCGACAAGCGGACCCTCCACGACCTGTCGGCCCCACCGGCCCGCACCGAGTGCGCGTCCGCCACCCGGTCGGCGTCCGCACCCGGTCAACGCACCTCGGCGGGACCGAGCACCGACGTGATCGTGACCGGGTCGACCTCGGCCTGGTTGGTCAGCAGCACGAGCCGCTGGTCCGAATCGGGCAGCCAGGCTGCGAACGCCTTGTATCCGCCGTTGTCCCCCGAGTGGTGCAGCGCCCGTCTGCCGGCCAGCGGGCCGACGAAGAACCCGTAGCCGTACGCTTCCCCGGGCCGGCCGGTGGGCGCGTGTGGAGCGGTCATCGCCGTCACCGAGGCCGGGGCGAGCAGCCGGCCCCGGCGCGGCCGAGCCAGGTGAGCAGGTCCGTCCCGGTGCACCAGACGTCACCCGCGCCCATGCTCACGGTCGCCAGGTCCCAGGACGGCACCGGACGGCCGCCCTCGTGTCCGACCGCCACGTCCGGCCGTCCGTCGCCCGCACCGGCGAAGCTGCCCGTCATGCCCAGCGGCGCGAAGACCTCCTCGGCGAGGAACTCGGCGTACGGCCGGTCGGCCGCGCGCTCGACGGTCCGGGCCAACAGCACGTAGCCGGGGCTGCTGTAGTGCCACCCGGCTCCGGGCCGGAACAGCGGCGGCACCGCGGCGAACAAGCCGAGCAGGTCGTCCGGCTCGGCCGGGTCGGCGAGATCGACCGCCGGGTACTGCTCCCAGTGGCCCAGGCCCGAGGTGTGGGTGAGCAGGTGGTGCAGCGTGATGCCGGACCATTCCGGCGGCGGGCCGGGCAGCCAGCGCACGACCGGATCGGACAGGCTCAACGCACCCCGCTCAGCGAGCAACAGCACCGCCGCGGCGGCCATCTGCTTGCTGATCGAGGCGATCTGGAACCGGGTCCCGGGAGCGCAGTGGACACCGGTGCTCCGATCGGCCACCCCGGCGACCTGCTCCGTCAGGATCTCGTCGCCCCGGGCCAGCAGGAGCACGCCACTGTCTAATGAGGATATCGACATCCTTCGAAGCCTAGGTCAGCCCTTCTCCAGGTATTCGGCGCGTTCCTCGTCGACCAGGGCCGCCACCGACGCGGCCAGCGCCGGATGCCGGGCCAGCTCCGGGTCCCCCTCGACCAGGGCGATCGCCTCGGCCCGGGCGTCGCGGATCAGGTCGGCGTCGCGCAGCAGCGAGAGCAGCCGCAGGTGCGAGCGGCGCCCCGACTGGGTGGCGCCCAGCACGTCGCCCTCCCGGCGCTGCTCCAGATCCAGCTCGGCGAGCTTGAACCCGTCGGTGGTGGATGCCACCGCGTCGAGCCGCTCCCGCGCGGGCGTGCCCTCCAGCGCCTCGGTGACCAGCAGGCAGAGCCCCGGGGCAGAGCCCCGGCCGACCCGGCCGCGCAGCTGGTGCAGCTGGGAGACGCCGAACCGGTCGGCGTCGAGCACGATCATCACTGTCGCGTTCGGCACGTTGACGCCCACCTCGACCACGGTCGTGGCGACCAGCACGTCGAGGTCGCCGGCCGCGAAGGAGCGCATCACCGCGTCCTTCTCGTCGGCCGGCAGCCGGCCGTGCAGCACGCCGATGCGCAGGCCGTGCAGCGGCCCCTCGGCGAGCAGCGGCGCCACCTCGGTGACCGCCATCGGCGGCCGCCGCCCGTTGTCGTCCTCCGGCGGCGGCTCCTCCTCGCTCG
This sequence comes from Micromonospora sp. DT62, assembly GCF_049847285.1. Taxonomy (NCBI): domain Bacteria; kingdom Bacillati; phylum Actinomycetota; class Actinomycetes; order Micromonosporales; family Micromonosporaceae; genus Micromonospora; species Micromonospora sp. DT62. Next base: position 644,753 of record NZ_JBNCOB010000001.1, read on the forward strand.
CCGGCCCCTCCCCGATGCGCGGGCAGACGACGTACGCCTGGTGCCCGGCGGCCACCTCCTCGCGCACCCGGCGCCAGGCCCGGTCCAGGAAGGCCGGCTTCTCGGCGACCGGCACCACGTGCGAGGCGATCGGCGAGCGGCCCTGCGGCAGCTGGGAGAGCGTGGAGGTCTCCAGGTCGCCGTAGACGGTCATCGCCACCGTGCGCGGGATCGGGGTGGCCGTCATCACCAGCACGTGCGGGGGCTGCTCGGCCTTGGCGCGCAGCGCGTCGCGCTGCTCCACGCCGAAGCGGTGCTGCTCGTCGACCACCACCAGGCCGAGGTCGGCGAAGTCGACGCCCTCGTAGAGCAGGGCGTGGGTGCCGAGCACGATGCCGGCCGCGCCGCTGGCGACCTCGGCCAGGGCCCGCCGGCGGGCCGCCGCGCCCAGCGAGCCGGTGACCAGCTCGACCCGGGTGGCGTCGTCGGCCGCGCCCAGCTCGCCGGCCCGTCCGAGCGGCCCGAGCAGGTCGAGGATGCCCCGGTGGTGCTGCGCGGCGAGCACCTCGGTCGGGGCCAGCAGCGCGGCCTGCCCGCCCGCGTCGACCACCTGGAGCATCGCGCGCAGCGCGACCACCGTCTTGCCGGAGCCGACCTCGCCCTGGAGCAGCCGGTGCATCGGGTGGGCCGTGGCCAGGTCCGCCGCGATCTCCACACCCACGTCGCGCTGGCCGGGCGTCAGCTCGTAGGGCAGCCGGGCGTCGAAGGCGTCGAGCAGGCCGCCTGGCTTCGCCGGGCGGGGCCGGGCCGGCGAGGCGGCGGCCCGGTGCTTGCGCTGCACCAGGGTGAGCTGCACGGCGAACGCCTCGTCCCACTTGAGCCGGTGCCGGGCCCGGTAGAGCGCCTCCTTGCTGGTCGGCCGGTGGATCTCGCGCAGCGCCGTGTCGATGCCACCCAGGTTGCGGCTCGCCCGCAGGGTCGCGGGCAGCGGGTCGTCCGGCGCCGTGAACGTGTCCAGCACCACCCGGACGCAGCGGGCGATCACCCAGGTGGGCACCGCCGCGGCGGCCGGGTAGACCGGGATCAGCGCGCCGGCGAACTCCTCGATCTCCTCGTTGGCCGCCGCTTCGCCGTCGCCGCCCTCGCCGAGCAGGACGTACTCCGGGCCGTTGAGCTGCCGCTTGCCCCGGAACTTGGTGACCTTGCCGGCGAAGAGCCCCCACCGGCCGGGGCGCAGCTCGCGCTCGCGCCAGGCCTGGTTGCCGAAGAAGGTCAGGGTGAGGGTGCCGCCCGAGCCGTCGCCGACCGTCACCTCCAGCAGGTTGCCCCGGCGCTGGCGCATCGGGCGTACGGCGGTGCGCTGCACCTGGGCCAGCACGGTGGCCTGCTCGCCGACGTCGAGCGAGCGGATGTCGGTGTGCTCGCCGCGCTCGTCGTAGCGGCGGGGGAAGTGGTAGACCAGGTCACCGGCGGTGTGCAGGTCGACGTGCCCGGCGAGGGCCTTCGCGGTCTTCTCGCCGACCAGCTTCTTGAGCGGCGTGTCCATCGTGGCCGGCTCGGATGTCATTCGACCCCCACCAGGAGCGGATAGTGCGGCTGCCCGCCCGGGTACGCCTGCACCTCGACGAACGGCCAGCGCCGCCCGACGTGCTCGCGGACCGCGTCGGCCAGCCCGTCGGGAGCGTCCGCCCCCGGGAGCAGGGTCACCAGCTCACCGCCGCCGCCGAGCATCCGGTCGACCACGGCGGCGCAGGTGTCGATCAGGTCGGACCCGATCAGGTGCACCTCCCCCTCGACCAGCGCCAGCACGTCGCCGGGACGGCAGGGGCCGGCGACGGTCAGCGCCTCGCGGCGGGCGTAGCAGACCTCGGCGTAGCGGCACGCGCCAGCCGCCTCGGCCATCGCGATCACGTCGTCGGCGAAGCGCCGCCCCGGGTCGCGTACGGCGAGGGCGGCCAGCGCCTGCACCGGCGAGCGGGTCGGCACCACGCTGACCTTGACGCCGAGCCCGTGCGCCTCCCGGGCGGCGGCGTTCGCCACCGCCTGCGTGTCGGGGTCGTTGGGCAGCACCACCACGCGGGCCGCCCCGGTGGCGCGGATCGCGTCCAGCAGCTCGCCGATCGACGGGTTGCCGGGCACCACCGTCGCGCCCTCGCCGGCGAACAGCTCGGCGATGCCCGCGCCGGCGGCCACCACCACGGCGGCCCGCCCGTCCGCCGCCGCGGGGGGCGACACCGGTGCCCTCTGGTCGGCGAAGTGGGTCACCGAGATGCGGTGCGGCCGGCCGGCCACCACGCCCGCCTCGATGGCCGCGCCCACGTCGTTGACGTGCACGTGCACGTTCCAGGTGCCCGTGCCGGCGTTTCCGTCGCCGACGACCACCAGCGAGTCGCCCAGGCCCGCCAGCTCGTCCCGCAGCCGGGCCACCGCCTCCGGCCCGGCGTCGAGCAGGAACTGCACCTCGTACGCGTACTCCTCGGAACCGGTCTCGCGCACAGCGGTGGCCGGCGGACGGACCGGGCGCCGCGCGGGCGCGGGACGCTCGGGGTTCTCGCCGGTCACGACCTCGACCAGGGCGTCGAGCAGCAGGCACAGGCCCCGGCCGCCCGCGTCCACCACGCCGGCCCGGGCCAGCGCCGGAAGCTGCTCGGGGGTGCGCGCCAACGCGTGCGCCGCCCCGCCCGCCGCCGCCCGGACGACCGCCCGCAGGTCGTCGGTGTCGGCCCGCTCGGCGGCGTGCGCCGCCGCGGCGACGACGCTGAGCAGCGTGCCCTCGACCGGGCGGGCGACCGCGGCGTAGGCGGCGGCGGTGCCGTCGCGCAGGGCGGCGGCCAGCTCGCGCCCCCGCACGGCGGGCGCGGCGGCGACGGCGTCGGCGAAGCCGCGCAGGATCTGCGACAGGATCACCCCCGAGTTGCCCCGCGCGCCCAGCAGCGCGCCCCGGGCCATCAGCCGCAACGCGTGCCCGTGCGCGGTGGGCCCGTCCTCCGGCAGGGTGCCGAGGTCCATCGCGAGCGCCTGCTGGGCCGAGGTGAGGGTGAGCACCATGTTGGTGCCGGTGTCGCCGTCGGGCACCGGGTAGACGTTCAGGTCGTCGATCTCGCCCTGGTGGCGCTTGAGCGCGACCAGCCCGCCCGCGCACCAACGGCGGACCGCGGCGGCGTCGAGGGTGTCCAGCACGGCGAGAAGCCTACTGGCGCGCACCGACACGCGCCGGGGTCCACGCGACTCCCACGGCGTGTCCGGCAGCCGCGGCGCACCCACTATCCTCGTGGCGTGTCCCCGGGTGCGGCGATGCCGCGGGGGCGGGCGCGGACCGGGCGACCGGGACCGCGTCGCGCGGTCACGCCCCCCACCCTGGGCTGGCGTCCGGGGCCGGTTGGTCGGGCCCCGGGTCATCGGGTAACCTGGCCAGGTTGCCCGGGCTGCGCCTGGCGGCGACCTCATGAACGTTTCAATCCCAGGAGTATCCCGTGGCTAGCGTGTGCGACGTCTGTGGCAAGGGACCGGGCTTCGGCCACAACGTGTCCCACTCGCACCGGCGGACCAACCGCCGCTGGAACCCGAACATCCAGTCGGTGCGTACCCCGGCCGGTGGCGGCAACACCAAGAAGTTGAAGGTCTGCACCTCCTGCATCAAGGCTGGCAAGGTCACCCGCGCCTGACGCGGTAGCCCCCAGCTTCACACTCGTCATTGCCGGCGGGCCGTTGCGGTCCGCCGGTTCTGTCGTGTCCGGCGACGCTCCACCTCCGATGCCCGTCCGCGCACGGTGCGGGCGTGCCGGCGCCGGGGCCCGGACGGCCCCCGGCGCGAGCGGGTCAGGGCGGCCCCGGCGCGAGCGGGTCAGGGCGGCCCCGGCGCGAGACGGGTCAGGGCGCGCGCAGAACGGGTCAGAGCGTGCGGGCGAAGGAGATGCAGCCCGGGGCGTCCCGGTAGAAGCCGAAGTTCGGGATGCGCTCGTAGCCGGCCGCCGTGTACATGGCGATGGCCTCCGGCTGCTTGTCGCCGCACTCCAGGACGATCCGCTTGCGCCCGTGCTCCCGCGCGGAGCGCTCCACCGCCGCCAGCACCGCCCGGGCCACGCCCCGGCCCCGGGCCGCCGGCGCGGTGTACATCCGCTTCAGCTCGGCGGTGTCGCCCTCGTCACCGTGGCTGCGCCAGCCGCCGCAGCCGACCGGCTCGCCGCCGAGGTGGGCGACGAGGAAGGCGCCGGCGGGCGGCGCGAACTCCCCCGGATCGACCGGGGTCTCGTCGCCGCTGCCGCCGTACCGGGCACCGAGGTCGGCCAGCGCGGCGCGGATCAGCCGCTGCGCCACCGGCGAGTCGAAGCGCTCGGCCCGAATCTCGATCTCACTCACGAAGTAAAGGGTACGACGCCGATCGGCCCTTACCGAAAGTGGTCCCAGCCAGCGGGTCCGTCGTACGGCTGCCCGTCGACCGTGACACCCGAGCCCTCCGTCACCCGCCCGATCGGCCGCCAGTCGCCCGGCAGCGCCACCGCCGACGGGAAGGTCGCGGCCAGCGCGTGGTCCTCGCCCCCGGCGAGGAGCCAGGTGTACGGGTCGACGCCGAGCGCCTGGGCGGCGTCGCGCATCTGCCGGGGCACCTCGAAGGCGTCCCGGCGCACGTCCACGGCGACCCCGCTCGCCTTCGCCACGTGCCCGACGTCGGCGAGCAGCCCGTCCGACACGTCGATCATGGAGGTGGCGCCGAGCCGGGCGGCGTGCGGTCCCGCCGCGTACGGCACCTCGGGCCGTCGGCAGGCCTCCACCAGCAGCCGGGGCGTACGGAAGCCCCGGGAGAGCACGGTCAGCCCGGCCGCCGCGTACCCGATGCGGCCGGCCAGGGCCAGCACGTCACCGGGCCGCGCGCCGGAGCGCGTCACCGGCGGCCGGCCGCCCAGGTCGCCGAGGGCCGTGACCGCGATGGTCAGCGTCGGGCTGCCCGACATGTCCCCGCCCACCACACTCGCGCCGACCTTCGCCGCCTCGGCGGCCAGCCCGTCGGCGAGCTCCTCGGCCCACCCGGGATCCAGCTCGGGCGGCATGCAGAGCGCCACCAGCAGCGCGGTCGGCTGCGCCCCCATCGCGGCGATGTCGGCCAGGTTCGCCGCCGCCGCCCGGTGGCCGACGTCACGCGCGCTGGACCAGTCCCGCCGGAAGTGCCGCCCCTCCACCAGCACGTCGGTCGAGGCCGCGACCCGACCGTCCGGGGCGGCCACCACCGCCGCGTCGTCCCCCGGGCCCAGCAGTACCGTCGATCCGTACGACAACCGGGCGGTCACCCGGTCGATCAGGCCGAACTCGCCGATCCCCGCGACGCTCATGCCGCTCCTCCGCCGTGCTGCTCGCTCACCGCTTCTCCTTGACCACCGATAGGGATCAGACCTGGTCCGTAAGGTACTTTCTCCCTTCGGGCCGCTCCAGGGCGGCGACGGACGGAGGTCGAGTCGTGGTACAGGCGTACATCCTCATCCAGACCGAGGTCGGCCGGGCGCGTGACGTGGCCGGTCTCATCTCGGACCTTGCCGGCGTGGTACGCGTCGACGCCGTCACCGGGCCGTACGACGTGGTCGTGCTCACCGAGGCGAACACCGTCGACGAGCTCGGCAAACTCATCGTCAGCAAGGTGCAGATGGTGCCCGGCATCACCCGCACCCTCACGTGTTCGGTGGTGCGCCTGTAAGTGGACAAGATCACTGACTCTCCCGTGACCGATTCCGCCCAGCCGGACGAGGTGGCCCCCGACCGGCCGACCCGCGACCGCACGACGCGCGGCGCGGCGCTGATCGCCACGCTGATCGCGCTGCCGGTCACCGTGCTGGTGGGCGCGTTCGCGTTCGCCCAACTCTCCCCCGACGAGCGGGCCGAGCCGGCCGCCACGCCGAGCGCGACCGCCACGAGCGCCGGACCGCGCTCCACCGCCCCGGTCGAGATGGCCGCGCCGACGCTGGCCCAACGGCCCGCCACGGTCTGCCGCGCCCTGCTCTCCCAGTTGCCGCCCACGGTCAACGACCTCGCCCAGCGCCCGGTCACGGCCGGCCCGGAGCAGAACGCCGCGTACGGCGACCCGGCGGTCACCGTCGCCTGCGGCGGGGCCAAGCCGGCCGTCGACGACACCGACCACGTCTGGACGGTCAACCGGGTCTGCTGGTACGCCAGCGAGGAACGCGACGCCACCGTGCTCACCACCATGGACCGGGAGACCGCCGTCACGGTCCGCGTGCCGCACTTCTACGGGCAGGGGTTGCAGTGGGTCGCCCCCGTCTCGGACACGATCGTGGCCTCGGTGCCCTCCGTCGCCGACACCCCCAGCGGCTGCCGGACCTGACACCGCTCCGCCCCCGCACGGCCCGCCCCGGCCCGCCTCGCGTGGGCGGGCAACGGTCAGGAAGGGCACCTTCCTGCGCGTCAGGCGTCAGGAGGGTGCCCTTCCTGACACCTCAGTGCAGGCCGACGCCGCGGTGCAGGGCGGTGCGGACGAGGCGGTTGACCAGCTTCGGGTACTCCAGCCCGGACGCCGCCCACATCCGCGGGAACATCGACGTCGGGGTGAAGCCCGGCATGGTGTTGATCTCGTTGAGGTAGACGTCCAGCTCCGGGGTGACGAAGAAGTCGACCCGGGCCAGGCCCGCGCAGTCGAGCGCGGTGAAGGCGCGGGTGGCGTACTCCCGGACCTGGCGGGTCACCCGCTCCGGCAGGCCGGCGGGGATGTCGTACTCGCAGGCGGTCTCGGAGTCGATGTACTTGGCCTCGAAGTCGTAGAAGTCGTAGTCCCCGACCACCCGGACCTCGGCCAGCACGGACGCCTCCGGCGCGCCGCCGGCCTCGCCCTCCAGCACGCCGCACTCGATCTCGCGGCCGACGACCGCACCCTCGACGAGCACCTTCGGGTCGATCTGCCGGGCGGTGGCGACCGCCGCGTCGAGGTCGGCCCAGTCGTCGACCTTGCTGATGCCGAACGACGAGCCGGCCCGCGACGGCTTCACGAAGACCGGCAGGCCGAGCCGCTCCTTGTCCGCCTCGCTCAGCGTCATCCCGTTGCGCAGCACGGCGTACGGGCCGACGGGGATGCCCTCGACGGCGCAGAGCTTCTTGGTGAACTCCTTGTCCATGGCGGCGGCGGAGGCGAAGACGTTCGCCCCGACGTACGGGATGCCGGCCATCTCCAGCATGCCCTGGATGGTGCCGTCCTCGCCGTAGGCGCCGTGCAGCACCGGGAAGACCACGTCGACGTCGGCGAGCGCCCGGGGCCCCTCGGTGGGGTCGAGCACCATGAGCCCGTTGCCGGTCGGGTCGGCGCGCAGCACGATGTCGGTGCCGGACTCGGCGGTGATCTCCGGCAGCCGGCGGGCGGTGATCGCCAACTGGGCCGGGTCGCCGCTGGTCAGCACCCACTGGCCGGCCCGGGTGATGCCGACCGGCACCACCTCGAACTCGTCCGGGTCGAGGGCGCCGAGGACGCTGCCGGCGCTGACGCAGGAGATGCCGTGCTCCGGGCTGCGGCCGCCGAACACGATCGCCACGCGGGTCCTGCCTGGGGTGGTCACTGCGTCACCTCTTCGTACGCGACTGATCCGGTCGTGGCGCTCACCCGGTTGACCTTACTGTGCGTGGCGGGCACCGGCTGCCGATACCCGGGGACAGCCGGACCGTCGCAGCAAGCGGTCAGCAGAGGATATACGTTCCGTAACCGCCCGTACGGGACGGTGACGGCACCGGCCGCCCACTACGCTGCACGTCCTATGAGCGCTGATCCCCTCATCGAGTCCCTGACGGCGGCCCTGGACGCCCGCCCCGACGACCTGCCGCTGCGCCTGCACCTCGCCGCGCTGCTGCTGGACGCCGGCCGGGCCGGGGAGGCGATCGCGCAGGTCGGGCAGGCCCTCGCCCGGGATCCGGGCAACGGCCAGGCGCAGGCGCTGATGCAGCGGGCGCTGGGCGGCTCCGTACCCCCGCCGCCGACGCCGCCCACGGCGGACCCGCGACCGCCGGCGCAGCGCCCGGCACCGGCCGGGCCCGGCGGTTCCGCCGCGACCGCCGACCAGGATCCCCTCGCCGCCTACGAGCAGGAACTGGCCGACGTGGTGCCACCGCGGTTCGCCCGCGCCGGCGACGAGCCGGAGCCGGTCGCCGGCCACTCCGACCGGGTGTACGACGTGGAGGCCTCCGGCATCCGGCTGGCCGACGTGGGCGGCATGTCGGCGGTCAAGGAGCGGCTGGAGCTGGCCTTCCTCGGCCCGTTGCGCAACCCGGAACTGCGCAGGATGTACGGCAAGAGCCTCCGCGGCGGCCTGATGCTCTACGGCCCGCCCGGCTGCGGCAAGACGTTCCTGGCCCGGGCGGTCGCCGGGGAGATGGGCGCGAAGTTCATCTCGCTGTCCATCGTGGACGTGTTGGACATGTGGATGGGCAACTCGGAGCGCAACCTGCACGAGCTGTTCCAGGCGGCCCGCCGCAACGCGCCCTGCGTGCTCTTCCTGGACGAGGTCGACGCGCTGGGGCACAAGCGCTCGCAGGTCGGCTCCAGCTCGATGCGGACGCTGGGCAACCAGCTGCTGGCGGAGCTGGACGGGATGGAGGGCAGCAACGAGGGGGTCTTCGTGCTGGCCGCCACCAACACCCCGTGGGACGTCGACCCGGCGCTGCGTCGTCCCGGGCGGCTCGACCGGGTGGTGCTGGTGCTGCCGCCGGACGCCGAGGCGCGCCGCGCCATCCTGGAGTACCACCTGCGGGAGCGGCCGATCGCGGGGATCGACCTGCGGAAGATCGTGGCGGCCACCGAGGACTACTCGGGCGCCGACCTGGCCCACCTCTGCGAGACGGCCGCCGAGTTCGCGATGGCCGACTCGGTACGTACCGGCGAGGTGCGGATGATCGAGCACCGGGACCTGGAGCGGGCGGTCAAGGAGGTCCGGCCGTCGACGAAGCCGTGGATGGCCACCGCCCGCAACGTGGCGATGTTCGCCAACGAGGGGGGCGTCTACGACGACCTGGTCGCCTACCTGAAGCGGCGCAGGATGCTGTGACGCCGGACGGCCCGGCGGGGCGCCGGGCCGCGCCTCCCGCCGGGCCGGGCCGCCTGCCGGGCGGCCCTCCCACCCGGCGGGGCCGCCTCCCGCGACCGCACCGTCCTCGGCGGCGTCAGCCGCGCGCGTGCCGCCGGCCGATGGCGATCACCTTGACCCGCTGCCGGCCGGCCCGCACCATGCCCAGCGCCATGAACGCGCCCGCGATCCGGTCCGCCGCCTCGCGGCTGCTCGCCCCGACCACCTGACGGCGGCGCTCGGGGCAGTTGCGTTCGTCGCGTCCGGCGCCCTCGGCCGGCCGCACGTCGGTGAGCACCACCAGGAACCGCGTCATCGGTGCCCGCCGGGACGGTCGGCGCGGGCCTGTCGGGCAGTACGCACGTCGGGTCCCTTCCGGCTGGCGGGCCACGGGACGTGGCACGCGGCGATCGGGTACGGGGGAGAAACCCGATCGCCGCGCGCCCCTTCCCCTCCGGTCGCTCACCACCGCCGTCGCCACGACAACCGGCAGCGAGGACGCGATGACAGATTGACATGTGTGCAGCAATGAATGCAACTCTCATCGACGTTCTCTCATCTACACGTTCCCGAGAAGATGTGCGACGATCGATGCATGGCTCCGAAGACCGCCCGTGCCCGGCGACTGGGCATCGCGCTGCGCACCCACCGGGAAGCCGCCGGCCTCACGCTGGAGGCAGCGGCGGACGAGATCAGCAGCACCCGCAGCACCCTGTCCCGCTACGAGAACGCGCAGACGCTGGTCAGCCCCGCCACCGTGCGCGCCCTGCTCACCCTCTACGGGGTCGGCGCGGACGAGGTGGCCGCCGCCGTGCAGCTCGCCAAGGACGCGCGCAAGCCCGGCTGGTGGGTGTCGTACTCGCACCTGCTGGACCGGCGCACCATCGACTTCATCGCGCTGGAGGCCGAGGCCACCGGCATCGCCAACTTCGAGCCCTCGGTGGTGCCGGGGCTGTTGCAGACCGCCGACTACATCCGGGGTGTGATGCGCGGCGGCCCGCACACCCTGCGCGACGACGAGGTGGAGCAGCGGGTCAAGTTCCGGCTCGACCGGCAGCAACGGCTCATCAGTGACCAGCCGCCGATCCTGGACGCCATCATCGACGAGGGCGCGCTGCTGCGGCCCGTCGGCGACCGGTCGGTGATGGAGTCGCAGCTGCACCACCTGGTCAAGATGGGCGAGCTGCCCAACATCACGGTCCAGGTGATCCCGCTCGCCGCCGGGTACCACCGGGGCACCCGGGGCTCGCTGCACATTCTGGAGTTCGCAGACCCGGAGGACCCGATCATCGCCTCGGTCGAGACGGTGGCCGGGCAGATGGTCCTCGACCGGCCGGGCGACCTGCGTACCTGCACCAAGATCATGGAGCACCTGCGGACCGTCGCGCTCAGCCCGGCGGACAGCCGCGACCAGCTCCTCCAACTCCTGAAGGGACGGTAGGACCATGACACCGACGATCAGCGCGGCGCTGGCCGTGGCGCGGTGGCGCAAGAGCAGCCGCAGCGGCGACGAGGGGGCGTGCGTGGAGATGGCAGTGGTCCCGGGCACGGTCGCCGTCCGCGACTCCAAGGACCCGTCCGGCCCCGCGCTGCTCTTCCCGCCGGCCGCCTGGGCCGCCTTCGTCGGGGCGCCGCCCGGACACTGACCCCTCCCTCCGGGGGCGCCGGCGCGCCCGCTGACCCGTCGCGCCGGTGCCCCGCCGGCGGCGGTCCCACCGATGGGAGCCGGTGGGGCCGTCGCCCGGCGGGGTCGGCTCCGACGGGCGACCGGCCGCACCGCCCCGCCGTTGGAGGCGGCGGAGCGCCCTCGCCCGACGGAAGGCGGGCGGGTCAGCCCGCGACGACCGGGCGGGGCGCGGGGCCGGCGCGCAGCGCCTCCAGCGCCGCGATGGCCACGCCCCGGGCGCCGGCCATGTCCCGCTCGGGCACCAGGGCGAAGGTGGCCGACGCGGCCTGCTCCTCCCGCAGCACCGTGTGCTCCCGCACCGTCGCGAGGAACCAGTCCCGGAACTCCGGGGCCGCCTCCACCACCCCGCCCCCGACGAAGTACGCGTGCGGGTCGGTGAAGTTGGCCGCGACGGTGAAGAGCCGACCCAGCGCCATCGCCTGCTGGGTGAACAACTCCCGGGCCAACGCGTCGCCGCGCTCACCGTAGCCCCGGACCAGCTTCGCCGCCCGCTCCGGCGGCTCGGCGGCCAGCGGATGGTCCGGAAAGCGTCCCAGCCAGTACGGCAGCAGGTTCCGCCCGATGGCGGTCAGCGAGGCGACGCTCTCGGCGTCCCCGGCGAAGCCGCAGGCGCACGTGGGCACCGGCTGGTCCGGCGCGAGCAGCCCGGTCAGCGGGATGTGCACGTGCCCCAGTTCGCCGGCCATCCCGGCCGCCCCGGCGACCACCCGGCCCGCCTCGACCACACCGCCGCCCAGCCCCGTGCCGACGATGGCCGACACCGACGAGCGGCGCATCGCCTCCGCGCCGAAGTGCGCGTGGTGGGCGTAGAGCGCGGCGGCGTTGCCGTCGTTGTGGTAGAGCACCGGCAGCCCGAGCCGCCGTTCCAGGGCCGTCCGCACGTCGTAGCCGCGCCAGGCCGGCTGGGAGAAGTTGGTCGACCCGCGGGAGGAGATCACCCCGGTGGCGCTCGCCGGCCCCGGCGTGTCCAGCCCGACCGCGCGCACCGCCGCGCGGGGCACCCCGGTCAGCGCCAGCACCCCGTCGAACGCGCGGGCCAGCGCCTCGATCGCCGCCGCCGGGCCGGCGCGTACCTCGCTCGGGTTCTCCACCAGGCCGTCCACCAGGAACCGGCCGTCCATGGTGAGCACCGTGGCGTTGTTGCTGGTCCCCCCGTTGTCCAGCCCGACGACCACCGGCACGTCCGCACCACCCACGACAACCCGCCTTCCGCCGCCACGCCTGTCGTGAGGCTAGTTCCCCTTCCCCGCCCCCGCCAGGCCGCGCCCAACGGCCGTACCGGGCCGCCGCCCGGCCGAAGCCGGGCTCACCGGCCCGCGCCGGCCCGATCCAGCGCCGGCGCGGCGACGGACAGGTAGGCGCGGCGACCGACGAGGGTCAGCCCGGGCGGCGGGCCGAGACGGCGGTGGCGTCCCGGTCGTCGTCCCGGGTCACCGTGGGGTGCAGGCCCACGGCGGTCAGCGCCGCGCGGAGCGCCTCCACCTGCGCCTCCCCCGCCTCGACCACCAGGTGCCCGCCCGGGGCCAGCCAGCGCGCCGCGCCCTCGGCGACGCGGCGCAGCACCGCCAGTCCGTCCGGCCCGCCGTCGAGGGCCACCGGCGCCTCGTGCAGCCGGGCCTCCGGCGGCATCAGCGCCACCGCCGCCGTCGGCACGTAGGGGGCGTTGGCCAGCACCAGGTCCAGCCGGCCCCGCCAGCGGGCCGGCAGCGGGTCGTACAGGTCGCCCTCGAAGACCGGCACGGCCAGCGGGGCCAGGTTGCGCCGGGCGCAGGCCACGGCGGCGGGGTCCACGTCGGCGGCGGCCAGCCAGCGCGGCGCGAGCCGGCGGGCCAGCGCCACCGTGGTGGCGCCGGAGCCGCAGCACAGGTCCACCACGGCCGCCGCGGGGCCGGTCACCGCGACGGCGACGTCGACCAGCAGGGCGGTACGCGCACGCGGCACGAACACGCCGGGGTCGACGGCGATCCGTTCGCCGCAGAACTCGGCCCAGCCGAGCACGTACTCCAGCGGCAGCCCGGCGACCCGGCGGTCGACCAGGCCGGCCAGCGCCTCGGCCGAGCCGGCGGCGGCGATCAGCAGTTCTGCCTCGTCCTCGGCGTAGACGCAGCCGGCGGCGCGCAGCCGCTGCACGAGGGCGGGCCGGTCGGGGCGGAAGGAGAAGACGGTCACGGGGCACCTCCGGGCCGGCGTCCGGTGCTCAGCGGCTGGCGTCCAGGGCGGCGGTCACGTCGGCGACCAGGTCGACGGCGTCCTCGACCCCGCAGGAGAGCCGGACGAAGCCGGGCGGGGTGTCGTCGCCCCACTGGGCCCGCCGGTCGGCGGTGGTGTGCAGGCCGCCGAAGGAGGTGGCCGCGGCCACCAGCCGGGCCGCGTCGAGGAACCGCGCCACCCGCCCGGCGTCGCCCAGGTCGAAGCAGAGCACCCCGGGGATGCGTCGCATCTGGACCGACGCCACCGGGTGGGCCGGGTCGCCGGGCAGCCCCGGCCAGCGCAGCCCGGTCACGTCGTCGCGCCCCGCGAGCAGCCCGGCGAGGGCCTGCGCGTTCGCGGTCTGCCGGGCCAGCCGCAGGTCCAGGGTGGCCAGCGACCGGTGCGCGAGCCAGGCGTCGAACGCGCCCGGCACGGCCCCGGTGACGTTCCGCCAGGCGGTGACCGCGTCCCGCAGCTCGGGCGAGCGGGTCGCGACGTAGCCCAGCAGCAGGTCGGAGTGCCCGGTGAGGGCCTTCGTCCCGGAGGCCACCACGACGTCGGCGCCCAGGTCGAGCGGGCGCTGCCCGAGCGGAGTCGCCGTGGTGTTGTCGACCGCGACCAGGGCGCCGGCGGCGTGCGCCCGGGCGGCCAGCGCCGCCACGTCGGCGACGTCCAGGCCCGGGTTGGCCGGGGTCTCCAGCAGCACCAGGCGTACGCCGTCGAAGGCCGGGTGCGGGCCGGCGGTCGGGGCGAGGAGCACCCGTACGCCGATGCCCTCCAGCGTGTCGGCGGCGAAGGCCCGGACGGCGAAGTACCCGTCCGACGGGAGCACCACGGTGTCCCCCGGCCTGAGCACCGTCAGCACCAGCCCGGTGATCGCGGCCTGCCCGCTGGCGAAGACCCGGCAGTCGCCCCCCTCCAGTTCCCCGACCGCCGCCTCCAGCAGCCGCCGGGTGGGGTTGTCCGGCCGGCCGTAGCCGTCGGGTGCCGCCGCCGGCCCCGCCCACGGGTCCAGGTGGTACGGCGCGGCGAACACCGGCCCGGGCAGGAACGGCTGGCCGGGAGCCGGCTCGGGCAGGCCGGCGCGGACGCAGCGGGTGCCGTCGTGGTGCTCGGTCACGTCGCTCACTCCGGCTTGGTGGTGCGGCTCATCAGCGCCTCGACGGCGAGCCGAGGGTCCATGCCCTCGTGGCAGACCAGCTCGACCTGCTCGGTGATCGGCATCTCCACCGCGTGCGCCCGGGCCAGGTCGCGCAGGGCCAGCGCGCTCTTGACGCCCTCGGCGGTCTGCCGGGTGGCGACGCGTGCCTCCTCCAGGGTCGCGCCCCGGCCCAGGTGCTCGCCGAAGGTGCGGTTGCGGGCCAGCGGCGACGAGCAGGAGGCGACGAGGTCGCCCATCCCCGCCAGGCCGGCGAAGGTGAGCGGGTCGGCGCCCAGGGCCACCCCGAGCCGGGCCGTCTCGGCCAGTCCCCGGGTGACGAGCATGGCCCGGGTGTTGTCGCCGAAACCCATCGCCACGGCGATGCCGTACGCCAGGGCGATCACGTTCTTGACCGCGCCGCCCAGCTCGCAGCCGATCACGTCGTCGTTGGTGTACGGGCGGAAGTAGGGCGTGGTGATGGAGCGCTGCACCAGCGTCGCCCGGTCGGCGTCGGTGCAGGCGACCACCGTGGCGGCGGGCTGCTCGGCGGCGATCTCCGGGGCCAGGTTGGGGCCGGAGACCACCACCACCCGGTCCGCCGCCACCCCGGTGGTCTCCACGATCACCTCGCTCATCCGCCTGGTGGTGCCGAGCTCGATGCCCTTCATCAGCGACACCAGGGTGGCGTCCGGGTGCAGGTGCGCGGTCCACTCGGCCAGGTTGCCGCGCAGCGTCTGCGACGGTACGGCCAGCACCACCTGCTCGGCCCCGGTGATCGCCTCGGCGGCGTCGCCCGTCGCCGTGACCCGCGACGGCAGCAGCACGTCCGGCAGGTACTCCGGGTTGCGCCGCTCGGCCCGGATCGTGTCGGCGACCGCCTGGCGGCGGGCCCAGACGGTGACGTCCCGCCCGGCGTCGGCGAGGATCTTGGCGAACGCGGTGCCCCACGAGCCGGCACCCAGGACCGCGACGTGCCCGCTCACGCCGCCGCCTCCGGCCGCGGCCGCTCGACGGCGGGGCGGGCCGTCCGTTCCCACAGCGGTGGCGGGGTGCCGCCCCGGATCTCGGTGAGCATGTCACGAAGGCGCAGCATGATGGTGTCGGTCATCTCCTCGAGGACGGCCTTCGTCGGGGTCGACCCGGCCCACCGGCCCAGGTCGACGGGGGGTCCGGCGACCACGGTCACCGGAATCCGGGGGCGCGGGTCCAGTCGGGACCGGCGCGGGTCGAAGATCCGCTCCGGGCCCCACATGACGAGCGGGACCACCGGCGCCCCGGTGGCGAGCGCGAGGCGGGCGGCGCCGGTCTTGCCCTTCATCGGCCACAGCTCCGGCTCGCGGGTGATGGTGCCCTCCGGGTAGATCACCACCGCGCCGCCCTGGTCGAGCGCGGCGACGAGATGGTCCAGCGACCGCACCGCGTCCACGGTGTTGCGCTCGACCGGGATCTGCCGGCACCGGTGCAGGATCCAGCCGATCACCGGGACCCGGAACACGCTGGCCTTGCCGAGGAACTGCGGCCAACGGCCGGAGTCGTAGACGAAGTGGGCCGCGACGAGCGGGTCGGCGTGCGAGATGTGGTTCGGCACAATGATCACGCCACCGTCGCCGCGCAGGTGCTCCACACCGCGCCAGGTGCGCCGGGTCCAGACGGTCATCACCGGCTTGACCAGCACCACGGCGAACCATTGCCAGAACCCCAGCCTCCGCCGTGTCACCGCGCCTCCTCGTGCCGCCCCGCCCCCACCGGATCCGCACCCGGTGACGCCCGCAGCGGAAATCATGCCTGCTCGACCCGGGTCCGGCCAGAGAGGGTACCGCCGTACGGCTGGCAGGATGGCGGTGTGAGTCAGCCGAGGTGGACCGTGGTGGTGCCCGTGAAGCGCCTGGCCGCCGCGAAGAGCCGGCTGCGGGGGGCGCTGCCGGCCGTACCGCACGAGGAACTGGCGCTGGCCCTGGCCGCCGACACGGTCGCCGCGGTGCGGGCCTGCCCGGCGGTGGCGGGGGTGCTGGTCGTCACCGACGACGCCCGGGTGGCCGAGGCCGCCCGCCGGGCGGGCGCCCGGGCGCTGCCCGACGCCCCCGGGGCCGGGCTGAACGCCGCCTTCCGGCACGGCGCGTCGGTCGCGGGCGGCGGCTGGGTGGCCGGGCTCACCGCCGACCTGCCCGCGTTGCGCCCGGCCGAGCTGGCGGCGGCGCTGCGGGCGGCCCAGGCCGCGCCCCCGGGCGTACGCGGGTACGTGGCCGACGCCCCCGGCCAGGGCACCGTGCTGCTGGCCGCGCCGCCGGGCGTGGCCCTGGATCCCCGCTTCGGGGTCGGCTCGGCCGCCGCGCACGCCGCGAGCGGGGCGCTCGCCCTCACCGGGGACTGGTCGAGCCTGCGCCGGGACGTGGACACCGCCGGCGACCTGGCCGCGGCGGCCCGGCTCGGACTGGGGCCCCGCACGGCCGCGTTGGCCGCCGCCGGCTGCCCGGCCTGAGGGGCGTGTAGCGTGCGGGTCATGCAGGGCACGGTGGCCACCTACGACGCGGCGACCCGCAGCGGGACGCTGCTCCTCGACGACGGCACCGAGCTGGCCTTCCCGGCCCGGGCGTTCGACGCCTCCGGCCTGCGCCTGCTCCGCCTCGGCCAGCGGTTGCGCGTCGAGACCGACGACACCGGCGCGGTGGTCCGGGTGACATTGCCGACGATGGCCTGAGCGGCTGGTCGAAGTTCATTTTGCGTTAACCGCATCCGGGTGATTATGGGCAGGTGAGCACCCCTCGCAAGCACCCCGCCAACCGCCCGTCCACCGACCCTGCCGCCCCCCGCAACGGCACCCGGTCCCGGGGCGCCGACGGCCGCTTCCACGCCGACCCGCCGGCCGCGCCCCCCGGCGAGGCGCCCACCGCAGCTCCAGGCGGAGTGTCCGCCGCGACCCCGGGCGGTGCGTCCGCAGCGACCCCGGGCGGAGTGTCCGCAGCGACCGGCACGGCCGACGCCGCCGGTGCGGCCGCCTCCGCCGGGCTGGAGGAGGTGCTGGATGCGCCGCCGCCCGCCGAGGCGCCGGCGCCCGACCTCATCGACGAGCCCCCCGCGGCGGAGCCGCTGCCGGAGGACCGCTTCCTCAACCGGGAACTCTCCTGGCTCGACTTCAACGCCCGGGTGCTGGCGCTCGCCGAGGACCCGCGCACGCCGCTGCTGGAGCGGGCCAAGTTCCTGGCCATCTTCGCCAGCAACCTCGACGAGTTCTACATGGTGCGGGTCGCCGGGCTGAAGCGCCGGCTCCAGGCCGGCCTGCCGGTACGCGGCGGGGACCGGATGCCGCTGCGCACCCAGCTGGAACTGGTCGCCGGGAAGGCCGCGACGCTGGTGGCCCGGCACTCGGCCTGCTTCACCGACGAGGTGCTGCCGAAGCTGGCCGCCGAGGACATCCGGATCCTGCGCTGGGCCGAACTGGACGACCCCGAACGGGAACGGCTGCGCGCGTACTTCCGGGAGCAGATCTTCCCGGTGCTGACCCCGCTGGCGGTGGACCCGGCGCACCCCTTCCCGTACATCTCCGGGCGGTCGCTCAACCTCGCGGTGGCCGTCCGCGACCCGGACGGCGGCTCGGAGTTCTTCGCCCGGGTCAAGGTGCCGAACAACGTGCCCCGCTTCGTCCGGGTGCACCGCGACCTGCCGGGCGTGCGGATGCTGCCGGTGGAGGACCTGATCTCGGTGCACCTGGGGCAGCTCTTCTCCGGCATGCGGGTGGTCGAGTGCCACCTGTTCCGGGTCACCCGCAACGCCGAGATGGAGGTCGACGAGGACCGCGACGAGGACCTGCTCCAGGCCCTGGAACGGGAGCTGGCCCGGCGCCGGTTCGGCCCGCCCGTCCGGCTGGAGGTGGCCGCCTCGGTCTCCGACCACGTGCTGGAGCTGCTCGTCCGCGAGCTGGACATGCACGACCAGGAGGTGCTGCGGGTGCCCGGCCTGCTCGACCTCTCCGCGCTCTGGCAGCTCTACGACGAGGCCGACCGGCCGGACCTCAAGGATCCGCCGTTCGTGCCGGCCACCCACCCCCGCCTCACCGAGGGCGAGGTGCCGCGCAGCGTCTTCGCGACCCTGCGCGACGGCGACATCCTCGTCCACCACCCGTACCACTCGTTCGCCACCAGCGTGCAGCGCTTCATCGAGCAGGCCGCCGCGGACCCGGACGTGCTGGCCATCAAGCAGACCCTCTACCGCACCAGCGGCGACTCCCCGATCGTGGACGCGCTCGTCGACGCGGCGGCCGCCGGCAAGCAGGTGGTGGTGCTGGTCGAGCTGAAGGCGCGCTTCGACGAGGTGGCCAACATCGGCTGGGCGCGCAAGCTGGAGCGCGCCGGCTGCCACGTCGTCTACGGCCTGGTCGGGCTGAAGACGCACTGCAAGACCGCCCTGGTGGTACGCCAGGAGGGCAACCAGATCCGCCGCTACTGCCACATCGGCACCGGCAACTACCACCCGAAGACCGCCCGGCTCTACGAGGACTTCGGCATGCTCACCGCCGACCCGGAGATCGGGGCCGACCTGACCGACCTGTTCAACGTCCTCACCGGCTACAGCCGGCAGACCTCGTACCGCCGTCTGCTGGTGGCGCCGCAGGGCATCCGCAGCGGCCTCATCGAACGCATCGAGCGGGAGATCGCGCACGTCCGGCTGGGCATGCCCGGGCTCGTGCAGATCAAGGTGAACTCGCTGGTCGACGAGAAGATCACGGACGCGCTCTACCGGGCCTCCCGGGCCGGCGTCCACGTGGACCTGGTGATCCGGGGCATGTGCACGCTGCGCCCGGGGGTGCCCGGCCTGTCGGAGAACATCCGGGTCCGCTCGATCCTGGGCCGGTTCCTGGAGCACTCCCGGATCTTCCGGTTCGGCAACGACGGCGACGCCGAGTTCTGGATGGGCTCGGCCGACCTGATGCACCGCAACCTGGACCGCCGGGTCGAGGCGCTGGTGCGGGTGAGCGACCCCGTCGCCCGGGCCGAGCTGGACCACGTGCTGACCGCCGCGATGAGCCCCGACGTGGACGCGTTCGAGCTGGCGGCGGACGGCACCTGGAGCCGGCGTACCGGCACGGCCGAGGAACCGCGGGTCCACCTCCAGGAGTTGCTGCTGCGTCGCGTCGGTGACACGGCGGGCTGACCGGTACCCGCATAGGCTGACCTGATGCTGGATGAGCGGGACGCGGCCGGCCCCGGCCGGGGCCGGCTGCCCGGGTTCCCTGACGCCGCGCCCCCGATCCGGGCGGCGGGTGGTGTCGTGTGGCGCCCCGCCGATGAGCCCGGGCCGGGCGAGGGGCCGGCCGCCGGGAGCACGGACGCCACCCCGCGCGGTGGGGTGCTGGTCTGCCTCGTGCACCGGCCCCGCTACGGCGACTGGTCGCTGCCCAAGGGCAAGCTGGAGCCGGGCGAGCATCCGCTGCGCGCCGCCGTGCGGGAGGTGGCCGAGGAGACCGACGTCCGGGCGGTGCCGCAGGTGCGGCTGCCCACCGTGCGCTACCGCAGCGAGGGCCGCCCGAAGGTGGTCGACTACTGGTCGATGCGGGCGGTGGCCACCGGCGGCTTCCAGCCGGGCACCGAGGTCGACGACGTGCGCTGGCTCGGCGTGGACGAGGCGGTCCGGCTGGTCAGCTACCCGCACGACGCCGAGGTGCTGGCCGCGTTCGCGGCCCTGCCGACGGTCACCGGGACGGTGGCGCTGGTCCGGCACGCCCACGCCGGCAAGCGGGCCACCTGGTCGGGCCCGGACACCGGCCGGCCGCTCGACGCCCGGGGCTGGGCGCAGGCCCACGCGCTCGCCCCGCTGGTGGCGCTGCTCCGCCCGGTACGCCTGCTGTCGGCCTCGGCCCGCCGCTGCGTACAGACCCTCGACCCGGCGGCGGCGCTGCTCGACCTGCCGGTCGAGATCGACGGCGACCTGGACGAGCCGCGGCCGGGCCAGCAGCCCGACGAGTGCGCGCTGGCCGCCGCCGGCCGCCTGGCCGCGCTGGCGGCCACCGGCGAGCCGGTGGGGGTGTGCAGCCAGGGCAAGGTGATCCCGGGCGCCCTGGCCCGACTCAGCGGGCGGCCGGGCGACTTCACCACCCCGAAGGGCGGCGGCTGGCTGCTCGCCTTCGCCGGCGACCGCCTGGTCGCCGGCGACCGCCTCTGACCGCGCACCCACCGGGGTCGACCGGTCCCGACCGGCCCGCTGGGCGGCGGGTCAGGCCGGCCCGTTCGGCGGCGGGTCAGGCCGGTGGCAGGGTCAGCGTCACCGCGACCGGCAGGTGGTCGCTGGCCGTCCCGGGCGGAGCCGCTGCGTCGGCGGCGGCCAGGCCGGGCGTGACGAAGACGTGGTCGATCTGCTGGCGCGGGGCGTCCGCCGGGCTGGTCGGCAGGGGACGGGCGGCGGCGAGCGCGTCGACCAGACCGGCCCGGGTGAACTCGGTGAACGCCGGGTCGCCGGGCTCGGTGTTCAGGTCTCCGGCGACCACCAGGGGACGGCCGGCCGCGTACCGCACGGCGAAGTCGGCGACCGCGCGGGCCTGGACCACCGGGTCCTCGCCGGGCGGCGGTTGCAGGTGGGTGGCGACGACCGCCAGGCTGACGCCCTCGCTGAAGTCGACGGTGACGCCGAGGGCCTGCGCCCCGGTGGGCGCGCCGACCGCCGGCAGCGGCCGGGTCCGCGCCGCGTCCAGTGGCCACCGGCTGAGCACGGCGTCGCCCCAGAGCGGATCGGCGGCCGGCGCGAAGACGTACGGCATGTCCAGCCGCTCCGCCAGCAGGTCGAGCGTGTCGTGGCCGCCGTTGAGCAGCCAGCCCCGGTCCACCTCGCTGAGTGCCACGACGTCGGCCCCGGCCACGGCCCGCGCCAGCGCGTCCGGGTCGAAGCGGCCGTCCATCCCGAACCCCATCCGCACGTTGTACGCCGCCACCCGCACCGTCTCCGGCGGCCCGTCCCGGTTGGTGGCGGAGAGCAGCTCGTCGCTGGCGACCGCGGCCAGCAGCGTCACCACGGCGGCGGTGGCGGCCGTCCACACCGGCGGCAGCGGCGACCGGGCCGGCCCCGGCGTGGGACGGGTCGCCAGCGCGACGGCGGCGACCAGCACCGCCACCGCCACCGGCACCCCGGCGTTGGGGTGGCCGAGGTCGTAGGCGGAGTAGTAGGCCACCGCCGCGACGGCGAAGACGAGCATCCCGGCGACGGCGGCGTACCCGCGCCGCCCGGCTGCCCGTGCCGGGTCCTGCCCAGCGCCGTCGGGGACCGGGGTGCGGGCTTCGTCCGCGCCGTCGTCGCCCCGTCCGTCCGCCGCACCGGCCGACGCCAGGCACGCGCCGAGACCGACGGCGGTGAGCAGGACGGCCGGCAGCAGCAACTCCCCGCGTCCGAGGGCGACGAGGACGGCCCCGCCGACCAGGGCCACCGGCCCGAGCCACCGCCAGGCGCCCCGGCGGGGCGGGGCCAGCGCGGCGAGCAGGAACCCGCCGACCGCCACGGCGAGCGGGGCGGGGCCGAACAGCGGCACGGTGGCCACCCCCACCTCGTCGGCGGGATCCGACCGCAGCAGACCGAACTGGTACGACGTCGCCGTCCGGGCGACCGCCGGGGAGAGCGCCACCATGCCGGCGAGCAGCAGCGCCGGCCCGGCCAGCAGCCAGCTCCGTACGCCGCCCGCCCCGGACGCCGGCGCGGGCCGCGCCTGCCCCGCCAGGAAGAGCGCCGCGACTCCGACGGCCGCCAACCACGCCGGCCAGTCCCCGAAGAACGCCGAGCGGTACGTGTCCAGCACCGTGTGCAGGACGGCCCCGACCGCCAACCCGAGCGCCAACCCGGGTACGGGGCGATCGGTGCCGGCGGCGACACCGGCGAGCCAGACCAGCCCGGCCAGCAGCCCGGCCGTGGCGAGCCAGAGCTGGAGCCGCCCGCCCGGCTGGCCGTTGACGGCGAGCCGCGCCACGACCAGCAGCACCGCGGCGACGAGCGTCACGGGGCGGGCGCCGACCCGACGGATCAGCGCGGGCGCGGCCAGGGCGAGCAGGAACCAGCCGAACGCGAACGCCCCCAGCAGTTCGGCGGGGGTCGAGGCGGCCTGCCCGAAGATGGTGATGACCGCCGGCAGGAAGACGCGCAGCACGTCGACCAGGAGCACGACGCCCAGGGCGAGGGTGACGGTGGTGAGGTGGCGGTAGCGCACCGGGCTGCCTTTC
Source organism: Micromonospora sp. DT62 (assembly GCF_049847285.1). Lineage (NCBI taxonomy): Bacteria > Bacillati > Actinomycetota > Actinomycetes > Micromonosporales > Micromonosporaceae > Micromonospora > Micromonospora sp. DT62. The sequence goes on from NZ_JBNCOB010000001.1 coordinate 666,989, forward strand.
GCCGACCGGAAGGGGTGCGGCGATTCTGCGGGCGGGGCACGGTCGGGGTCAACGGGTGGGGGTGGACACGGCGAAGGGCGCCCACCGTCGGTGGACGCCCTTGCCGTACCGCCAGGTTCAGCGCTTGGTGGCGGTCTTCTTCGCCGCCGACTTCTTTGCCGGCGCCTTCTTCGCCGCCGCGCTCTTGCTCGCCGTCGCGGCGGTCTTCTTCGCCGCCGTGGCCTTGGCCGCCGCGGTGGTCTTCTTCGCCGGGGCGGCCTTGGTGGTCGCGGTCTTCTTCGCCGCGGTGGTCTTGGTCGCCTTCGCCGCGGGGGCCTTCTTGGCCGCCTCGGTCGCCTTGGTCCCGGCCGCCTTCGCGCCCGCCGCCTTGGCCCCGGTGGCCTTGGCGCCGGTCGCCTTAGCCCCGGTGGCCTTCGCCCCGGTCGCCTTGGCACCCGTCGTCTTGGCCGCCGCGGTGGTCTTGGCGGCGGACGTGGTCTTGGCGGCGGCAGCCGTGCTCTTCTTCGCCGCCGCCGTGGCCTTCGGCACCTTGCCGCTGGCCACCATCTCCTTGAATCCGGCGCCGGGACGGAAGGTCGGGACGGATGTCTTCTTGACCTTCACCGCCTCGCCGGTCCGCGGGTTGCGCGCTGTTCGGGCGCCCCGGACGCGCTTTTCGAACGCTCCGAATCCGGTGATCGCCACCTTCTCGCCCTTGGTGACCGCCGCCTGGACCTCAGCGAGGACCGCGTCGAGCGCGGCCGTCGCCGTCTTCCGGTCCCCCAGGCGAACGGCGAGCGCCTCGATGAGCTCGGCCTTGTTCACGACTTCCTCCCGATTGTGCAACTGACTCGACGCGAGCCATTCTGCGCGCACGGTATGCCCTGTGCTGCCGGGACACAAACATTCGGTCGAAAAAAGCCCTTGTGTCGTAACGGATTCGCCCCCACCGGTGAGACCGGCGGGGGCGGAAACCGCTGTGGGATCGGGCGTACGGCTATGCGACCGAGGGCAGGAACGGCGCCCGGGTGGCCTCGAAGGCGCTGATCTCCGACTCGTGGCGGAGGGTGAGTCCAATGTCGTCCAAGCCCTCCAGCAGCCGCCAACGGCTGAAGTCGTCCATCGGGAACGACCAGGTGGCCTCGCCGACACGCACCTCGCGGGCGGTCAGGTCCACGGTGACGGGGGTGGTCGGGTCGGCCTCCACCAGGTCCCAGATCTCCTCGACCGCCTTCAATTCCAGCTCGACCGGGAGCAGCCCCTCCTTGAGGGCGTTGCCCCGGAAGATGTCGCCGAAGCGGGGCGCGATCACGGCACGGAACCCCCAGTCGCGCAGCGCCCAGACGGCGTGCTCCCGGGAGGAGCCGGTGCCGAACTCCGGACCGGCCACAAGAATCGACGCACCCGAATAGGCTTCATCGTTGAGCACGAATTCCGGGTCCTCCCGCCAGGCGCTGAACAAGCCGTCCGCGAAACCGGTCCGGGTCACCCGCTTGAGGTACACGGCGGGGATGATCTGATCGGTGTCCACATTGGAGCGCCGCAGCGGCACGGCGGTGCCCGTGTGGGTGGTGAACCTCTCCATCTGGGTGCCCTTCTACAGGTCGGTGGGAGCGGCCAGCCGGCCCGCCACGGCGGTGGCGGCGGCGACCGGCGGGGAGACCAGGTGGGTGCGTCCGCCCCGGCCCTGGCGGCCCTCGAAGTTGCGGTTGGAGGTCGAGGCGGAACGCTGGCCCGGCGAGAGCGTGTCCGGGTTCATCCCCAGGCACATGGAGCAGCCGGCGAAGCGCCACTCGGCGCCGGCGTCGCTGAAGACCTTGTCCAGCCCCTCCGCCTCGGCCGCCTCGCGGACGGCGGCGGAACCGGGCACGACCAGCATCCGCACCCCGTCGGCGACCCGGTGCCCGCGCAGCACGTCGGCGGCGGCCCGGAGGTCCTCCAGCCGGCCGTTGGTGCAGGACCCGACGAAGACCACGTCGACGGCGAGGTCGCGCAGCGGGGTGCCGGGGCGCAGGTCCATGTACTCCAGCGCGCGCCGGGCGGCGGTCCGCTCGGCCTCGGTGACGAACTCCTCGGGCGTGGGCACCACCGCGCCCAGCGGCGCGCCCTGACCCGGGTTGGTGCCCCAGGTCACGAACGGGGTGACGGCGCCGGCGTCGAGGGTCACCTCGGCGTCGAAGGTGGCGCCCTCGTCGGTGGGCAGGGTCCGCCACCAGGCCAGCGCCGCGTCCCAGTCGGCGCCCTTCGGGGCGTTCGGCCGCCCCTTCAGGTACGCGAAGGTGGTCTCGTCCGGCGCGATCATGCCGGCCTTGGCGCCCCACTCGATGGACATGTTGGCGATCGTCATCCGCCCCTCCATGGACAGCGACCGGATCGCCTCGCCGCGGTACTCGACGATGTGCCCGCGGCCGCCGCCCGTACCCACCTGGGCGATCAGCGCGAGCACCAGGTCCTTGGCGGTGACCCCGGGGGCGAGCCGCCCGGTCACGTTCACCGCCATCGTCTTCGGCCGGCTCTGCGGCAGCGTCTGGGTGGCCAGCACGTGTTCGACCTCACTCGTGCCGATGCCGAACGCGAGCGCGCCGAACGCGCCGTGGGTGGCGGTGTGCGAATCCCCACAGACGATGGTCATGCCGGGCTGGGTGACGCCGAGCTGCGGGCCGATGACGTGCACGATGCCCTGGTTCTCGTCGCCCAGCGGGTGCAGCCGCACCCCGAACTCGGCGCAGTTGCGGCGCAGCGTCTCGATCTGCGTACGCGAGGTGGGGTCGGCGATGGTGAGCAGATCGCCGCGCCGCAGGCGGAACGACGGGTCGGCATACCCCGTCGGGGTGTTGTGGTCCTCCGTCGCGAGCGTGAGGTCGGTGCGGCGCACCCGGCGCCCGGCGAGGCGCAGCCCGTCGAAGGCCTGCGGGCTCGTCACCTCGTGCAGCAGGTGCAGGTCGATGAAGAGCAGATCGGGCTCGCCCTCGGCGGACCGTACGACGTGCGCGTCCCAGACCTTCTCGGCCAGGGTCCTCGGCTCGGTAGTAGTGACTCCCACCATCTGGACATCCTAAATTCTGGGAGGTAAGTTTCGGCTTGTGGGACACAGTATGAGCGGTGTCGGCGTTCTCGACAAGGCGGTGGTCATCCTGGCCGCCTGCGTCGACGGCGCCAGCCTGGCCGAACTCGTTGAACGCACCAAGCTGCCCCGGGCCACCGCGCACCGGCTGGCGCAGGCGCTGGAGATCCACCGGATGCTGGTCCGGGACACCCAGGGTCGCTGGCGTCCCGGCCCGCGCCTGGGTGAGCTCGCCAACGCTGCCCCGGACGTGCTCCTGACGGCGGCGGAGCCGCTGCTGGCGGCACTGCGGGACGCGACGGGCGAAAGCGCCCAGCTCTACCTGCGCCGCGCCGACGAACGCATCTGCGTGGCCGCCGCCGAGCGCGCCAGCGGCCTGCGGGACACCGTGCCGGTCGGCTCGGTGCTGCCGATGACGGCGGGCTCCGCGGCGCAGATCCTGCTCGCCTGGGAGCCGCCCGAGGCCGTGATGCCGCTGCTACCCCGGTCGAAGTTCACCGGCCGCACCCTGGCCGAGGTACGCCGCCGGGGCTGGGCGCAGAGCGTCGCCGAACGCGAGGCCGGTGTGGCGAGCGTCTCGGCGCCGATCCGCGACCGCACCGGTCGGGTCATCGCCGCGATCAGCATCTCCGGGCCCATCGAGCGCCTGGGACGCCGCCCCGGCGAACGCCACGCCATGGCCGTGGTCCGCGCCGGCCAACGCCTCTCCGGCCTCTGACGCCCCACCCACCCCGGCCCCCCGGCCCACCCGGCCCACCCGGCCCACCCGGCCCACCCGCCGGCTCGCCCCACCGCCGCCCATCGGCCCCGCGTCGATCAAGAAGTTTTCGCCCGGGTTCGACCCCCGACCGAGCGAAAACTTCTTGGTCGACACGACCGGCAGCGGCGCGGCCAGGGGCGGAAGTACAGCGCGCGGTGCAGCCCGGGCGGGAGGGTGGAATGCCGAACGGCCCGTTCCACCGGAGTGGAACGGGCCGTTCTGAGATGTAGCCCCGACCGGATTCGAACCGGCGCTACCGCCTTGAGAGGGCGGCGTCCTGGGCCGCTAGACGACGGGGCCAAGACTTCACTGCTTCCACCGCCCTTGCGAGCGGTGCGGCTGTAGTCTAGCGGCGGCCCTCACCGGGGCGGAAATCGGGGCGACCCGACGGTCGTCCCGGCACTCCACCACCCGGACGACCAGGATCGGACGACCGGAGACCAGGCTTCGGCCGAGGCCACGACCGGCGGGGCGGAGACCGGTCGGCCAGCAGGGGCGAGCCCGAGCCACACACGGCGGGTCGCAGCCGCCGGCGTCGGGCCATCCGTGTCTGCGGCGGCAGGCAACAAGCAGCGTCGGCGCGGGACATGCGAAACGGCCCGCCCCACCGGAGTGGAACGGGCCGTTCTGAGATGTAGCCCCGACCGGATTCGAACCGGCGCTACCGCCTTGAGAGGGCGGCGTCCTGGGCCGCTAGACGACGGGGCCAGAACCTGAACTTGCGGCACCACTCTGCCGAGCGGTGCCGCTGGACTCTATCAGAGAGAACCCCGATCCCCTGACGGGAACCGGAGTCGTCTCCTACGAGATCCAGCGCCCGAAGCTCTTCCGAACCTCGGCTGCGCTGGGGTACCAGGACTCGAACCTAGACTAACTGAACCAGAATCAGTCGGGCTGCCAATTACCCCATACCCCATTGGCCCCTTGCGGTGCCGGGATCAAACTTTACCCTCCCGGTGCCAGCAGGCCAAATCGAGTCCCCCAAACCGCCCCTGAACTGCGGAAACGGGGCCTCGACGCGGATCAGGCGACGGGCACCACCGGGTTGATGAGGTCTCCGATCCCCTCGATCCGCACGGTGACCGTATCCCCGTCCAGCAGCGGGCTAACCCCGGCGGGTGTGCCCGTGAGCACCACGTCGCCGGGGAGCAGCGTCATCACGTGCGAGACGTACGACACGAGGGCCGGCACGTCGAAGACCATGTCGCGGGTCCGGCCGAGCTGGCGGACCTCCATCTCCTCGGGATTGCGACCCACCTCACAGCGGATCTCCAGGTCGCGGACGTCGAGCCCGGTGGTGATCCACGGCCCGATCGGGCAGAACGAGTCGAAGCCCTTGGCGCGGGTCCACTGGCCGTCGGAGCGCTGGAGGTCCCGGGCGGTGACGTCGTTGGCGCAGGTGTAGCCGAAGATGGCCCGCTCCGCGGCGGCCCGGTCGGCCCGGCGGGCGCCCGGCGCGCCGATCACCACGGCCAGTTCGGCCTCGTGCTCGACCTGCTTCGAGAAGATCGGCAGCCGGATCGCGTCCCGGGGCCCGATCACGGAGGTGGACGGTTTGAGGAAGAGCAGCGGCTCCTTCGGCACCTCGCTGCCGTGCTCGGCGGCGTGCTCGGCGTAGTTGCGGCCGACGCAGACGACCTTGCTGGGCAGGATCGGCGAGAGCAGGCGGACGTCCGACAGCGCCCAGCGGGCACCGCTGAAGGTGATCTGGCCGAACGGGTGGCCCTCGATCTCGGCGATGGTCAGGCTCTGCGGGCCCGCCTCCGCTTCGCCCTCGACGACCCCGAACGACATTCCCTTGGCATGAGCAAAACGAGCGATACGCACCAGGCCAATCTAGCCCCGGTGACCCGCGCCCCGGCCGAGGCCGGAGTCAGGGGCGCGCCGCAGACGGGGAGGGCGCACCCTACGCCACCCTCCGCTCGCGGGGGCGGAGTTCGCGACTTCGTACCCGCCCGGTGTCGTCGCGCCCATAGCGTCGGCTCCGGAGGTTCGTTCGTATGCCTGCATCGACACGACACCACAGGGCCCTCGCAGTGTTCGTACACTGCCTCGGCATTCTCTCCGCCGTGCCGGCACTGCCCGCGGCGGCCCCACCCGCGGCGGCCGCGCCACCACCGGTGGTCGCGCCGACCCCGGAGCCGGCGATGCCGTCGGCGCCGCCGGCGGTGCCCACCCCGACCCGGGCCGCCCCGCCGGTGGCGAAGCCGCCGGTCACGGTCGCGGTGGTGCCGGAGAGCACGCCGGCGCCGCGCTACCGGATCCAGGTCCGCAACAGCGGGGGCACGCCGGTGGACACCACCGTCCGGCAGGAACTGCCGCCCGGGGCCTCGGCGACCGCCATCACCGCCGGGGGCCGGGCCACCCGGGCCACCGGTCAGTCGGCCACCGAGGTGACCTGGCAGCTCAAGCTGCCCGCCCGCAGCACCACCACCCTGGGCACGGCGCTCACCGCCGCCGCCCCGGCCCGGCCGCTGACCGCGCCGGCCTGCGCCTACGCCCGCGACGGCAGCCGGCCGTACGACTGTGCGACCGCGACCTGGAACGCGGGCGCGCCGGCCGCCGCGCCCGAGCGTTCCGAGGCGCCGCCGTGGCGCCGGACGCCGGTGCTGCTGGCCGGGCTCGGCACGGTGACGGTGCTCGCGGTGGGCGGGGTGTGGACCTGGCGCCGGCGCCGCCGGCCGGTCGCCGCGGCCCTCTCCGGCCATCATCCAGGGACGGTCTACCCACGCCCGGCCGCGCCGCGACCGGAACAGCTCCGCCGCAAGCCGTCCGTCTGGTTGATCGTCCCGGTGGCCGCCGCCGTGCTCGCCGGCACGGTGGGCACCGCCGCCTGGACGGCCACCCGGCAGGTCGCCGCCGTCGACACCGACAGCCAGCCGACCAGCGGCGCGTGGCTGGGCCAGGGGGTCAACGGCGCCGTCGGCGAGCCGCTGCGCGAGTCGGCGTTCGAGTTCACCGTGTACCGCGTCGCGTGCGAGCCCGGCGCCGCGGCCCGGCAGTGCGAGGCGACGGTCGGGGTGCGCAACCTCACCCCGGAGCAGCAGAGCTGGCACGGCCGGCTGCAACGGGCGTACCTGCCCGACGGCAACTTCGTCAGCACCGACGAGCAGGCGACCCGGGCGGCCAACCAGGGCCGGGACGTCTTCGCCCAGCCGATGGCGGCCGGCAGCCGGACGGTGCTGCCGCTGGTCTTCACCGTCGCCGGGAAGGCGCCGCCGGAGCAGCTCGAGCTGCGCAGCGGGGTGTTCTCCGCCGGGGTCCGGGTGGACGTGCCCTGACCGGGCGCCGGGCGGCGGTCGTACCCTTGGCTTCGTGACCGCCGCCCTCACCCCGACCGCCGTGCCCGACGCGGCGCGCCGGCAGGCCCGGCGCGAGGAGCCGTCGACCACCGTCCCCGCGGCGACCTGGGTTCCCCTCCTGGAAGCGCACGAGAGGCGTGCGGACGCCCTCACCGCAGGCCACCGCGCCCGCAGGGCCACCGGGGAACGCCACGCGATCGACGACTTCCTGTACGACTACTACGGCACCCGGCCCTCGGTGCTCCGACGGTGGCACCCGGGCGTGGGCATCTGTCTGGAGCCGGGGCCGGACGGCTCCGCCCCGCACCGGCAGTGGCGTTGGTACGCCACGGCGGCGGACGGGGCGGTGAGCTTCGACGCCGCGGCGTTCCTCGTCGACCGGGCCGAGTCGGTGCGCTTCATCCACCGACTGTTGTCCGCGATCGCGTCGCGACCGGCCTTCACCGGCTGCTTCGGCCTGCACGAGTGGGCGATGGTGTACCGCCAACGCGAGCACCGGCACCCGCTCCCCCTGCGACTCGGGCAGGAGGGCACCGACGCGGTCGTCGAGTCGCACCAGATCCGCTGCACGCACTTCGACGCGTTCCGCTTCTTCACCCCGGACGCGGTCGGCCTCAACCGGCTCCGACCCACGCGGGAGAGCCAGGTGGAGCTCGACCAGCCGGGCTGCCTGCACGCGTCGATGGACTGCCACAAGTGGGCGACCAAGTTGGGCCCCGCGGTCCCGGGGGACCTGGCGCTCGACTGCTTCGAGCTGGCGAGGGACATCCGGCTACTCGACATGCAGGCGTCCCCGTACGACTTCTCCTCCTACGGGCAGCCCGCGGTGGCCATCGAGACACCGGAGGGCAAGGCCGAGTACGTGGCGCGTCAACGCGAGTTCGCACAGCGTGCCGGTCAGCTACGCGCCCGGCTCATCGGTGTCTGCGCGGCACTGCTCGATCAGGCGGCGCCATCGACACGGGTGGGGGCGTGACCCCCTGAGCCAGCGGTCTGCCCGCTGCGCCGTGGAGGTGGCTGCCCGGATCCCGTCGATGACGGCGAGGAACACCAGGACCCGTGGGAAGCCTCGGGTCAGTCGCCGTCGACGCGGCGGTCGCGCTTGCGCTGTGACCGGCGCTTCTTGTCGGCCAGTCGGCGCTCCTTCGCGCCCCGCGACGGGCGGGTGGGCCGGCGGGGCGGGGGCGGCGGGGCGGCGGCCTCGCGCAGCAGCGCGGCCAGCCGTTCGCGGGCGGCCTCCCGGTTGGCCAGCTGCGCCCGGTGCTCGCTGGCGGCCACGGTGAGCACGCCGTCGACCAGCCGGCCGGCGAGCCGCTCCAGCGCCCGCGCCCGCAGCGGCTCGGGCACGCCGGGCGAGGCGGCCAGGTCGTAGCTCAGCTCGACGCGCGAGTCGGTGGTGTTGACGCCCTGGCCACCGGGCCCGGACGACCGGGAGAACCGTTCCCGCAGCTCGGCGGCGGGAACGGTCCACCGGTCGTTCACCCGCAGTCCGTCGTCCACCCCCCGAGGCTAGCGCCCCTGCCGGACGCTCGGGGTAGCGGACGGGCCCGGGGTCTGCGTCGGTGGGTCGGGACTCCCGTCGGAGTCGGCGGCGGCGTACGCGACCGCCCCCACCAGCAGCAGGGCGATCACCCCGATCTTCGTGGTGGCCACCTTGATCAGCAGCCACGCGGCGCTCCGGGCGCCGGGCACGGTCTTCTTGACGGTCTGGTAGTCGGCCCACCCGCGTCGTGCCCGGGCGTACGCCGACCCCACACCGGTACCGATCAACAGGCCCACCAGCAGGAGGACCACGATTCCAGGACGCTCCACCCGAGCCAGTTATCCATACTCAGCGTGATATTTCCATTGGCCGATCATTTCGCGCCGGGTATCCGACAGTTTTCACATTCCCGGGCCGCCCCGGACGGCGGGCCCGCAGCTCAGCCGCCCTTCCCGATGATCGTGTCGGCGGTCTGCTGCACCTGTTCGATGGGAATGGCGAAGCCGATGCCGATCGAGCCGTTGCCGTCGATCGTGGCGATGGCCGTGTTCACCCCGACCACCTCGCCGCGCGCGTTGACCAGCGGGCCGCCCGAGTTGCCCGGGTTGATCGAGGCGTCGGTCTGCACGGCGGTGTGCCGGTTGTCGCCGAGGCGTACCTGCCGGTCCAGTGCGCTGACGATGCCGGCGGTGACGGTGCCGGACAGCCCGAGCGGCGAGCCGACCGCCAGCACCGGCTCCCCCACCCGGGTGGATCCCGGCTTGGCCAGCGGCAACGCCGTCAGGCCGGCCGACGGCGGCACTCGCAGCACGGCGAGGTCGCTGCGCGGCTCCCGCCCGACGACCTCGGCGGCGAACCGCCGCCCGTCGGGCAGTTCCACCGTCACCGAGCCGCCGCGCCCCTTGGCCAGGATGTGGTCGTTGGTGATGATGTGCTGCTGGTCGTCGACGGCGAAGCCGGAGCCGGAGGCCGAGGCGCCGCCGGCCCCGCCCACCAGCACCGAGACCACCCCCGGCACGGTCTTCCCGGCCGCGGTCACCAGTTCCGCCGGGACCGGGGCCGCCGAGGCCGCCGCCGGGCCCGGGGCGTCGTCGCGGCCCGCCACGATGCCGCCGGCCACCGCGCCGGAGGCGGTCGACAGGGCCACCACCGCCAGCGCGGCCAGCACCCGCGCGCGCGGGCCGCGTCCCGCCGGACCGCCGTCCGGGCCGGGCCCGCCCCACCGGGCCCGCCCGTCCGGATCCAGCTCCGGGGAGATGAACCAGGGGCCGCGCGGTTCGCCCAGCCCGGTCTGCACTGCCATGCGTACGCTCCTCACGTGTCCTTCTCGACGGCGGCCGTACGGGGTCAGGGCAGCCGGGCGAACCAGCGCATCGAGCCGGCCGCCGCGCCCATGGCGAACACCAGCCCGAGACCGATGAACCGGGCCGAGACGTCCTGCCGTTCGATGCGGTAGCCGACCGAGGTCCCGATGTCGTCGTAGACGGCGCGCAGCTCGTCGCTGGTGCTGGCCTCGTGGAACACGCCTCCGGTCTCCTCGGCGACCGCGCGCAGGGTCTGCCCGTCGACGGGCACCTGGATCGGCCGGCCGCCCCGGTCCACCGTGCCGCCCGGGGTGCCGAAGGAGATGGTGTGCACCGGCACCTTCATGTCGATCGCCTCGGACGCGGCCTCCATCGGGTCGATGCCGGAGGTGTTCGCCCCGTCGGAGAGCAGGATGATCCGGGCCGGCGGCGGGTCCTTCGCCGCCTGGCTGTCGAAGCCCTTCACCGCGCCGAGCGAGGTGCTGATGGCCTCTCCGATGGCGGTGCCCTGCACCCCGGTGGCCCCCTCGACCAGCCGCTCGACGCCCTCGTGCAGTGCCTCCCGGTCGGTGCTCGGCGGCACCAGCACCGCCGCGCTGCCGGCGAAGGCGACCAGCCCGACGTTGAACTCGTCCGGCAGGCCGTCGACGAAGCGCCGGGCGGACTCCTTGGCGGCGCTGAGCCGGTCCGGTTCGACATCGCCGGCGAGCATCGAGGTGGAGACGTCCACGGCGACCATCACCGTGGCCCGTTCGCGGGGCACCCGGACCTCCGCCGTGGGCCGGGCGAAGCCGACCACCAGCAGCGCCAGCATGGCCACGAAGAGCCCGGCCGGCACGTGCCGCCGCCAGGCCGGACGGTGCGGCGCGACCCGGTCGAGCAGCCGCAGGTTGGTGAAGCGGACGGCGTACCGGCTGCGTCGGCGCTGCATGAACAGGTAGCCGACGGCCAGGGCGAGCACCCCGAGCAGGAGCCAGAGCCGGGCGGGCGACTGCCAGATCACGCCGCACCTCCCCGGGCCGCCCGCGCCGGGGCGGCCGCGAGGCGCCGCTGGGCGTGCACGTGCCGCACGATGTCGGCGCCCCAGTCCCGGTCGGTGCGCAGCGGCAGGTGCGTGGCCCCGCTGCGGCGCAGCGCCTGACGTACCTGCTCGCGCTGGGCGGTCGCGGCGGCGGCGTAGCGCTCGCGCAGCGCGCGGTCGCCGGTCCAGACCTCGCGCCGCCGCCCGGTCTCCGGGTCGACGAGGGTGACCAGGCCGACGTCGGGCAACTCCAGCTCCCGGGGGTCGGTGACCTGCACGGCGAGCACCTGGTGCCGCGCGGCGAGGCGGCGCAGGGGCACCTCCCAGGACGGCGCCTGCCGTGGGTCGTCGGGCAGTCCGTCGAGGAAGTCCGAGACCACCACGACGAGGCCGCGGCGCAGCGCCACCCGGTGCACGGCGGCCAGCCCGTCGGCCAGGTCGGGGCCCGCCGGCGCCGGCTCGTCGCGGTCGTGGCCGCCGACGCGCGGGGCGGTCAGCAGGGCCCGGAGCAGCCCGAGCAGATGGGTACGTCCACTGCGGGGCGGGAACCGGCGCAGCCCGTCCGGGCCGAGCACCTGCGCGCCGAGGCGGTTGCCCACGCCGCCGGTGAGGAAGCCGACCGCCGCGACGGCCGCCACGGCCAACTCCCGCTTGTCCAGCTCGGCGGTGCCGTACTCCATGCTGGGGCTCGCGTCGACCAGCAGCCAGGTGGTCAGTTCCCGGTCGGCGTCGACCTCGCGTACGTGCGGGACCGTGGTGCGGGCGGTCACCGCCCAGTCCATCCGGCGCACCTCGTCCTCACCGGGCCGGTACTCCCGGCTGCCGGCGGTCTCGCTGCCGGGCCCGGGCAGCAGGCCGCGGTACCGGCCGTGCAGCAGCCCGTCGAGCCGGCGCGTGACGGTCAGCTCCAGCCGGCGCAGCCGCCGGTCCCCGGTGAGGTCGGCCAGTCCCGGGTCGGCCGGCCCGGGGGCCGGCGCGGCGGCCCCGCGCCACCTCATGCCGCCGCCAGGTCGGCCGCGTGCTCCGGCTGGGCGGTGGCGACGCGCGGCGGCGGCACGACCTCCACCAGCCGCCGGACCACCGCTTCGGCGGCCACCCCGTCGGCGACCGCGTCGAAGGAGAGCACCAGCCGGTGGGCGAGCACGTCGACGGCGAGTTCGCGGACGTCCTCGGGCAGCACGTACCCGCGACCGCGCAGGAGCGCCTGGGCCCGCGCGGCGCGGACCAGGCCGAGGGTGGCCCGGGGGCTGGCCCCGTACGCGAGCAGCGGGGCGATCTCGGGCAGGCCGAACCGGCCGGGGTCCCGGGTGGCGAAGATCAGCCGGACCACGTACTCGGCGATCGCGTGGTGCACGAAGACGTGGGTGGCGCGGGCCTGGAGGTCCCGCAGTCGCTGCGGGTCGAGCACCCGCCGGGCGACGGGCCGGTCGGCGCTCATCCGGTAGAGGATGGCGAGTTCGTCGGCGTCGCTCGGGTAGTCGACGACGACCTTCATCATGAACCGGTCGCGCTGCGCCTCCGGCAGTTGGTAGACCCCCTCCGACTCGATGGGGTTCTGGGTGGCCAGCACCAGGAACGGCTCGGGCACGGGATAGCTGTGCCCGCCGATGGAGACCTGCCGCTCGGCCATCGCCTCCAGCAGGGCGGACTGCACCTTGGCCGGGGCCCGGTTGATCTCGTCGGCGAGCACCAGGTTCGCCATGATCGGGCCCAGCTCGATGTCGAAGTCCTCGCGCGACGCGCGGTAGATCCTGGTGCCGACGATGTCGGAGGGGACCAGGTCCGGGGTGAACTGGATCCGGGAGAAGGTGCCGCCGACCACGGTGGCCAGGGTCTGCGCGGCGAGGGTCTTGGCCACCCCGGGCACGCCCTCCAGCAGGCAGTGCCCGTCTGCGATGAGGGCGGTGAGCAGGCGCTCGACGAGCCGATCCTGCCCGACGATCACGCGTTTGACCTCGAAGAGCGTCTGTTCCAGGTCGGCCGGGGTCGCATCGGGATCGGCCGGGCTGGGCACGCTGGCCAGGGTGTCCGAGATGTCCGTCACGGTGCTTGCTTCCCGTGCCGGCGGTCGGACAAACGTCGGATTATCGGCGCGGGGACGGCCCTTAGCGGCCCGAACCGGGACAACCCTCCCGACCCGACACCCACACCCCGAGCCCGCGTCGCCCACACCCCCTGAGCCCCGCGTCGGCGGGCGACGGCGGCGCGACGGCGCCGGCCCCCACACCCAGGTGAGGGGGCCGGCGTCGTCAGGCGGTGCTCAGTTGGCGATGACCAGGTGGAACGGCCGGTCGGACGCGTTCCCCGACGAGCTGCGGGTCTGGACGAAGACCGCGTTCGGCGTCTGGAGCCGCGGCGCGACGGAGATCTCGCCACCCGGGGGCACGTTGTACGGGTCGGTGGTCCCGATGGTGGCGTGGAACGCCTTCAGCGAGACGTTGTAGTTGAACAGCACCTGGTACTCCCCGGGGCCGTACCGGGTGGCGGAGACCACCTCGGGCGACCCGCGGAGCAGGGTGCCGTTGCTGGCGACGACGGCGGAGGCGACGGTGCCCGGCGCGCTCGCCAGCGCGGAGGGGCCCTGCGCCAGCGCGGCCTTGGCCTTGCGCGCCTCGGCGGGGGTCACCGCCGGCTGGCTGCCGGAACCGGGCTGGCGGGCGGCCGGCTGGGCGACCTCGGCGGGCGCCTGCGCCGCCGGCTGGGCGACGGCGATCCCGCCGCCGGCCAGGGTGAGCGCCAGCGCGGCGAACGCCACCGCCACCGCCTTGCGTCGGAAGAGTGTGGTCATGACAGGTCTCCCTTTTGTTGACCGTGCGGATTCGACCGGTCCCACGTGAAAGCGGGACGGTTGACTTCCATTTTTTCGGGCCGGGGAAATAGCGACAACCGCCTGGAGCCCACACCGTCAGGCCGCACCTAGATGTTGTCGCTTCAACGATTTCTCACCGGCCCTGAGCAGGTATTACTACTCAGAGTTTCGACGTCTCAACCCACTGGAAGGTAGCACCGCAAAATGCCGGGCGTCAATAGTCGATCACGCCCATTCAAACACCAAATCCGGGGCCAGATAATTGTGAGAAGCGAACGCTGCACCATTCATGAACGGGTCATGCGAACTGCGTTCGGGGCCGCCGCGTGGGCGCGTTCGGGGCCGCCGGACGGGTGCCCGGGCGCTATCCTCCGGCCGTGATCACCGAGACCGCGCGGCCGGCGACGGGCCGCCGGACGGCGCCGCTGCGCACCGCGCTCTGCTGGGCCGCCGTCGCGCCCGGGGTCGCCTGGGCGGCGGTACGACTGGGTGGTCTCGACCGGGGGCCGCTGGTGCAACTGCTCGCCTTCACCCCGTACGCCGCCGCCGGGAGCCTCCTGCCGCTGGTGCTCGCGCTCGCCCTGCGGCGCCGGTGGCCCGCGGTGGTCGCGGCGCTGGTCACGGCGACCCTGGTGGCCGTGGTGGCGCCCCGGGCACTGCCGTCCGGCCAGCCCCCGGCCGGCGGGCCGACGGTGCGGCTGCTGACCGCCAACCTGCTCGCCGGGGCCGGCGACGCGCGGGCGCTGGTCGACCTGGTCCGGCGGCACCGGGTCGACGTCTCGCCGTGCAGGAGTTCACCCCGGACGCCGAGGCGGAGCTGGACCGGCTCGGCCTGCCCGGGCTGCTCCCCCACCGACAACTCCACCCGCAGACCGGCACCGTCGGCTCCGGCCTCTACGCGCGGTTCCCGATCAGCGACGGCGGCGTCCGGCACAACCGCGGCGGCTGGGGATTCGACCAGGCCTACGGCACGGTGGCGGTCCCCGGGGCGCCGGCGGTCCGGGTCGAGTCGGCGCACCCGTCGGCCCCGTACGCGGTGGACCAGGTCGGCCACTGGCGCGCCGACCTGGCGGCGCAGCCGCCCGCCACCCCGGACGGGCCGCTGCGGATCCTCGCCGGCGACTTCAACGCCACCCTCGACCACGCCCCGCTGCGCGCCCTGCTGGACACCGGCTACGTCGACGCCGCCGACCAGGTCGGCGCGGGCCTGGTCGGCACCTGGGGCCCGTACGACGGGGACCCGGTCCCGCCGGTGACCATCGACCACGTGCTGGTCGACCGGCGGATCGCGGTGCGCGCGGTCACCGTGCACCGCGTGCGGGGCAGCGACCACCGCGCCGTCCTGGCCGAGCTGCGCCTCCCGGTCGGGTGAGCCCCCGGCTGCCGGTGCGCGGGGGCCGGGGCGGCTCAGACCCGGGCGCGGTCGAGGCCGTAGGTGAGCGCGTCGACGAGGGCGTGCCAGGACGCCTCGACGACGTTGGGGTGCACGCCGACCGTGGTCCAGTCGCGGTTGCTGCCGTCGACCGTCTCCAGCAGCACCCGGGTCACCGCGCCGGTGCCGTGGGTCCCCTCCAGGATCCGCACCTTGTAGTCGGCCAGCTCGAAGTCGCGCAGCTCCGGGTAGTGCCGGGCCAGCCCGACCCGCAGCGCCTCGTCCAGGGCGTTGACCGGACCGTTGCCCTCGGCGGTGGCGATCACCCGCTCCCCGCGTACGCGGATCTTGACGGTCGCCTCCGAGACCACCGCGCCGTCCTCCCGGTGCTCCACCAGCACCCGGTACGACTCCAGCGCGAACGGCCTGGCGGGGGCGGTGTCCAGCTCCGAGCGGACCAGCAGCTCGAACGACGCGTCGGCGGCCTCGAACGACCAGCCGCCGGCCTCCAACTCCTTGACCCGCCGGGTGACCCGCGACAGCGCCTCCGGATGGCCGGCCAGGTCCAGGCCGAGTTCACGGCTCTTGAGCTCGACGCTGGCCCGGCCGGCCATCTCGGTGACGAGGATCCGCATGCCGTTGCCCACCACCTGTGGGTCCACGTGGTTGTAGAGCAGCGGATCCACCTTGATCGCGCTCGCGTGCAGCCCCGCCTTGTGGGCGAAGGCCGCGGCCCCGACGTACGCCTGGTGGGTGTCGGGGGCGATGTTGGCGATCTCGGCGATGGCGTGGGAGACCCGCACCATCTGCCCCAGGCAGCCCTCCGGTAGGACGGGCAGCCCGAGCTTGAGCTGGAGGTTGGCGACCACGGCGAAGATGTCGGCGTTGCCGGGGCGCTCGCCGTAGCCGTTGGCGGTGCCCTGGAAGTGGCGCACTCCCGCCTCCACGGCGGCGACGGTGTTGGCCACCGCGCAGGCCGTGTCGTTCTGGCAGTGGATGCCGAGCAGCTCCGGGCCGACCCCGAGCCGCGCGGTCAGGTCGGCGATGGCGGCGGTCACCTGGGAGGGCAGCATCCCGCCGTTGGTGTCGCAGAGCACCACCCGCTCGGCGCCGGCGGCGAGGGCGGTCTCCACGACGGCGGCCGTGTACGCCGGGTCGGACCGGTAGCCGTCGAAGAAGTGCTCCCCGTCGACGAAGACCCGGCGCCCCTCGGCCACCAGGTGCGCCACCGTGTCGCGCACCATCGCCAGGTTCTCGGCCGCGGTGGTGCGCAGCGCCCGCTCGACGTGCCGCAGGTCCGCCTTGGCGACCAGGGCGATCGCCGGCGTCTGCGCGTCGAGCAGGCCGCGGACCTGCGGATCCTCGCCGACGGCCACCCCCGCTCGCCGGGTGGCCCCGAACGCGACCAGCAGCGCGTGCTTCAGGTCGAGTTCGGCGCGCGCCCGTCGGAAGAACTCGGTGTCCTTCGGCACGGCGCCCGGCCAGCCTCCCTCGATGAAGCCGACCCCGAACTCGTCGAGCAGGCGGGCCACCGCGAGCTTGTCGACCACCGAGTAACTGAGCCCCTCGCGCTGGGCGCCGTCGCGCAGCGTGGTGTCGTACACCTGGAACGTCATCAGGGAGTCCTTTCGGGAGCAACAAAAAGACCCCCCGCGGATGCGGGAGGTCTGCGCGCTCGGCGGAGGGGGAGGCCGGCGCGCTAGGTGCGAATAATCAGGTCGGTGCTGGTCACGATCGCCACTCTGCCACCCGGGACCCGGTTTTGGGAGGCGTAATCCACATGGCGGGACGATGACGGAGGGTCCCGATACCGCACGGGCGACCGGCTCGCCGGCACGACCCGCCGCCGGTGATCGACTTCACAAGTCACCCGGCCGCCGACCGGCGGAAACGGAGCTGGGGAAGTATCTGGAACCGATCCAGTTACCGGCCTCGTGCCGCTGTCAAGGAGGACCTGTGCTCACTGTCGGTGACCGCTTCCCCGAGTACGAACTCACCGCCTGCGTGTCGCTGGACGCCGACAAGGCGTTCGAGTCGATCGACCACAAGTCGCACCAGGGGAAGTGGCGCGTCGTCTTCTTCTGGCCGAAGGACTTCACCTTCGTCTGCCCGACCGAGATCGCGGAGTTCGGCCGGCTGAACGAGGAGTTCGCCGACCGGGACGCCCAGGTCCTCGGCGTGTCGGTGGACAACGAGTTCGTCCACTACGCGTGGCGCAAGGACCACCCGGACCTGCGCGAGCTGCCGTTCCCGATGCTGAGCGACGTCAAGCGTGAGCTGACCGCCGCCTGCGGCGTGCTCGGCGAGGACGGCGTGGCCCAGCGGGCGACCTTCATCGTCGACCCGGACAACGAGATCCAGTTCGTCATGGTGACCGCCGGCTCGGTCGGCCGGAACGTCTCCGAGGTGCTGCGGGTGCTGGACGCCCTCCAGACCGACGAGCTCTGCCCGTGCAACTGGAACAAGGGCGGCGAGACCCTGGACGCCACCAAGCTCCTCGCCGGTGCCGGGGCCTGACCATGGGTCTGGACGCGGTCAAGGCGGCTCTGCCCGAGTACGCCAAGGACATCAAGCTCAACCTCAGCTCCACCATCGCCACCAGCACGCTGAAGCCGGAGCAGGCGTGGGGCACCGCCCTGGCCTGTGCCGTCGCGGCGCGCAACCCGGTGGTGCTGCGCGAGATCGCGGCCGAGGCGGCCACCCACCTCGGGCCGGAGGCGGTCGAGGCCGCCAAGGGCGCCGCCGCGATCATGGCGATGAACAACGTCTACTACCGGGCCAAGCACCTGATCGGCGACGAGCAGTACCAGTCGATCCCGGCGCGGCTGCGGATGCAGATCATCGCCAAGCCGGGCGTGGACAAGGCCGACTTCGAGCTCTGGTGCCTGGCGGTCTCGGCGATCACCGGCTGCGGGGTGTGCCTGGAGTCGCACGAGAAGACCCTGCGCAACGCGGGCTTCAGCCGTGAGCAGGTGCACGAGGGACTGCGCATCGCCGCCGTCGTGCACGCCGCCGCGGTGACCCTGGACGCCCAGGCCGCGCTCGCCTGACGGGTACGACACGCAGGGCCGGCGCCGCGATGCGGCGCCGGCCCTGCATCGTCCCCGGCGCCCGGCCCGCGTCGTCCCCGGCGCCGGCCCCGCCGTTTCCGGTGGCGACGGCCCGGGTAGCTCCTCGGGAGCAGACGAGAGACACCCGGACCGGCGAGACGACTGGCGACAGTCGGGGCAGGAGTTGTCAGATGGACAGGCTCGACCCGCACAGCACCCACGGCAGCCCGGACCCGCTGCGCGGCGGCGGCCAGGGCGAGTTCGCCGGCGGCGCCCCGGCCGGCACGTTCGACCCGTGGCGCTACCGCGACACCGCGAGGGTCGCCGACGCCGACCTGGTCGGCTACAAGGTCGAGGCCAGCGACGGCGGCATCGGCAAGATCGACAGCGCCAGCCACGAGGTGAACGACAGCTACCTCGTGGTGGACACCGGGCCGTGGATCTTCGGCCGGAAGGTCATGGTCCCGGCCGGCACCGTCAACCACGTCGACCACGACGAGCGCAAGGTGTACGTCGACCGGAGCAAGGACCAGATCAAGGCCGCCCCGGAGTACGACGAGACCGCCGACACCGACCCCACCTACCGGGACCGCCTCGGCGGCTACTACGGCGAGACGTACTCGGCCATCCCGCCCGGCACCGCCCGCTGACCGGCACGGCGCGCGACGGCCTCCCGCGGATCGCGGGAGGCCGTTACCGTGTCAGCGTGGACTCCATTGAGGTCGGTCGCCGGATCCCCTTCTCCGCGACGTTCAACTTCCGCGACGTGGGCGGCCACGTCGGCCACGACGGTCGCACGGTGCGCCCGGGGCGGCTCTACCGCTCCGACTCGCTGCACCGCATCGACGACTCCGACCGGGAGGCGTTCGCCGCCCTCGGCGTCCGCACGGTCGTCGACCTGCGCCGCCCGTACGAGGTGGAGCGTGACGGCCGCGTCCCCCACTTCGACGGCCTGACCTGGCGCAACATCCACCCGGAGCACGCGGAGTGGGGCGAGCGGCCCTACCGTCCCGGCACCGACCTGGCCCGCTACCTGGCCGACCGGTACGCCGACCTCGCCGGGACGGGCACCGCCGGTCTCGCCGAGGCGATCGGGCTGATCGCCGAGGACGCCAACGCCCCCGTGGTCGTGCACTGCGTCGCCGGCAAGGACCGCACGGGCATCGTCTGCGGGCTCACCCTCGCGGTGCTCGGCGTCGCCGACGACGACATCGCCGCCGACTACGCCCTGAGCGCCGAGGCCGGCGAGCGGTACCGCGCCTGGTTCGAGGCCACCGGCCAGCGGGCGGGGCACCCCCTGCCGGTGCTGACCTGCCCCGCCGAGGCCATGACGCTCTTCCTCGCCGAGCTGCGGGAGGCCCACGGCTCGGTGGAGGGCTACCTGCGCCACGCCGGCGTCACCGACGCCCAACTCGCCGCGCTGCGCGAGCACCTGCTGACCTGACCCCACCCTCCCGTGACGGCGCCGCCCCCGCACCGGGCGGCGCGGGGGCGGGGCGGTGCCGTCAGGGGCGGATCAGAGGATGCGGCGGACCCAGCCGTGCGGGTCGTCGGCCCTGCCCCGCTGGAGGTCGACGAGCTGCTGGCGCAGGGCCGTCGTGACCCGCCCGGGCTCGCCGCCACCCACCAGGAACTCGCCGTCGGGGAAGCGCACCCGCCCGATCGGGGTGACGACCGCGGCGGTGCCGCAGGCGAACACCTCGCGGAGCCGGCCGCTCGCGGCGTCCGCCTGCCAGTCGGCGAAGCTCACCGGCCGCTCCTCGATGCGGTGCCCGGCGTCGGCGGCCAGGGTGAGCACCGACTCCCGGGTGATGCCGGGCAGGATCGTGCCGGTCAGCGGCGGGGTGACCACGGTGTCGTCGTCGTAGACGAAGAACACGTTCATGCCGCCCAGCTCGTCGACGTGGCGCCGCTCCACCGCGTCCAGGAAGACCACCTGGTCGCAGCCGTGCTCGATCGCCTCGGCCTGCGCCACCAGCGAGGCGGCGTAGTTGCCGCCGCACTTCGCGGCGCCGGTGCCGCCCGGGGCGGCCCGGGTGTAGTCCGGGGAGACCCAGACCGTCACCGGCTTCACCCCGCCGGAGAAGTACGCGCCGACCGGCGAGGCGATCACCACGTAGAGGTATTCGTTGGCGGGCCGGACGCCGAGGAACACCTCGCTGGCGAACATGAAGGGCCGCAGGTAGAGGCTGCCGTCCTCGCCCTCGGGGATCCAGCCCTGGTCGGCGTCCACGAGCTGACGCAGCGAGTCGACGAACACCTCCTCGGGCAGCGGCGGCATCGCCATGCGCCGGGCGGAGGCGGCGAACCGGGCGGCGTTGGCCTCCGGGCGGAACATGGTGACCCCGCCGTCGGCCGTCCGGTAGGCCTTCAGCCCCTCGAAGATCTCCTGCGCGTAGTGCAGCACCGCGGCGGCCGGGTCCATCGGGATCGGCGCCCGCGCCTCGACCCGGGCGTCGTACCAGCCCTTGCCGTCGGCATAGCGGATGGTGACCATGTGGTCGGTGAAGACCCGCCCGAACCCCGGGTTGGCCAGCAGGGCGGCCCGGTCCGCGACGGATACCGGCGCGGGATTCGGACGGATCTCGAAGTCGAGCTTGTCACCACCGCTCATCGCGCTGACCTCCCTGCGGGACTACGGCACACGGGTCCGCATGCCGAGAAATCTGGTGCGAGAAACTTACCCCGAACGGTCGTTCAGCGGGTAGCGCCGCCCGGCGTACCGGCAGCGCGGGACGGGTGCGCGCCGCCGGACCGGGGTGCGGCCGGGCGGCGTCGTCGGAACCTCGGGGTGGGTGGCCGGCGGCCTCAGGAGGTGGCGTACCCGGCCAGCCGGTCGCCGACCTCCTCGGTGCGCAGTGCCGCGCCCGGGGCCCGGCCGGCCAGCTCCACGCCCACCGCCGCGGTGACCCGGGCGGCGGCGTCGGCGTGCCCGAGCTGGTCGAGCAGCAGGGCCGCCGAGAGTACGGCCGCCACCGGGTCGGCCACGCCGCGCCCGGCGATGTCCGGCGCCGAGCCGTGTACCGGCTCGAACATCGAGGGGTACGCCCCCTCGGGGTTGATGCTGCCGCTGGCGGCCAGCCCGATCCCGCCGGTGACGGCGGCGGCGATGTCGGTGAGGATGTCGCCGAACAGGTTGTCGGTGACCACCACGTCGTAGCGCTGCGGCTGGGTGACCAGGAACATCGCGGCGGCGTCGACGTGCTGGTACTCCGTGGTCACGTCGGGGTGCTCGGCCGCCACGGCCTCGAACGCGCGCGCCCACAACGAGCCCGCGTGGGTGAGCACGTTGGTCTTGTGCACGAGGGTGACCTTGCGCCGCTCCCGGCGCGCGGCGCGGGCGAAGGCGTCGCGGATCACCCGCTCCACGCCGTGCCGGGTGTTCAGGCTCTCCTCGGTGGCGACCTCCGCCGGGGTGCCCCGGTGCAGCGCGCCACCGGCGCCGGCGTAGAGGCCCTCGGTGCCCTCGCGGACGACCACCAGGTCGACCTCGCCGGGCTTGACGCTCGCCAGCGGCCCGGCCACGCCGGGCCAGAGCCGCGACGGGCGCAGGTTGACGTACTGGTCGAAGGCGAAGCGCAGCTTGAGCAGCAGGCCCCGCTCCAGCACGCCCGGCGGCACGGTCGGGTCGCCGACGGCGCCGAGCAGGATCGCGTCGTGCCCGGCCAGCTCGGTGAGCACCGAGTCGGGCAGCACCTCGCCGGTGCGGTGCCAGCGGGCGGCGCCGAGGTCGTACTCGGTGGCGTCCACCCCCGGCAGCACGGCGTCGATGACCTTGCGGGCCTGCGCGACCACCTCGGGTCCGATCCCGTCCCCGGCCACCACCGCGATCCGTGCCACGTCCCTGTGCTCCCTCGCCTCGCCGTTTCGTCCGACCGTACGCCGCCGTCCCGCCTCCCGGTACGGACCTTCCAGAATGCGGGAAAGAAGGATGCACAGGATCCTCCCAGGTGGCATTCATGGTGAGGTCATCTCCGCTGCCTAGCGTGGTGACGAGCGGGTCAACGGGGGCCCGTGACGGAGGACGCGAGGACGCGGCCGGCGTCAGCGAGGGAGCAGCGTCATGCGGATCGACCAGCAGCCACGGACCCGATGGGTGGACCAGTCGGCCTTCCAGCCGCGCCGGCCGGACCTGCGGCTGGGCGCCCGCAGTCACCGCGCGGACCGGCCCGGCACGGTCGGCGAGGACCGCATCGCCGTCCAGCACACCGTGCGGACCTCCACGGCGGAATACTCGCTGCTGCTCAACGCCCCCGAGTGGCTGGGCCGTCGCGGTGTCGGGGAGGCGCTGCGGGACGCGGTGGCGGAACTGCGGGCCATCGACCTCACCTACGGCCCGACCCGACCGGAGAGCCTGGTCTCCCGGCTGCGCCGGGGCGAGATCAGCCCCGACTCGTACCCGCCGCTGGCCGACCTGGTGGACCGCTGCGCGGCGATGCGGGCGGCCACCGACGGCTGGTTCGACGCTTGGGCGGTGCCCGGCGGCTTCGACCCCGGCGGCCTGCTCGGCGGGTGGGCGGTGGAGCGGGCCGCCGCCCGGCTGCGCGCCGCCGGCATCCACGACTACGCCGTGCTGAGCGGCGCCGACCTGGTCGTCCGCGGGCACGCGGCGCACGGCGGCCCGTGGCGGGTGGCGGTGCACCACCCGACGGACCAGCACCGGGCGCCGCTCGTGCTGGAGATGACCGCGGGCGCAGTCGGCACCTCGGGGGTGAGCGGCCGGCAGGGGCACGTGGTGGACCCGCACACCGGGGAGCCCGCCGAACAGTTGGTCGCCGCGACGGTCGTCGGGCCGGACCTCGCCGTCGCCGACGCCTACGCCACCGCGCTCTTCGCCGCCGGGCCGGCCGGGCTGGACTGGTTCCGCGACGGGTCGGACTACCGCGTGCTCTTCGCCCACCGCCGCTGAGCCGGTCCCGCGTCGACCCGGCGAGTGGGCCGGGCGCGCGATCGGCCCCCACGGTCTCGGCAACGACCGTGAGGGCCGGTCAGCGACGAGTGCGCGTGGCTCGCGCAATCGAGGGGTGCGGGCCGGTCAGCCGGACGTCGACCTCGTCACCCGAAGACGGGCCCACGCCGCGAGCTCGGCCAGTGACCGCACCGATACGCTAGCGAATCGACGCAACTCAACGCAAGGGTCTCCACAGCGGACCGTCGTGACTGGAGCGTGCCGGTCCGGGCCGGCGGGCCGATTTCGACGCGGTGATCCACGGATGGCACGCTGTCCGCCGTGAGTTTCGATCTGAGCGTGTGGGCCCTGGCGGACGGGGCGACACCCGAGGACGTGCGGGCGGCGGTGCTGCGGTGCCGGCGGGGACAGCACCTCGACCGGTACCCGGACCCACGGGTGGTGGCGTTCTACCGCGCCATCACCGGTAGCTACCCGGACCGGCCGGCCGGCCCCGGCACCCCGTGGGCGGTGGCGCCGCTGCACGCGGCCAGCGACCACGTCGAGCTGAACCTGCACCCGACCTGCGAAGACCAGGTGCTGCTCGACATCGAACGGCTGGCCGGCGCGTACGACCTGATGCTCTTCGACGCGCAGGACGGCTCGGTCTACCCGCCGCCGGCCCGGCTGCCCGGCTGACCACTCCCCGGACACGACGAGGGGCCCGGCGGATCGCCGGGCCCCCGCTGTCGCACGCTCAGGTCACTCGTCGCGCAGGTCCGCCGCGCTGGCCGCGACCGCGCCGATCGACTCCGCCGCCGAGGTGAGCAGGTCCGCGCCGAGCGCCTGGTCGACCGTGAGGGTCATCAGGGTCTCGCCGCCGGCCTCGCGGCGGGCCACCTGCATCGCCGCGATGTTGACGCCGGCCTCGCCGAGCAGCGTCCCGACCGTGCCGACCACGCCCGGGCGGTCGACGTAGCGCAGGAAGACCAGGATGCCCTCCGCGCCGATCTCCACGTCGAAGCCGTCGACCTCGGTGAGCTTGATGACGTCGCGGCCGCCGGCGGTGGTCACCGTGCCGGAGACGCTGACCGTACGGCCGTCGGGCAGCGCGCCACGGACGGTGACCAGGCTGGGGTGGTCGGCCGAGTCGGCCTGGGCGAGCAGCGTGACCTCGACGCCGCGCTCGGCGGCCAGGTGCGGCGCGTTGACGTAGGTGACCTGCTCCTCGACCACCGAGCTGAACAGCCCCTTGGTGGCGGCGAGCTTCAGCACCGACACGTCGTGGTTGACGATCTCGCCGCGCACCTCGACGGTGACGCTGGCGGCCACCCCGCCCGCGACGGCGGTGAAGGCCCGGCCGAGCTTCTCGGCGAGCGGCAGCAGCGGCCGTACGTCCTCGGCGACCACGCCGCCGGCCTGCACGTTCACGGCGTCCGGCACGAACTCGCCCTGCAGCGCCAGCTTCACGCTCTTGGCCACGGCCAGGCCGGCCTTGTCCTGCGCCTCGCCCGTGGAGGCGCCCAGGTGCGGGGTGGCGACCACGTTGTCGAAGGCGAACAGCGGCGAGGAGGTGCAGGGCTCCTTGGCGTAGACGTCCACGCCCGCGCCGGCGACCCGGCCCTCGGCGATCGCGTCGGCCAGGGCCTGCTCGTCGACGAGCCCGCCCCGGGCGGCGTTGACGATCCGGACGCCGGGCTTGACGACGGCCAGCTCCTTCTCGCCGATCAGGCCGACGGTCTCCGGGGTCTTGGGCAGGTGGATCGAGATGAAGTCGCTCTCCCGCAGCAGCTCCTCCAGGCCCACCAGGCGGACGCCGAGCTGGGCCGCGCGGGCCGGCTGGATGTAGGGGTCGTACGCGATCAGCCGGGTGCCGAAGGCGGCGATCCGCTGGGCGAAGAGCACGCCGATGCGGCCGAGGCCGACCACGCCGACGGTCTTGCCCTGGATCTCGACGCCGGTGTACTTCGACCGCTTCCACTCCCCCGCCTTCAGCGCGGCGCTGGCGCTGGCGGTGTTGCGGGCCACGGCGAGCAGCAGCGCGAGGGCCTGCTCGGCGGCGGAGACGATGTTCGAGGTGGGGGCGTTGACGACCATGACGCCCCGCGCGGTGGCGGCCGGCACCTCGACGTTGTCCAGACCCACGCCCGCCCGGGCGACGACCTTCAGCCGGGGCGCGGCGGCGATCGCCTCGGCGTCGATCCGGGTGGCGCTGCGCACGATGACGGCGTCGGCCTCGGAGAGCGCCGAGAGCAGGGCCGGACGGTCGGTGCCGTCGACGTGCCGGACGTCGAAGTCGTGGGCGAGCACCTCGATGGCGGCGGGGGCGAGTTCTTCGGCGATCAGTACGACAGGAGTCATTGGTCCTCGTAGTTGTCGTCAGAGGTGGGCCGGGCTGCGGGACGCCGCGCTGCGCCCTGCGCTGATCCGGGCCATGGCCGTCAGGTGCCGGCTACGCACCTACCCCGCGATCGTAGGGGGCCGGCCGGCCGGCATGTCCCGGACTACGGGGTGAGTGCCCTCACAACGGGTGACGACGCGCCGGTGGACGGCGAGCGGCGTGACGGTGCGGACAGGGAGCGGCCCGGTCCGGGCGCCGGGGAGAGCGCCCGGGCCGGGCCGCCGGGGGTGTGCGTCAGGCGGTCTCGGTGATCGGGCGGTCGACCCAGCTCATCATGCCGCGCAGCTTGCTGCCGGTCTCCTCGATCGGGTGCGCCGCGCCCTCGGCCTGCCACTTGCTGAAGTTGGGCCGGCCGGCCTCGTCCTCGGCCACCCACTCCCGGGCGAACTCGCCGGACTGGACCTCGCTGAGGATCTTGCGCATCTCCTCCTTGACCCGGGCGTCGATGACGCGCGGGCCACGGGAGAGGTCGCCGTACTCGGCCGTGTCGGAGATGCTGTAGCGCATCTTCGCGATGCCGCCCTCGTACATGAGGTCGACGATCAGCTTCAGCTCGTGCAGGCACTCGAAGTAGGCCACCTCGGGGGCGTAGCCCGCCTCGGTGAGCACCTCGAAGCCGGTCTGCACGAGCGCCGCCGCGCCGCCGCAGAGCACCGCCTGCTCGCCGAAGAGGTCGGTCTCGGTCTCCTCGGTGAAGGTGGTCCGGATGACGCCGGCCCGGGTACCGCCGATGCCCTTGGCGTACGACAGGGCCAGCGCGAGGGCGCTGCCGCTGGCGTCCTGCTCGACGGCGACCAGGCAGGGCACGCCCTTGCCGTCGGCGTACTGGCGGCGGACCAGGTGGCCCGGGCCCTTCGGCGCGACCATCGCCACGTCGACGTCGGCCGGCGGCTTGATCAGGCCGTAGCGGATGTTGAAGCCGTGGCCGAAGAAGAGCGCCTTGCCCGGGGCCAGGTTCGGCGCGATCGACTCGGCGTAGATGCTGCGCTGGGCGGTGTCCGGCGCGAGGATCATGATGACGTCGGCCTCGGCCGCCGCGTCGGCCGGCGTGAGCACCCGCAGGCCCTGCTCCTCGGCCTTGGCCCGGCTCTTGGAGGCCTCCGGCAGACCGATCACCACGTCGACCCCGGAGTCGCGCAGCGACAGCGCGTGGGCGTGGCCCTGGCTGCCGTACCCGATCACCGCCACCTTGCGGCCCTGGATCAGGCCCAGGTCGGCATCGTCGTCGTAGTACACCTCAACGCTCATGGTTTCCCTTTCGTACGGCGGCCCGGGCGGCCCGTCGTGGATCTGTGCGGTGTCGGTCCCAGGCGGCGCTAGGCGCCGGCACTGGTCGGGCGGTCCCGGCCGGCGCGGGGCGCCGGCCGGGTCGGGGTCAGGCGGCCCGGAGCGAGGGTCCGGCGGTGATGGAGCGCGAGCCGCGCCCGATCGCCACCAGCCCGGACTGGACCATCTCCTTGATCCCGAACGGTTCGAGGTCGCGCAGCAGCGCGTCGAGCTTGTCCGGGGTGCCGGTGGCCTCGATGGTCAGCGTGTCCGGCGCCACGTCGACCACCCGGGCCCGGAACAGGCCCACCGTCTCCAGCACCTGGGCCCGGGCCGCGCGGTCGGCGCGCACCTTGACCAGGAGCAGCTCCCGGGCGACCGAGACCTGCGGGTCCAGCTCGACGATCTTGAGCACGTTGACCAGCTTGTTGAGCTGCTTGGTGACCTGCTCCAGCGGGGACGACTCGGCGTTGACCACGATGGTGATCCGCGAGACGTCCGGGTTCTCGGTCTCCCCGACGGCGAGACTGTCGATGTTGAAGCCGCGCCGGGAGAACAGCCCGGAGACCCGGGCCAGGACGCCCGGCTTGTTCTCCACCAGGACGCTCAGGGTGTGCATGGTCATCAGATGTCATCCTCGTCGAAGGCTGGGCGGACGCCCCGGGCGAACATGATCTCGTCGTTGCTGGTGCCGGCGGCGACCATCGGCCACACCATGGCGTCCTTGCCGACGACGAAGTCGATGACCACCGGGGCGTCGTCGATGGCCATCGCGGCGGCGATGGTCCGGTCGACGTCCTCGGCGTTCTCGCAGCGCAGGCCCACGCAGCCGAGCGCCTCCGCGAGCTTCAGGAAGTCGGGGATGCGGTGCTTGTGGGTGCCGAGGTCGGTGTTGGAGTAGCGCTCCCCGTAGAACAGGGTCTGCCACTGCCGCACCATGCCGAGGTTGCCGTTGTTGATCACGGCGATCTTGACCGGGATGCCCTCCAGCGCGCAGGTGGCCAGCTCCTGGTTGGTCATCTGGAAGCAGCCGTCGCCGTCGATCGCCCACACCACCGTGTCGGGCTTGCCGACCTTGGCGCCCATCGCCGCCGGCACCGCGTAGCCCATCGTCCCGAGGCCGCCGGAGTTCAACCAGGTGTACGGCTTCTCGTAGGAGACGAACTGCGAGGCCCACATCTGGTGCTGGCCGACCCCCGCGACGTAGATCGCGTCCGGGCCGACGAGCTCGCCGAGCCGCTTGATCACGTACTGCGGGGAGAGGGTGCCGTCGGCCGGCTCCTCGTAGCCCAGCGGGTACCGCTTGCGCAGGTCGTCGAGCTGGGTCCACCAGTCGGCGAGGTCGGCACGACGGCCGGCCGCCTGCTCGTTGGTCACCGCCGCGATCAGCTCGTCGATGACGTGCCGGGCGTCGCCGACGATCGGGACGTCCGCGTGCCGGTTCTTGCCGATCTCGGCCGGGTCGATGTCGGCGTGCACCACCGCCGCGTCCGGGGCGAACGAGTCCAGCTTGCCGGTGACCCGGTCGTCGAAGCGGGCCCCCAGGGCCACGATCAGGTCGGCCTTCTGCAGGCCGTAGACCGCGGAGACCGTGCCGTGCATGCCGGGCATGCCCAGGTGCTGCGGGTGCGAGTCGGGGAACGCGCCGAGGGCCATCAGCGTGGTGACCACCGGGATCCCGGTCAGCTCGGCCAGCCGGCGCAGCCCCTCCGTGGCGCCGGCCTTCAGCACGCCACCGCCGACGTAGAGCACCGGGCGCCGGGCGGTGGCCATCAGTCGGGCCGCCTCGCGGATCTGCTTGCCGTGCGGGTGCAGGGTCGGGCGGTAGCCGGGCAGGTCCAGCGTCGGCGGCCAGGTGAAGGTGGTGGGCGCCTGGAGGACGTCCTTGGGGATGTCGACCAGGACCGGCCCGGGCCGACCGGTGGCGGCCAGGTGGAACGCCTCGGCCAGCACCCGGGGGATCTCCTCGGCCTCCTGCACCAGGAAGTTGTGCTTGGTGATCGGCAGGGTGATGCCCTGGATGTCCGCCTCCTGGAAGGCGTCCGTGCCGATCGAGGGCCGCGCGACCTGGCCGGTGATGGCCACGATCGGCACCGAGTCCATGTACGCGTCGGCGATCGGGGTGACCAGGTTCGTCGCGCCGGGTCCGGAGGTGGCCATGCAGACCCCCACCCGGCCGGTGGCCTGGGCGTAGCCCGTCGCCGCGTGCCCGGCGCCCTGCTCGTGGCGGACCAGGATGTGCCGGACGGTGGAGTCGTAGAGCGGGTCGTACGCCGGCAGGATGGCGCCGCCCGGAATGCCGAAGACGACGTCGACGCCGAGCGCCTCGAGGGACCGCACGAGCGAACCGGCGCCGCTGACCTGGGCCGGAGCGGGTGTGCGTACCCCCGGGACGGCCGGGGTGGCCGCGGCGCGGGCGGTGCCGGCGTGCTCGGCGTCGCTCGCGGGCTCGGCGACCGTGCGGGCCCGCCGGGCGGAGTGGGCGAGTGTCTCTGGCGTGGGTCTCGTCATGGCGGTTCAGGCCTTCGGCTGGAGTGGGTGCGGCTGTTCGAGCGGGTGACGCGGGCGACGCCCGGCGTCGATGGGTCCGACGGCAACAAAAAAGCCCTCGTGCAGGTTGCACGGGGCCAGCGCACTCTCGACATGGAGAGTGCGCTCAGGTAAGTACTCGCAGCGACCGGTACGACGACATGCGGCAAGCCTGACGCATCTCACGCGATGAGTCAACTGATCCCACATGTTGGTTCACGGACCACCGGGTTTCACCCGTCCGGGGCGCTAGTAACCCTGCTCCACCTGCGCGGACCCCGGCCCGGAGGGGCGCGGGGCGGGCAGCGTCGGCAGCCGCCGGGGCGGCGGCGCGGCGGGCGGGCCGGCCGGCGCCGGGGCCGGGGCCGGGCGGGCCCCCGGGGACGTGGCCGCCTCCAGCATCGCCTCCAGGTGCTCGGCCGGCACGCCCCAGCCGAAGAGCGCTCCCTGGCCGAACCGGCAGCCGGCGGCGACCACGGCGGCCAGCTCCGTCGGCGTGGTCACCCCCTCGGCGATGACCTCCAGACCGAGCTGGTGGCCGAGGCGCATGACGATGTCGACCATCGGCGCGAACGCTGGGCCGTCCCTGCCCACCGGCCGCACCGGCTCGTGCTCCGCGACCAGCCCGTGGTCGATCTTGAGGATGTCGATCGGCAGGCGGCGCAGCTGGCCCAGCGAGGAGTACCCGGCGCCGAAGTCGTCCAGCGCGATCCGGACACCCGTCAGCCGCAGCGCCGTCAGCCGTCGGATCAGCTCGTCCAGGTCCGTCGCGACGGCGTGCTCGGTGACCTCCAGCACCAGCCGCTGCGGCGGCACGCGGTGGGCGCGCAGCGCCTCGGCGACCTGGACCACGTACTCCGGGGCGTGCAGCTCGCGGGGGGACACGTTGACCGAGACCCAGACGTCGTGGCCGTCGGCCAGCCAGCGGGAGAGCTGGTGGCACGCCTGGTGCAGCACCCAGGCGCCCAGCTTGGCGATCATCCCGCACTCCTCGGCCAGCGGGATGAACTCGTCCGGGCCGACCTTGCCCAGCACCGGGTGCCGCCAGCGCAGCAGCGCCTCCGCGCCGACCGGGCGCACCGAGGGCAGCGAGGCGACCGGCTGGAACACCAGACGCAGCTCGTCGCGCTCGATCGCGCCGCGCAGCTCGTGCTCCAGCGTGGTACGCCGGCGCAGCAGCTGGTCGTACGCGGCGTCGTAGCGCTCGATCCGGTTCTTGCCGCGCTGCTTGGCGTAGCGCAGCGCCAGGTCGGCGTGGCGCAGCAGCAGCTCCACGTCGGGCTCGCCCGTCCAGCCGGCCACCCCGATGCTCACCGACAGGAAGACCGGCCCCTCCGGCTGGTCGTAGGCGCGCCCGAGCACGCCGAGCAGGCGCTCGGCGACCCGGTCCGCGTCGGCGGGCTGGCCGTGCATCAGCACCGCGAACTCGTCGCCGCCGAGCCGGGCCGCCACGTCGCCGGGGCGCAGGTTGGCGCGCAGCCGCTCGCCGACCTCGGCCAGCACCGCGTCGCCCACGTCGTGGCCGCGCATGTCGTTGACGTGCTTGAAGCCGTCGAGGTCGAGCCCGAGCAGCACGCAGGGGGCGCCGGCCTCGGCGCACCGGTGCAGCGCCTGCAGCAGCCCTCGCCGGTTGGCCAGCCCGGTCAGCTGGTCGGTGTGTGCCAGCTCGCGGAAGTGCGCCTCCCGCTCGGCCAGCCGCCGCGCGTAGCCGCGCACGTCGTGCAGCGTGAGGTACTGCCGGGTCACCAGGGCGAAGCCCTCCACGCTGCCGGCGACGATGCCGAGCGCGTCGAACCGGCCGTCCTGGAGCAGGTGGTACATCGCCGAGGCGGCCATGGCGAACATCGGGACGAACGCGTACGCGCCGTCGCGGCGGATCAGGTCGG
This sequence comes from Micromonospora sp. DT62, assembly GCF_049847285.1. Lineage (NCBI taxonomy): Bacteria > Bacillati > Actinomycetota > Actinomycetes > Micromonosporales > Micromonosporaceae > Micromonospora > Micromonospora sp. DT62. The sequence goes on from NZ_JBNCOB010000001.1 coordinate 698,103, forward strand.
GCGGCGGCCGGTCCGCCGCGTCCGGGCGGCGGGCGGCCGACGCGGCGGCGACCAGGCCGGCGGCGAGCACTCCCGCCCCGACCAGCGCCATGCCCGGCCCGGCCTGGCAGAGACCGGTGGCGATGCCGAGCCCGCCGCAGGTCACGGCGGTGGCCCCGGCGCCGACCCAGGTTGCGCGACCGCGCGGCGGCGGGGCGCGGAACGCCACGATCAGGGCGAGCCCGGCGGTCAGGGCCGCGCTGACCGTGGCGAGCAGGATCGGCACGCAGGCCACCGGGGTGGCGTCGCCGAGCAGCCGGGTGGGCTCGGAGAAGACCACCCAGCCGACGAACCAGAACGCCGTCGCCATCACCAGGCCGTCGAGCGCCAGCCGGACGGTGGCCGCCGCCGGGGCGGCCACGCCGGGCAGCCGGAGCAGCCCGGCGGAGAAGAGCAGCCCGCTGGCCGCCGTGCCGATCGACACGACGCCGGCCCAGCCGGTGTGCCCGTCCGGGGCGTGCCCCGCGTGCCCGGCGGTGGAGAGCGCCACGGCCGCCCCGACCAGCAGGGTGACCAGCGCCACCCCGGATGCGGCGGCGAGCAGCGCGTACGCCTGCCGGTGCGGCCCGGCGCTGCGCCGGGCGCCGACGGCCGACAGCGCGGTGGCCGCCGCGGCGACCAGCCCGCACAGCACCGCGACCGCGACCATGCCCGGGGGGAACTGCACGTCCCAACTGTGCCGGATGCGCGCGCGGCGTGGGGGCCCGGGTGTGCAACCTTTGGGACACGTCGCGCACGACGGCCGGCCGTCCCGGCGGCGGTGTAACACTGGTGGGCATGCCTGAGCTGCGGTCGAAGACCTCCACGCACGGTCGGACGATGGCCGGCGCCCGGGCCCTCTGGCGGGCCACCGGGATGACCGACGACGACTTCGGCAAGCCGATCGTCGCCATCGCCAACAGCTTCACCCAGTTCGTACCCGGTCACGTGCACCTCAAGGACATGGGCGGTCTGGTCGCCGAGGCGGTGGCGGAGGCTGGCGGGGTGGGCCGCGAGTTCAACACGATCGCCGTGGACGACGGCATCGCCATGGGCCACGGCGGCATGCTCTACTCCCTGCCCAGCCGGGAGCTGATCGCCGACGCGGTGGAGTACATGGTCAACGCGCACTGCGCCGACGCCCTGGTCTGCATCTCGAACTGCGACAAGATCACCCCGGGCATGCTGCTGGCCGCCCTGCGGCTGAACATCCCGGCCGTCTTCGTCTCCGGCGGACCGATGGAGGCCGGCAAGACCGTGGCGATCGAGGGCGTCGTGCACTCCAAGATCGACCTGATCGACGCGATGATCGCCTCCTCCAACGAGGCCGTCACCGACGACCAGCTCGGCGAGATCGAGCGGTCGGCCTGCCCGACCTGCGGCTCCTGCTCCGGCATGTTCACCGCCAACTCGATGAACTGCCTCACCGAGGCGATCGGCCTGGCGCTGCCGGGCAACGGCTCGACGCTGGCGACCCACGCCGCGCGCCGGTCGCTCTTCGTCGAGGCCGGCCGCACCGCCGTGGAGATCGCCAAGCGGTGGTACGACGGCGACGACGCCTCCGTGCTGCCCCGCGCCCTCGCGAGCCGGGCCGCGTTCGAGAACGCCGTGGCCCTCGACGTGGCCATGGGCGGCTCGACCAACACGATCCTGCACCTGCTCGCCGCCGCCCGCGAGGCCGAGCTGGACTTCGGCGTCGCCGACATCGACGCCGTCTCCCGCCGGGTGCCCTGCCTGGCCAAGGTCGCCCCGAACTCCCCGAACTACCACATGGAGGACGTGCACCGGGCCGGCGGCATCCCGGCCATCCTCGGCGAACTGGACCGGGCCGGCCTGCTGCACCGGGACGTGCACGCGGTGCACTCCCCCAGCCTGGAGCGCTGGCTCGCCGACTGGGACGTCCGGGGCGGGTCGGCGACGCCGGAGGCGGTCGAGCTGTTCCACGCCGCCCCGGGCGGGGTGCGCACCGTCGAGCCGTTCTCCACCACCAACCGCTGGTCGTCGCTGGACACCGACGCCGCCGGGGGCTGCGTGCGGGACCTCGCGCACGCCTACAGCGCCGACGGCGGGCTGGCGATCCTGCACGGCAACCTCGCGCCGGACGGCTGCGTGGTGAAGACCGCCGGGGTGCCCGAGGAGTGCCTGACCTTCCGCGGCCCGGCCAAGGTCTACGAGTCCCAGGACGACGCCGTCGAGGCGATCCTCAACAAGCGGATCGTCGCCGGCGACGTGGTGGTGATCCGCTACGAGGGCCCGAAGGGTGGCCCCGGCATGCAGGAGATGCTCTACCCCACCTCGTTCCTCAAGGGCCGGGGGCTGGGCCGCTCCTGCGCGCTGCTCACCGACGGCCGCTTCTCCGGCGGCACCTCCGGGCTCTCCATCGGGCACGTCTCCCCCGAGGCGGCCTCCGGCGGGCTGATCGCCCTCGTCGAGTCCGGCGACGAGATCGTCATCGACATCCCGGGCCGGTCGATCGAGCTGAACGTGGCCCCCGACGTGCTGGAGGCGCGGCGCATCGCGCAGGAGAAGCGCGACAAGCCGTACACCCCGGTCGACCGGCAGCGGCCGGTGTCCGCGGCGCTGCGCGCGTACGCCTCGATGGCCACCTCGGCCAGCGACGGCGCCTACCGCCGCGTCCCGGAGTAGCCGCCGCGGCGGGCCGTCTTCGTGAGCGGGTGCCGGTGCTCCCGAGACGGTGGCGCCGTACGACCCTTCGCCTGGGGCGAAGGGCCGTACGGGCGCTGTCGAGCTGAGTCGTTGGTGACATCAGGCGGTGACGTCCGGGCGGCGCTGCGGCACCAGACGGCGGTGAATCGTCTACGACGTCAGAAGGACAACGGTGTCGTGCACCGGGTGCGACGCACCTGGGACCGTCGCACCCGTGGCAACCGAAGGCTCAGCCGGCGAACAGCGTTCCGAGGTCCTTGTACGCCTGGTCGAAGCGGGCCATCGCCGCCGCGATGTTGGGCTCTGGCTGCGGATCACCGAGCGCCTTCTGCATCAGTTCGAGCCCGCCAACCAGGTTCTCCCCGCTCGCCACCAGCGACGGCTGCGGATCCGGGTCACCGTGGAACTTCTCGTTCTCCAGGTCCGCCCAGCCGACCTGGCGGAGCTTCACCTCTGAACCCTCCAGCAGTTTCGCCGACGACCAGAAGCTCTCCGTCGCCAACTCCCGCAGGCGCTCCGCCTTGATCGGGTCCACGGCCTGCGCCGCCTCCCCCAGCAGCGACATGCCCCGACCCAGCCGGTCCAGATACTCGAATCGCTTCTCCGGGTCGATCCGGTCCCACAACTCGTAGACCGGCGGGCAACTCAGACACTCGATCGGCCCGATCGGTCTCGGCTTGAACTCCGGCAGCACGATCTCATGGCAGTCGAAGATCGGCCGACCACCGAACTCACCGACCTGGAAACAGATCTTCACCGGCTGACCAGCGGCACTGGCTGGTGTGGCCGGTACCAGCAGCGCCGCAGTGACGACGAGCGCCATCGCGAGCAGTATGCGACGAAAACGACTCATGTGATACCTCCAGAGAGACGTCGATGCCTCGTCATTGTTGTCTGTCGATGCAATGAGGCGCAGCAAGGATGCTTGTCCATCCCGTGACCGCACCCGAGCAGGACTGTCGGATGGGCAACACTTCCTGGGCTCCACAGAGGAGTGCGGCGTCGAATGGAGCCATGTCCCCCGATCTTTGCCTCGGCACCGGTGAGCGACCCGGAGCGGCGCAGTGAACCAGCCGAGTCCACCGCCTTCGGACAGGCGGGTCGTGCTGGTGTCGACGGCTGCCGGCGTGGTGGGCGCGGTGGCGGGTGTCATGCAGTGGCTGACCAGCGCCGGCGCCTGGGCCGTGGTGGCGGTCGGGCTCGCCGGCCTCGCCGCGGCCTGCTGGGCGCTGGGGTGGCTCTGGATGCAGCGCCGCCCGGTTCTCGCCACCCTGGTGGTGCTGTTCCTCGTGGTCCTGTCGGCGGTGACCGGCGCGGCCACCGACCGCATCGTGGGCCGGAGTACGGGTAAACCCACGACGGTCGCGGCGACCCCCACCCCCGACGACCGGTCGACCAGCGCTGTCCCGACGTCCCCCACCTCAGCGTCGACCTCCCCGGCGACACCGACCGGCCGTCCCACCGACCCGACCGAGGCCCCCGATCCGAGCACCACCGCGAGCCCGACCTCCGACGGCGTGAAGCCTCCGAGTCGCACCGGCAAGGGGGTCACCCTCTCGATGAGCTACTCCCTCGACCTCGACTCCACGGCCACGAACTGGAACGTCCAGTACGGTTATTCACTCGGCCAGGGCCTGGACGTGTATCTGAACCGCGGGACCCCACCGGTGCGGACCCCTGGTGACGTCGTCGTGATCGACCAGACGCCGTCCGAAAGCGCCTGCGAGACGTCCGTTACCCGGCAGAACGACATCCTCAGCCAACAAATCCGGACAGGCCAGTCCTTCTGTGTGCGGACGACAGAAAAACGTTGGGCGTGGTTGACCGTCAAGCGCTACGAACCAGGGAAGACGCTCACCTTCGACGTGATCGTCTGGTAGCGGCGGGCGCGGGCCGCCAGTCACCACCCCGACCTCGTCGCCTCCGCCCGCACTATCTCCCTCAGCCGGGAGCGTGACGACGCTGCTCACCCAGCCGTGGCCGCCACCTGAGCGTCGTCGCCGGCGATGCCTTCTCTGCCGGGCAGCACGACGGTGCGGGCGTACCGGATCGCGGCCGGGGTGTCGGGGAAGACCAGGCCGTCGCGGCGCAGCTGGTCGGCCACGCCGAGAGTGGCCAACACCTGGTCGTGGCCGGGGACGATGCCGGAGAGCAGCACCGTGATGCCGCGTTCCTGGAGCCGGAGGATGGCGTCGCCGAGCACCTGCGCGCCGGTCGCGTCGAGGGTGCTCACCCGGGACATCCGCAGGATGACCACGCGTACGTCGGCCACGTCGGAGAGTTGGAGCAGGAAGCTGTGCGCGGCGGCGAAGAAGAGCGGGCCGTCCAGCCGGTAGGCCACTATGTGGTCGGTGAGCAGGGCCTGTTCCTCGGCGCTGTGCTCGCCGGGGTCGAGGGGAACCTGTTCCACGCGGGCCGTACGGGCCACCGCGCGCAGCGCGATCACGATCGCCACGCCCACCCCGACCGCCACGGCGGTGACCAGGTCCAGCGCCACCGTGACCGCGAAGGTGAGCACCAGCACGAGGGCGTCGCCCCGGGTGGCACGGGCCAGCGCCCACAGGGCCCCGGCCTCGACCATCCGGACCGTGGTGGCCAGTAGGACACCGGCCAGCGCGGCGAGCGGGATCCGGCCCACCAGGGGCGCGGCGGCCAGCACGATCCCGGCGAGGGCGACGGCGTGGGTGAGCGAGGCCAACTTCGAACTCGCGCCGGCGCGCACGTTCACCGCCGTACGGGCGATGGCGGCGGTGGCCGGGATCCCGCCGAACACGGGGGCGGCGAGGTTGGCCAGCCCCTGGCCGAAAAGTTCGCGATCGGGGTCGTGGCGCTGGCCCACGGTCATCTGGTCGGCCACGGTGGCGGAGAGCAGGCTCTCCAACGCGGCCAGCGCCGCGACCGCGAGAGCGGAGGGCAGCAGGACCCCGACGGCGTCGAGGTCGAGAAAGCCCAGCGAGGGCGCGGGCAGGCCGGCGGGCAGGGTGCCGATGCGGACCAGTTCGACCGGAGCGGTCTCGGCCAGTACGGTCGCGGCGGCCACCCCGAGCAGGGAGAACGGCAAGCCGGGACGCCATCGGGCACCGAGCAGCATCATCGCCGCCACACCGAGGGCCACCGCGACAGGGACCGGCCGTGGATCCGCGACGAACCGGACGACCGCGTCGGCGGCGACGGCCCAGACGCGGTCGCCGTGCGCATCGGTGACCCCGAGCGCGGCCGGCACCTGTTGCAGGGCGATGACCACCGCGATGCCGGCGGTGAACCCCTCGATCACGGGGACGGGCAGGTAGTGGACGTACCGGCCGAGGCGGGCGAGGGCCAGTGCGATCAGTACCAGCCCGGCCAGTACCCCGACCATCAGCACCCCGGTGGGGCCGAACTGCTGGACCACCGGCACCAGCACCACGGTCATCGCCCCGGTCGGTCCGGAGACCTGGAGGTGGGAGCCGCCGAAGACGGCGGCGACGGCGCCGGCCACCACCGCCGTCACCAGCCCGGCCTGGGCCCCGAGCCCGGAGGTGACGCCGAAGGCCAGGGCCAGCGGCAGCGCCACCACGGCCACGGTCAGCCCGGCGAGCAGGTCGCGCCGGGGCGCGCGGCGCACCGCCAGCCAGTCGGCGCGTGGTGGCAGCAGCCCGACGAACCGGTCACGCACCGAAAGTGTGCTCACCGGCCCCGCCCGTCGGCCCGAAGCTGGTCCAACAGCGCGTCGCGGTCGGTGAGGACGGCGCCGAGGATGCGGCGGCCGGCGGCCAGCAGGTCCGCCACGTCCGGGGTGCTGAGGGCGTAGACGACGAGGGCGCCGTCGCGGCTGGAGGTGACCATGCCGGCCCGGCGCAGCACCGCGAGCTGCTGGGACAGGTTGGACGCCTCCACGTCGATCGCCGCCAGCAGGTCGCGGACCGGCTTCGGCCCCTCCTGGAGCAGTTCCAGCACCCGGATCCGCACCGGGTGGCCGAGGGTGCGGAACAGCTCCGCCTTCGCCTGGTAGAGCGGTACCGACACGTCAGCCTCCGTCACGCGACGCCACATCCGATTGCTGACTTTAGCACTTGCAAAAACCTTCAACTCATCCGCCGACTCCCGCCCACCGCCCCCGCTCGGACGGAGACCTTGGCGAGGAACGGCCTCTGGAGGGGCCGGATCTTGCCAAGATCTCCGTCGTGGCACCGGCCGGGTCAGCCGGCGAGGTCGTTGACGCAACGTAGGACGGGGCGGGTGGTCAGGGCCGCCGGGTCCAGCGGGGCGCCCGCGCGCACCGTGAACGTGGCCGACTCCCCCGGCAGGAGGGTGACCAGCGCCTCGTCGGCCTCGGCCGTCGGGTCGAGGCGGTCCGGGAAGAGCGTCACGTCCCGCAGGACCGTGCGGGCGGTGACCCGGACCCGCTGGCCGCCGTCGACCGGCTCGACCGCCGCGTCGTACCGGGCCGCCGGCCAGTCGGCGTCGCGGTCCTCGGCGAAGAACCAGAGCGCCCGCTCGGCCGTCCCGCCCGCCTCGGCCACCAGCAGCTCGCGCCGGGCCTCGTCCGGCCGCGCCAGCTCCGCCGGCAGCGCCAGCTCGATCCTGGCGTACGCGGGGACGTCCAGCTCCAGCGTCGTCTTCGCCCGGGGCTCGCCGGTCAGGGTCAGCCGGGTCACCGATGCCGTCGCCCGCCACGGGGTCGACCCGTCGTTGACCCCGACCAGGGCCAGGCCACCGTCGCGGGGCTGGACGGTCAGCAGCCGGTCGGCGTACGCGCGGCGCAGCGCGTACCACAGGGGCTTGCGGCGGCCGTCGCCGTCGACGGCCGACCAGGAGGTCACCGGCCAGCAGTCGTTGAGCTGCCAGACGATGGTGCCGGCGCAGACGTCCCGGTGCGAGCGGAAGTGCTCGACGGCGAGCTGGATCGCCCGCGCCTGGTTGAGCTGGGTCAGCCAGTGCCAGTCGTCGAAGTCCGCCGGCACCGGCAGGTGCGCGTCGAGCCCCCGGCGGAGCTTGGCGTCGCCGTCGATGGCCTTCTGGTGGTGCGCCATGCCGGGCGAGTCGGGTGCGAGGGGCTCGTCGGACAGCGCCCGGCGCAGCGTCGCGTACGCGGGCGGGGCCTGGTAGCCGAACTCGGCGACGAAGCGCGGCACGTACTCGCGGTACTTCGTGTAGTCGTCGGCGTTCCAGACGTCCCAGATGTGCGTGGTGCCGTGCGCCGGGTCGTTGGGGTGGATCTCCTCGCTGCCTGACCACGGGCTGCCCGGCCAGTACGGCCGCGTCGGGTCCAGTTCGGCCACGATCCGGGGCAGCAGTTCCAGGTAGTAGCCGCGTCCCCAGGTGCGCCCCGCCAGGGGCTCCTGCCAGTCCCAGTCGTGCCAGCCCCAGATGTTCTCGTTGTTGCCGGTCCAGAGCACCAGCGACGGGTGCGGCGCGAGCCGGATCACCTGCTCGGCGGCCTCGGCGGCCACCTCGGCGCGCAGCGGCTCCTCCTCGGGGTAGGCGGCGCAGGCGAAGAGGAAGTCCTGCTGTACGAGCAGGCCCAGCTCGTCGGCGAGGTCGTAGAAGTCGTCCGACTCGTACCGGCCGCCGCCCCAGACGCGCAGCAGGTTGACGTTCGCGTCGGCGGCCTGCCGGAACCGGTGCGCCAACCGGTCCCGGGTGATCCGGGTGGGGAAGACGTCGTCGGGGATCCAGTTGACCCCCCGGACGAAGACCGGGGTGTCGTTGACGTGCAGGGCGAACGGGGTGCCGTGCGCGTCGGGGGTGGTGTCGAGGCGTACGGAGCGGAAGCCGATGCGCCGCGACCAGGTGTCGAGCGGGTGGTCGTCGGCGTCGTGCAGGGTCACCTCCAGCGGGTGCAGCGGCTGGTCGCCGTACCCCCGGGGCCACCAGAGCGCGGGGTCGCGGACGGTGAGGGCCAGCACGGCCGTGCGCTCCCCCGCCGGGATCGTCGCCTCGGCCGCCGCGCCGGCGACGGTCGCCCGCACGGTGAGCGGCGCGGCGCCGGCCCGCTCGACCTCGACGTGCAGCTCCACCCGGCCGTCCCCGCCCTCGACGGTCACCAGGGGACGCACGACAGCCAGCCGGGCGGTGGACCAGGCGTGCAGCCCGATCTCCTGCCAGATGCCGGCGGTGACCAGGGTCGGCCCCCAGTCCCAGCCGAAGTTGCAGGCCATCTTGCGGATGAACGGGAACGGCTCCGGATAGGCGTTCGGCCGGTCCCCGAGTCGGTCCCGCTGCGCCTCGGCGTAGCGGTAGGCGGAGTCGAAGCGTACGACCAGGGTGTTGGACCCGGCGACCAACCGCGACCGGACGTCGAAGCGGTGACCGCGGTGCATGTTCTCGGTCCGGCCGACCTCGGCTCCGTTGAGGGTGAGCGTGGCCACGGTGTCCAGGCCGGCGCAGACCAGGTCGACCCGCTCGTCGCCGCCCGGCCGGTGGGTGAAGGTGGTCTCGTAGACCCAGTCGGTACGGCCGATCCAGGCCAGGTCCTTCTCGTTGTCGTCCAGGTACGGGTCGGGGATCAGGCCGGCGGCCAGCAGGTCGGTGTGCACGCAGCCGGGAACGGTGGCCGGCACGGCGCGGCCCGCGATCCCGGCCGGCACCTGCGGCCCCTCCTCCGCCCGCAGGGTCCAACCCTCGTGCAACGCTTGCCGGGTCACGACTTCACCGTGCCTTCCATGATTCCACGAACGATCTGACGGCCGCCGATGAAGAGCATCACCAGCAGCGGGAGGGTGGCGACCAGGGCCCCGGCGAGCACCCGCCGGTACAGCACGTAGTTGCCGCTGGCGAGGTCGGACAGGGCGACCATCGAGGTCGGGTAGTCGGTGCCGCCGAGGGTGATCAACGGCCACTGGAACTCGTTCCAGGTGGCGACGAAGGTCAGCAGGCCGAGCACCGCCATGGCGGGCCGGACCGCCGGCACCACCACGCTCCAGAAGATCCGCATGGTGCTCGCGCCGTCCATCCGCGCGGCCTCGACCAGCTCGTCGGGAACCGCGTCGAGGATGAACTGCCGCATGTAGAAGACGCCGAACGCGCTGACCAGGCCGGGCACGATCACCGCGAGGAGGGTGCCGTTCCAGCCGCCCTCGCCGGGCATCCGGCCCATCAGGATGTAGAGGGCGACGACGCCGAGCTGGTTCGGCACCGTCATGGTCAGGACGACCATGACCATCAGCGCGTTGCGCCCCTTGAAGCGCAGCTTGGCGAAGGCGAAGCCGGCCAGCGCGCAGAAGAAGAGCACCGACGCCGTCACCACCGACGACACGATCACGCTGTTGCCGAGCGACTGGAGGAAGAACACGTCCTGCATGGAGAAGACCTCCCGCAGGTTGGTGACGAGCTGACCGCCGGGCAGCACCTGCGGCGGGATCTGCGCCAGCGCCTCGTCGGTGTTCGTGGCGATGACGAACATCCAGTAGAGCGGGAACGCCGAGAACGCGATCACGACGCTCAGGAACAGGTAGGTCCAGACGGTGCCGGGCATGTGCTGCGGCGCCCGACCCGTCAGCGCCCTCCGCCGGGGATTCGAGGCGCTCACCTGTGCCACCTTCCGTTCGCGACTGCGGGGCTCGCAAGCTCACTCCTCGCGCTCACCGCTTCCCACCTCCCAGGCGGTTGGTGACGATGGCGTTGATCGCCGCGACGAGCAGGATGACCAGGAAGAGGGCCCAGGACATGGCGGCGGCGTAGCCGAGGTTGAGGTCCCGCCAGCCGACCTTGTAGATGAGCTGCGCGACGGTCTGCCACTGCCCGTCGTCGCCGCCGAGGCCCAGGGCCGGGTTGGCGTCGAAGAGCATCGGCTCGGTGAACAGTTGCAGGCCGCCGATGGTGGAGAGCACGACGGTGAAGACGACCACGGGCCGGATCATCGGCACGGTGATCCGCCACAGCTGGCGCCACGGCCCGGCGCCGTCGACGGCGGCAGCCTCGTAGACGTCGCGCGGGATGGACTGCATGGCCGCCAGGTAGAGCAGCGCGTTGTAGCCGATCCACTTCCAGTTGACCATGGTGGCGATGGCGACCCACGAGGACCACTTCGCGGACCGCCAGTCGATCGGCTCGGTCTCGCCGATGCCGAGCAGCGACAGCGCCCAGTTGGCGATGCCGGTGTCCCGAGCGAAGACCACGGAGAAGATCAGCGTGGAGGCCGTCACCGGGGTGATGTACGGCAGCAGCACCCCGACCCGGAACCACGTCTGGGCCCGCAGCTTCCGGTTCAGCAGCGACGCGACGATCAGCGCCAGCAGCAGCTGCGGCACGGTGGAGAGCAGGAAGATGCCGAAGGTGTTGGCGAGCGCGTTGAAGAAGTCGTCGTCGGTGAAGAGGCGGCGGAAGTTCTCCAGCCCTGCCCAGCCGGTGAGCGTCGGGTCGTCGAGCCGCCAGTGGCGCAGGGCGACGACGCCGTTGAAGACGATCGGGAAGAGCCCGAAGACGGCGAAGAGCAGGAAGAACGGGGCGATCAGCAGGTACGGCACGTAGCGCACGTCGAAGCGGTACAACCGGGTACGCCAGCCGCTCGGCTCTGGTCGGCGGCCCCGGCGTTCGGCCGTCGCATCGGGCTCCTCGCCGGGCCGGGGCGCCGTGGGGGCGGCGCGGGTGGTGGACATCGGGGCACCTCCAGGGACCAAAGGCAGGGCCGGTCGGGGCGCGGCGCGGGCCCGCCCCGACCGGCGGGCGGTCAGGACTTGGCGGCCTTCTCGGCTTCCTTGACCGCCTCGGTCCACGCCTGGTCGGGCTTGCCCTTCAGGTTTCCGGTGGCCAGCCGGTTGAGGACGTTCTCCACCGCCACCCGGGTCGGGCCGTTGCGCTTGCCGAGGTACTGCGGGGTCAGGTTCTCCGCCGTCCTGGAGAAGATCTGGCCGACCGGGGCGTCACCGAAGAAGGGGTTGGTGAAGTCCCTGATCGCCGGGTCCTGGTAGAGCGCCGGCTGGGACGGCAGGTTGCCGACCTTCTTGAAGATCTCGATCTGCTGCTCGGGCTGGATCAGCCACTCGACGAACTTGTACGCCTCGTCGACGTTCCTGCCCTGCTTGGGGATGGTCAGGAACGAGCCGCCCCAGTTGCCGCCGCCGCCGGGGATCGCGGCCACGTCCCACTTGCCGCTGGTGCCGGGGGCGGTGTTCTTGATGTGCCCCTGCATCCAGGCCGGGCAGGCGAGGACGGCAAAGTTGCCCTTGACGAAGCCGCTGTTCCACTCGGGGGAGAACGCGGTGAGGTTGGCCGAGAGGTCGGCGGCGATGGTCCGGGCCGCCACGTCGAAGGCGACCTTCGGGCCGCCGTCCATCGTGAGCGCCTCGCTCTCGTCGTAGAAGCCGACCGGCTGCTGCCCGAGGACGGGGTTGAAGATGTTGGTGCCGGAGTCGATGAACTTCTTGCCGCTCTTGGCCGTGTACTGCTGGCCGACCTCGATGAACCTGTCCCAGGTGGGCCAGAGCGCGGAGACCTGGTCGCGCGCGGTGGGCAGGCCGGCGGCCTTGAACAGGTCGGTGCGGTAGCACATGGCCAGGCCGCCGACGTCGGTGCCGAGGCCGATCTGGGTCTTGCCGTCGGGCGTCAGGGTCTGCTTCCACTTCCACGGCAGGTACTTCTGCTCGTACGTGCCAGCGCCCTTGTCGAGCAGGTTGACGAACTTGTCGGCCTGGCCGCGGAACTGGACGACGAAGCCCTCGTCGACGGCGGCGATGTCCGGCGCGCCGGAGCCGGCGACGAGCTTCTTCTGCAGGTCCTCGTGCTGGGCGTTGTACTCGCCGGTGTTCAGGCTGATCTTGACGTTCGGGTTGGCGTCCTCGTACTTCGTCTTGAGCTCGTCGAGCCCGAAGTCGCCCCAGAAGTTGATCTTCAGGGTGACCTGGCCGCCCGCCTGGGAGTCGCCGCCACCTCCGCTGTTGCCGCTGCACGCCGCGACCATGACCAGGCTGACCGCGCCGACGGCGGCCGTCCTGGCCCAGTGCGTCAAGGACCGTCTCATGTCATCCTCCGCGCCAGATGGGAACGCTCCCGACATCGAGAGTCGTCGACTGAACCGGATAAGTCCCGCCACCGTACGAGGCGGCTCCGGCGCTGTCAACGGTCAGTCACGATCGGTGTCTCGCGGCAATCGTCGCCTGCCATGGGAGCGCGATCATGGGAGGTGTGCGCATTCCGGTGAGACGGCGGGAAGCGCGTGGGGGGCACAGCCCATGGCCGAGCCCCGTCACTTAACCGGGAAAGCCGGCGGCCGGCCCGACGCCGCGCACCGGTCGCGCCGGCCCTCCCCGGGGCCCGTGCAGTAGCGTGGACCGCCGCCGGTCGCGCCGGCCTCGTGGTGACACCCGCCCGGGCGGGAGAGTGGAGGAGTACGCCGGTGAAGCGGCCCACGATCGCCGACGTCGCCCGCCGCGCCGGGGTGTCCAAAGGGGCGGTCTCCTACGCGCTGAACGGCCAGCCCGGGGTCTCCGAGGCCACCCGGCAGCGGATCCTCGCCATCGCCGCCGAGATCGGCTTCAACCCGAGCCGCGCCGCCCGCTCCCTCTCCGGGGCCACCGCCGACGCGGTCGGCCTCACCCTCTGCCGCCCCGCCCGCACGCTCGGCATCGAGCCGTTCTTCATGGAGCTGATCAGCGGCGTCGAGGCCGAACTCTCCGCCCGGTCGTACGCGCTCACCCTCCAGGTGGTGGCCGACCAGGAGGCGGAGGTCGCGGTCTACCGCCGGTGGTGGGGCGAGCGCCGCGTCGACGGCGTCCTCGTCTGCGACCTGCGCGCCGACGACCGCCGGGTGCCGGTGCTGGAGGAGCTGGGCCTGCCCGCGGTGGTCATCGGCGGCCCGGGCGGCACCGGCGGGCTGGCCAGCGTCTGGTCCGACGACGCGGCGGCGCTGGTGGAGACCGTGGAGTACCTGGTCGCCCTGGGCCACCGCCGGATCGCCCGCGTCAGCGGGCTGCCCGCCCTGCTGCACACCGAGATCCGCACCGAGGCGTTCACCCAGGTGTGCCGCCGGCTCGGCCTTGCCGACGCGGTCACCGTGCCGTCGGACTACACCGGCGAGGAGGGGGCGCGCGCCACCCGGCGGCTGCTCAGCTCGGCCGGCCGCCCCACCGCCGTGATCTACGACAACGACGTGATGGCGATAGCGGGGCTGTCGGTGGCCCAGGAGATGGGCCTCGCCGTGCCGGGCGAGGTGTCCATCGTGGCCTGGGACGACTCGCCGCTCTGCCAGCTGGTGCACCCGCCGCTGACCGCGCTGGGCCGGGACATCCCGGCGTACGGCGCGCTCGCCGCCCGGGAGCTGCTCGCGGTGATCGGCGGCGCGCCGGCCCGGCAGGTGCAGGACGGGACCGCCCACCTCACGCCCCGGGGCAGCACGGCCCCGCCGCGCACGAGCTGAGCCGGACCGCGCCGACCCGGGCGCCCCGCCCGTCGACCTCCCGGCCGAGGCGATGGCGGGAGCCGTAGGCGCCCGGTGACGCCGGAGTCGGGCGGCCGGACGGCCGGACGGCCGCCTCCGACACCGCCGGGCCCTCCCCGGTCAGCGCGAGGCCGACGGGAACTCCTCGAAGTACGCCTCGACCCGCTCGGCGGTGGCCGGGCGGGCCAGCGCGAAGCCCTGCCCGTACCGGCAACCGGCCCGTCGCGCGCCGTCGACCAGGCTCGCCGACTCCAGCTCCTCGGCCACGATGTCCAGCCCCAGCCGGTCCCCCACGTTCACCACCACGTCGATCAGCGGGCGCTGCGGGTCCGCCGGGTCCACCAGCTGCGGGCCGACCTTGAGCAGGTCGATCGGCAACCGGCGGAGCTGCGCCAGCGAGGCGTGCTCGGCCCGGAAGTCGTCCAGCGCGGTGCGCACGCCCAGCGAGCGCAGCCCGGCCAGCCGGGCCACCACCGTCGGCAGCTCGGCACCCACCCGGGGCTCCGCCACCTCGACCACCAGCCGGTCGGGCGACAACCCGTACGCGTCGAGCACGGCCGCCGTCCGCGGCACGAAGTCGGGGGAGGCCAGTTCCCGGACGGTCACGTTCACCGCCATCCAGAGCTGCCGGCCGCCCGCCGACCAGGTGGCGAGCTGCCGGCAGGCCCGGTCCAGCACCCAGCAGCCCAGCTCGCCCACGACGTCGAGGTCCTCGGCCACCGGCAGGAACTCGGCGGGAAGCACCGTGCCGAGCACCGGGCTGCGCCAGCGCAGCAGCGCCTCCGTGCCGACCGGCTGCCGGTCGGCCAGGTCGAGCACCGGCTGGTAGACGAGGTCCAACTCGCCCCGGGCGACCGCCCCGGGCAGCTCCCGTTCCAGGTCGAGCCGGCGGACGAGCTGCTCCTCCAGGTAGGCGTCGTACCACTCGACCCGGTCCCGGCCGAGCTGCACGGCCCGCCGCCGGGCCAGGTCCGCCTGGCGCAGCACGTCCTCCGGGCCGCCGTTGCCGATCTCGGCGAGCCCGATGCCGGCCCGCAGCCGCAGCGAGCCGCCCGCCGCGCGGTAGGGCTCGGTGAGCGCGGCGAGCAGCCGGGTGCCCAGCGCGTACGCCAGCACCGGCCCGACCTCGGTGACCACGGCGAAGCCGGTGGCGGTGACGTCCGCGAGCAGGTCCCGGGGGCCGACCACCGCGCGGGCCCGGCGGAGCACCTCGGCCAGCACGTCCTCGCGGCCCTCGTGCCCGTCGGAGGCGGGGCCGGGTCCGTCGAGGTCGACGACGAGCAGCGCGCCGGCGGGGGCCGGCGCGTCCCGGAGAGCGGCGAGGGCCCGCAGCAGCGCCGGCCGGTCCACGGGCGCGCCGGACCGGTCCGGCTCCGCCGGGCGGTGCCCGGCCGGCGGGCCGCCGGGACCGGTCGGCTGCGCCGGGTCGTCCGCCCGGAGCAGGTCGCGGAGCACCAACGGCGGGGCCAGCGCGAGGGCGAGCAGGACCGCGGTGAGGTCCGGCGACCCGCCGTCGCGGAGCTGCCACCCGACGGCCGACACGGCCGCGGCGGCCGGGACCACGGCCCGGGGCCACACCCTGGTCGGCGGGGCGGGCGGATCCGGCTCCGGACGGGTCGCCCGCCGCGCCCCCGCCGCCGTCAGCAGCACCCCACCCACCAGCGGGGGTACGGACACCAGCGCCGCCCGCTCCGGTGCCGTGCCCGTCTCCAGGGCGGCCAGCACCACCAGCCCGGACAGGGTGAGCGCCGCCCCGCCCCGGCAGCGGGCCGCGCCGGTCCGCCGGTGCGGCCCGGTCAGCACCGTGAGCACGGCGAGCGCGAGCCCGCCCAGGGTCACGGCCACGGCGAACCGCACCGGCGGGTGGAGGGGGTCGCGGGGCAGCAGCAGCCAGCCGGCGAGGACCAGCCCCAGGCCGGCGGCGGTCGCGTCGACGGCCCCACGGAGCCGGACCCGGGCGGACGGGCGGGGCCGCCGCGCCGCCGGAGGCAGACCTGCGACGAACAACGCGGCGGAGGCGGCCAGCCCCGACACGACGACGGCGGAGCGTTGGCCCGGGTCGGTGAGCGGGAGCACGGCGGCGGTGAGCCCCGCCGTCACCACCGCGGCGTCGAGCAGCACGGCGACGCGTCGGGGCGGTGCCGCACGCCGGCGGGCGGCGCGGGACCGGGTGGGAACCGGTGCGGGGGTCGGCGGCGGAACGGCGGTGAGCCGGGAGAGCCGCGCGCCGGCCAGGGCGCAGCTGGCCGCGCCGGCCAGCGCCACGACGGCCAGGGCGGGCACCCGACCGGCCGCGCCGGCGAGCAGGAGCAGCGCGACGGCGGCGAGGACGAGGGTGTCCGGCAGTGCGGGACGGGGGATGGACGCGCGTTGCGGGTACGCGAGGGGCACGGCGGTCGCCTTCGTGAGGGGGCACGGGCGGTGCGACGGTGCGGGGCTGCGGACCCGGGGTTGGTCCGCTGCCCATCAGTCGCCAACGAGCGGGCACGAAGTCGGTGACGCCGAGTCGACAGTGATCCCCGTCACTGATGCTCAGGTCCGCCCCGGTGCCGCCCGGCGCGTACCGGGGCCGGCGGGGGTGGGATCATCGGGGGGTGAGCAGTTCCGACACCGTCCACTTCCGGCACAACCAGGCCATCCTGGCCGCCGCGATCGTCGCCTTCTTCGGCGCCCTACCGGTGGCCGGCGCCCGGTGGTACCTGCTGCCGGTGCTGCTCGTCCCGCTCGCCGTCACGGTGTGGGCGTGGCGGGCCGGCACCGACGCGGACGCCCGCGAGCTGCGCCTGCGGGCACTGGTCGGGCAGCGCCGGATCAGCTGGGACCGGGTCGTCGAGCTGGCCGCCGACCCGCGCGGCCGGGCGGTCGCCCGACTCGACGACGGCCAGCGCGTCACGCTGCCGGCCGTACGCGGCACCGACCTGCCCCGGCTGATCTCGGCCACCGGCCAGAGCCTGCCCGACGCGACCGGCTGAGCACCCTCGCGCCGGCACCGCTCAGTAGCCGTCCACCACCGTGTTGATCAGCGGCTCGCCGGCGGCGAACCGGCGGACCTGGTCGCCGACCAGCCGGTACGCGCGCGGCAGCAGGCCGCGCACCGATCCGGCCACGTGCGGGGTGAGCAGCACGTTCGGCATCGTCCACAGCTCGTGGTCGGCGGGCAGCGGCTCGGGATCGGTGACGTCCAGCGCGGCCGAGATCCGGCCGGTACGCAGCTCGGCGACCAGCGCCTCCGTCCGGGCCACCGGCCCACGGGCGGCGTTGACCAGCAGCGCGCCGTCCCGCATGGCGGCGAGGAACTTCTCGTCCACCAGCCCCCGGGTCTGCTCGGTCAGCGGCACCAGCAGCACCACCACGTCGGCCTCGGCGAGCAGCCCCGGCAGCTCCGCCACGCCGTGCACGCCCTGCTCCGGGCGGGCGGTCCGGGCCACCAGCGTGAAGCTCACCTCGAACGGCGCGAGCCGGTCGCGTACCGCCGTGCCGATCGAGCCCGCCCCGACGATCAGCACCCGCTTGCCGGTCAGCTCGTCGGTGGGGGCCACCTCGTCGTACGCCCAGTCGCGCCGGGCCTGCGCCCGGGCGAGGGCGGGGAAGGCGCGCAGCTGGGACAGGATCGCCGCGACCACCCACTCGGCGGTCGACGGGTCGTGCACTCCCCTGGCGTCGCAGAGCGTCACGCCGGGCGGGACCCGGCCGGCCCACGCGTCCGCCCCGGCGGAGAGGAGCTGCACCACCGCCAGGTCGGGCAGCTCGCCCAGCAGCGCGGTGGCGTCCCCGCCGGCCAGGAAGGGCGGCACCCAGAACCGGACGCCGGCGGCCTCCGAGGGGAGCCGGGAGACGTCCTCGGCCACCTCGACCGTGACCTCCGGCGGCAGTTCACCGAGGAGCGTCCGGCCGGCCTGGTGCGGGATCCATACCTTCACGCCCGCCGACGATAGCCCCCGGCGGCGGTGCCCGGCGGGCAGGGACGACTCCCGGCACCCGGTCGGGCCCCGCCCGACGTGGCCGAGGTGACCAGGGCGACGGTCCGGCGACCGCGTCGATTCCGGTCCGGAGGGGGTATAAGTGGGGACCGGAGTGCCGGTCGGCCTCCACCGGCACGGACAGGTGGTCGATGATCGAAGGCTCCCGCGACGACGCCTCGGAGCGTGCCGATCCGATTCCGGCGCTCCGCGATCCCGATCGGCTGCGCTCCCTCGCCGAGACCCGGCTGACGGCCGCCCCCGACGAGGCGTTCGACCGGTTCGCCCGGCTGGTCGGGGACCTGCTCGACGTGCCGGTCGCGCTGGTCTCCCTGGTCGACGCCGAACGCCAGTTCTTCCCCGGCGAGGTGGGACTGGCCCGGCCGTGGGCCGACCGGCGGCAGACCCCGCTGAGCCACTCGTTCTGCCAGCACGTCGTCAACCTCGGCACCCCGATGCTGCTGCCGGACGCCCGGCTCCATCCCGCCCTACGCGACAACCTCGCCGTGCCCGAGTTGGGCGTGGTGGCGTACGCCGGGATGCCGCTGACCGATCTGGAGGGGCACGTCCTCGGGTCGCTCTGCGCGATCGACGACAAGCCGCGCGACTGGACCGCCGAGCAGCTGCGGACGCTCGCCGACCTGGCCGCCGCCTGCTCCTCGGAGCTGCGGCTGCGGATCGCGCTCGAGGGCGCCGAGCAGGCCCGGCGGCGCGCGGAGGAGGCCAACGGGCGGCTGGAGCTGCTGGCCGGGCTGGCGGGGACCCTGGCCGGGACGCTCGACGTGGCCACCGCGCTGCGCCACCTGCGCGACACGATGGTGCCGCTGCTGGCCGACTGGTTGCTGGTGACCCTGGTCGGGCCCGACGGGGCGCCACGCGACGTGACCGCCGCACACCGCGACCCGTCCCGCGCCCCGGACGTCGCCCGCTTCGCCGAGCTGATGCGCACGGGGTTGAGCCCCGACTCGATCACCCGGGCGGTGCTGCGCACCGGCCGGCCCGTACTGGCCCCCGCGGCGACCCTCGACGACGTGCGCCGGGGCGCGATCGGCCCGGAGATGCCGGAACTCGCCGCCCGCCTCGGCTTCTCCTCGCACCTCAGCGTGCCGATCACCGACGCCGGGCGGGTGCTGGGCTGCATCACCCTGATCAACGGCCCGCAGCGGCGCGACTTCGACGACAGCGACCTGCTCATCGCCAAGGACATCGGCCGCCGGGCCGGTCAGGCGATCGGCAACAGCCGGATGTACGGCGAACAGCGGCACGTGGCGCACGTGCTGCAACACAGCATGCTGCCGGACCTGCCCGTCACCGACGACCTCGAACTGGCCGCCCGCTACCAGCCGGCGGCGGACCGGGTCGAGGTCGGCGGCGACTGGTACGACGCCTTCCGTCAGCCCGGCGGGGAGCTGATCGCGGCGATCGGCGACGTGGCCGGGCACGACATCGAGGCCGCCGCGACCATGGGACAGCTGCGCAACCTCGTCCGGGGCAACGCGTACGGCCGGCCCGACGCGGTCGGTGAGCTGATGAGCCGCCTGGACGAGACGATCCGCGGGTTGCGCATCCCCGCCGCGGCCACCGCGACCCTGGTGCGGCTGCACGCCGACGACGCCGGTGGCCAGCGGGTCACCTGGTGCAACGCCGGCCACCCCGCGCCGCTCGTGGTCCGGGCCGGCGGCACGGTGGAGGTGCTCGCCGGGACGCCGGAACCGCTGCTCGGGCTGAACCGTCCGGTGCGGCGGACCAGCCGGAACGCCCACCTGGCCACCGGTGACACCCTGCTGCTCTACACGGACGGCCTCATCGAGCGGCGGGACCGGTCCATCGACGAGGGGATGACCGAGCTCATCGGCCGGCTGGGCGGGACGGACCGGCTGCCGCTGGGCGAGTTCTGCGACCTGCTGTTGACCGCCGCGCCCCACCGGGAGGACGACGTCGCGCTGCTGGCCGTCCGGGCGATCTGAACCGCCCCACGAAGTCGGTCCGATCCGTCGACCCCGGTGGGACGTTTCGGCGGGCTACCCTGGGCCGGGTGAGCGCCCGTCCCCCGTACCCCCGCACCCACCGTCTCCGGACGGCCCTGGCGGCCTCGTGCGCGGCGCTGCTGCTGGCGACCGCCGGTTGCAGCCTCGGCGAGCCGGAGCCCGATCCGGCCGGTGAGCCGCCGACCTTCCCGACGCCGTCGGCGACGGCGAGCCCCGGCGGCGCCGGCCAGGAGGTCGTCACCACCGTGCTGGCCAAGGGCCTGCGGGTACCGTGGGCGATCGCCTTCCTGCCCGACGGCACCGCGCTGGTCACCGAGCGCGACAACGGCCGCATCCTGCGGGTCGGCCCCGAGTCCGGGCCGGACGGGCTGAAGGTCACCCCGGTGCAGACCATCGCCGACGTGGCGGCCTCCGGCGAGGGCGGGCTGATGGGCATCGCCGTCTCGCCCGACTACCAGCGCGACAAGTCGGTCTTCGTCTACTACACGACCGAGCGGGACAACCGGATCGCCCGGCTGGAGCTGGGCGGCACGCCGGCCCCGATCCTCACCGGCATCCCCAAGGCCGGCATCCACAACGGTGGCGGCCTGGCCTTCGGCCCGGACGGCCTGCTCTACGCGAGCACCGGCGACGCCGGCGACCGGCCGCAGGCGCAGGACGTCAAGCGCCTCGGCGGCAAGATCCTGCGGATCACGAAGGACGGCAAGCCGGCGCCCGGCAACCCGTTCCCGAACTCCCCCGTGTGGTCGCTGGGCCACCGCAACGTCCAGGGCATCGCCTGGGACGCCGGCAAGCGGATGTACGCCGTGGAGTTCGGCCAGAACACCTGGGACGAGATCAACCAGGTCACCAAGGGGCGCAACTACGGGTGGCCCACGGTCGAGGGGCGCGGCGACGACAAGCGCTTCGTCAACCCCGTCGCCCAGTGGCCGACGTCGGACGCGTCCTGCTCCGGGCTCACCGCCGTGGACCGGCTGCTCGTCACCGCGTGCCTGCGCGGCAAGCGACTCTGGCTGGTCGAGCTGACCGACACCGGCACCGTGCTCGGCCAGCCGCGCGAGCTGCTGACCGACCGCTTCGGGCGGCTGCGTGCCGTGGCCGCCGCTCCCGACGGCTCGATCTGGGTGAGCACCTCGAACCACGACGGGCGGGGCCAGCCACAACCCGAGGACGACCGGCTGCTGCGGCTGGTCTTCGCGGGCGGCGGGGCCGGCCGGAGCTGACGCACCGGCTCGTCGAGGTTTTCCAAGATCCTTCAGTGGGCAGGTCAGAATCTCACCATGGACGGCCAGGAGAACGAACAGCACGGGAACCGGGACGAGGACGTCCCGGTGACCGGTCCTGCCCCGCGCCCGGCGCCCCGGCGGGGCGGTGCCGACCGGACCGGTCGGCGAGCCCTCCGCGCGACCGGGTGGACCCTGGCGGTCCTCGTCGTCGCCCTGGTCGGCGTGGTGATCGGCGTGCTCGCCGGCGGACGGGTCAGCACCGACATCGGCCCGTTCCAGGCCGACCTCTCGGTCGCCCCGGCGTGGGGCGGCGGCACCACCGTCGACATCCCGCCGCTGGGCGCGCTGCTGCTCGACAGCCACGACGGGCCGACCCACCTGACGGTGGAACTGGGCGCGCTGGACCAGAGCCGCACGGAGGCGCTGCTCGACGATCCGGCGAGCATCAACCGGGCCAGCCAGTCGGCCGTCGACGACGTCCGCGAGGGCGTGCTGCGTCTCGGCCTGCGGACGCTCGCCTCGACGGTGCTGGTCACCCTGCTGTTGGCGCTGCTGCTCTTCCGCGACACCCGCCGGGCGGCCTGGGCGGGCGGGCTTGCGCTGGTGATCACCGCCGCCAGCCTCGGCACCGCCGCGGCCACGATCCGGCCGGAGTCGATCGAGGAGCCACGCTACGAGGGGCTGCTGGTCAACGCCCCCGCGATCGTCGGTGACGCCCGGCGGATCGCGAACGACTACACCCGCTACGCCGAGCAGCTCCAGCGCATCGTCGGCAACGTCAGCCAGCTCTACACCACCGTGTCGTCGCTGCCGGTCTACGAGCCCGCCCCCGGCACGACCCGCGTACTGCACGTCTCCGACATGCACCTCAACCCGACCGGCTGGCAGCTCATCCGCACCGTCGTCGAGCAGTTCGGCATCGACGTGGTGATCGACACCGGGGACATCACCGACTGGGGCTCCGAGCCGGAGGCCTCGTACGTCGGCTCGATCGGCCTGCTCAGGAAGCCGTACGTCTACATCCGGGGTAACCACGACTCGGGGCGGACCGCGGCGGCCGTGGCCCGCCAGCCGAACGCGATCGTGCTGAGCAACACGACCACCACGGTTGCGGGGCTGACCATCGCCGGGATCGGCGATCCGCGCTTCACCCCCGACAAGAACACCTCGCCGGCGGGCAGCGGACTCACCCAGCAGACCGCGGACCAGCTCATCGGCGTCGGCGACCAGCTCGCGGCCACGGTACGCAGCTCGCCGCGCCCGGTGAACATCGCGCTGGTGCACGACCCGGCCTCCGCCGGTCCCCTGTCGGGCGCGTGCCCGCTGGTGCTCGCCGGGCACACCCACGCCCGGCAGGTCTCGAAGCTGCCCGAGGTGCCCGGGAAGGGACCCACCCAGCTGATGGTGCAGGGGTCCACGGGCGGTGCCGGCCTGCGCGGCCTGGAGGGCGAGAAGCCCACCCCGCTGTCGATGACGGTGCTCTACTTCGACAAGGACAAGCTGCTCCAGGCGTACGACGACATCACCGTCGGCGGCACGGGGCAGGCGCAGGTGAACCTGGAGCGGCACGTCGTGGAGGACCCGAAGGCCGGTGCTCCCGTCCCGGTCACCCCCACCCCGACCCGCTGACCGCCGCCGTGCCGACCCGGCACGCCCTGAACGCCGTGTGTGATCGCCCCGCCTGACCCCCGTGCCTCCGGCTGCCCTGCCCTGCCCTGCCCCTGATCGTGCCGGCCTTGGTCCCCGAGTGTCGAGCGGTCGTCCTGGCCGCCACCACGCTGCGTCCGCCACCTGCGGCCGTCACGTTAAGTAAGCGGCACCCGTTCGGGACAGACCACGCCCTCGGACGCTTTGCTCTGCAGCCACGGATGCACCAGTAACTTGCCGTAACGATCCGCTGTCAGCTTCCCCGGGGCGCGCTGGACGCCCTGGCTGGTCAGGGGGCCTGGTGCGTCCATGGCTGCAGAGCAAAGGGCGCAGGCAGGCACTGCCACGCCTCTCGCCCACCGTCACGCTCCGTCACGCAGCGCTCGAATCACTCTCGGTAACTGGGTCCCGGATCGCCGGCTGGTCCTACGCCGGATGACCGTAGGAGGCCAAGACGCTGCTCGGCGATGGCACGAGCGTCCCGCAGCCATTGGGCTGGGGTCCGGGTCCTGGGTCCAGGTCCCGGGTCCCGGCCGCGCTCTGCGCCCATGCCGGCAGGCCTGCCCAGCCGCCGCCGTCCACCCGCAGCCGCCGACCCCCGCAGCCGCAGCCCACGACAGGCTCCTGCGGTCAGCGCGGGTCAGCGCGGGTCAGCGCGGGTCAGCGCGGGTCAGCGCGGGTCAGCGCAGGGACAGGGCCGCGAGGGCGGCGTTGACGATGCTGCCAGGCAGCAGGTCGTGCAGGTCGTACAGCTCGTGGACGCTGCCGGACTGGCCGAACTCGTCCACGCCCAGCGGCACCGCCGGAGCGGCGAGCGCCGAGCCGAGCCAGGCCATGGCGTGCGAGGCGGCGTCGTGCACCGTCACCACCGGCACCCGGTCGACGAACGCCGAACGCAGCGCGCCCGGCACGCTCGGCACGGTGGCCGTGCGTACGCCCTGGCGCAGGGTGCGCTGCCAGGCCCGGTAGAGCCGGTCCAGCGAGGTGACGTCGACGACGTGCGCGGCGATGCCCTCCTCGGCCAGTTCCGCCGCCGCGGCGAGCACCTCGGGCAGCACCGCGCCGGAGGCGGCGAGCTGCACCACCGGGGCGTCGGCCAGGTGCGGATACGCCTCGTGGGCGTCCACCAGCCGGTACGCCCCGGCGACCGCCTGCCGGCGCAGCACCGCGTCGCCGAGCCGGGCCCGCGCCGCCTCGAAGGGCGCCTGGTCGATCGGGCGGGTGCTGAGCCGGAAGTAGTACGCCCCGTCCTCGGCCGGAGCGGCGGTCGTCGACGGGGTGGCCCCGCCGGCGATCTGGCCCAGCGCGTCGCAGAGCAGCCAGTCCAGGGTGGCCGCGTACGCGGGTTCGAGGAACGTCACCCCGGGCAGCTCCAGGCCCACCGAGGCGGTGATGGTCGACTGGTGGGCGCCGCCCTCCGGGGCGAGCGTGATGCCCGACGGGGTGCCGGCGACCACGAACCGGGAGCCGGAGTAGGTGCCGTAGAGGAACGCGTCCAGGCCACGCAGCACGAACGGGTCGTAGACCGTGCCGACCGGCAGCAGCGGCTGGGCCGACAGGTCCCAGGCGAGGCCGAGCTGCCCGAGCAACAGGAACAGGTTCATCTCCGAGATGCCCAGCTCGATGTGCTGCCCGGCGGGGCTCTCCGTCCAGCGCAGCATCCGGTCCTCGGTCCAGGAGCGCTGCTCGGTCGGGGCGAAGACGCCGGTCTTGTTGATGAACCCGGCCAGGTTGGTGGAGGTCGCCACGTCCGGCGCGGTGGTCACCAGGTAGCGGCCCACCTCCGGGTTGCGGGCCAGCTCGACCAGCACCCGGCCGAAGACCTCCTGCGTCGAGATCGGCTTGTTCGCGCGTACCCGCGTCGTGTCCGGAACGGTGACGCCCAGCGCCCGCTCGCGGGGCGCGCGGGACAGCGCCTCCCGGCGCTCGCCGGCCCGGATGCCGGCCTCCGACGCCGGGTCCAGGCGGTCCCATTCGGTCTCGCGCGTCAGCCCGTGCGCGGCGCGCAGCGCGTCGACCTGCTCGGCGGTGAGCAGCGCCGAGTGGTTGCGCGGATTGCCGGCGATCGGCAGACCCCACCCCTTCACGGTGTACGCGAAGACCACGCTGGGCCGGTCGGTGACCGCGTCGCACTGGGCGTACGCGTCGAGCATCGCCGCCATGTCGTGCCCGCCCAGGTCGGTGACGAGCGGCCCCAACTCGTCGTCGCCGACGTCGGCGATGAACGCCTCGATGCCGTCCGGCGCGCCGTCGAGGAACTGCTTGCGCAGCGCCGCGCCGGTGAGCCCGAACAGCGACTGGTACTGCTCGTTGGGCATCGCGTCGATCCAGTCGCGCAGCGCCTCGCCGCCCGGCCGGGCGTACGCCTCGGCGAGCCGGCGGCCGTACTTGACCTCCACCACGTGCCAGCCGGCGGCCTCGAACTGGCCCCGCCACTGGTTGATCCGCACCCCCGGCACCACCCGGTCGAGCGACTGCCGGTTGAAGTCGACCAGCCACGTCACGTTGCCCAGCCCGGTGGTGGCCGGGTCGGCGACGGCCTCCCAGATGTTGCCCTCGTCCAGCTCGGCGTCGCCGATCAGCGCGACGAACCGGGAGTGCGGGCGGGCGCCAAAGTGCGCGTCGACGTAACGACGCGTCGCGGCGGCGAACAGCGGCGCCGCCGCGCCGAGCCCGACGGAGCCGGTGGAGAAGTCGACCTCGTCCGGGTCCTTGGTCCGCGACGGGTACGACTGGAGCCCGCCCCGGGCGCGCAGTCTCGTCAGGTAGGAGCGGTCGAGGTTGCCCAGCAGGTACTGGATGGCGTGGAAGACCGGCGAGGCGTGCGGCTTGACCGCCACCCGGTCCTCGGCGTCCAGGTGCGCGAACCACAGCGCCGTCATGGCGGTGACCAGCGAGGCGCTGGACGCCTGGTGCCCGCCGACCTTCACCCCGTCGCCGGTGTCCCGGTCGTGGTTGGCCGCGTCCACGATCCGGGTCGCGAGCCAGAGCACCCGCTGCTGGATCTCGTCGAGGACGTCGAGGTCGGTACGGTTCACGGTCGACTCCAGGGGTCCGGCAGTCACCGTTGACGGCCGGTCGGGGGCGGGCGGGCGGCGCGACGTGCACAGCCGCCGCGCACGACGGACGCACGCGGCGGCTCAGGTGTCAGGAAGGGCACCTTACCTGTACGGAAAACGTCAGGAAGGTGCCCTTCCTTTCAGGTCAGGCGCCGAGGCGCGCCAGGATCAGCTCACGGACGGTCTTGGCGTCGGCCTGGCCGCGGGTGGTCTTCATGACCGCGCCGACCAGGGCTCCCGCCGCGGCGACCTTGCCACTGCGGATCTTGTCGGCGATGTCGGGGTTGGCGGCGATCGCCTCGTCCACGGCGGCGGTGAGCGCGCCCGTGTCGGAGACGACCTCCAGGCCCCGGTTGGTCATGATCTGCGTCGGCGAGCCCTCGCCGGCCACCACGCCCTCCAGGACGGTACGGGCCAGCTTGTCGTTGAGCTTGCCGGCGTCGACCAGGCGCTGGAGCTCGGCGACCTGCGCCGGGGTGGCCCCGATGTCGGCCAGCTCCACGCCGGTCTCGTTGGCCCGCCGCGACAGCTCGCCCAGCCACCACTTGCGGGCGGCGGCCGGGGTGGCGCCGGCCGCGACCGTGGCCTCGATCAGCTCGACGGCACCGGCGTTGAGCACCGACTGCATGTCCGCGTCGGAGAGACCCCACTGCTCCTGGAGCCGCCGGCGGTGCAGCCGGGGCAGCTCGGGCAGGGCGGCCTTCAGCTCGGCGACCCAGGCGGTGTCCGGCGCCAGCGGCACCAGGTCCGGCTCCGGGAAGTACCGGTAGTCGGTCGCGGTCTCCTTGGACCGGCCCGGCGTGGTGTCGCCGGTGTCCTCGTGGAAGTGCCGGGTCTCCTGGGTGATCCGGCCGCCCGCGTCGAGGACGGACGCCTGCCGGATGATCTCCGACCGGACCGCCCGCTCGACCGACCGCAGCGAGTTGACGTTCTTGGTCTCCGTCCGGGTGCCCCACTCCTCACCGGGCAGGTTGAGGGAGGTGTTCACGTCGCAGCGCAGCGACCCCTCCTCCATCCGCACGTCGGAGACGCCCAGCGAGCGGAGCACGTCGCGCAGCTCCGTGACGTACGCGCGGGCCACCTCGGGGGCCAGCGCACCGGTGCCGGGGACCGGCTTGGTGACGATCTCCACCAGCGGGATGCCGGCCCGGTTGTAGTCGACCAGCGACTCGGTGGCGCCGTGGATGCGACCGGTGGCGCCGCCGACGTGCAGCGTCTTGCCGGTGTCCTCCTCCAGGTGCACCCGCTCGATGCCGATGCGCACCAGCTCGCCGTTCACCTCGACGTCCAGGTAGCCCTCGAAGCACAGCGGCTCGTCGTACTGGCTGATCTGGAAGTCCTTCGGCATGTCCGGGTAGAAGTAGTTCTTCCGGGCGAAGCGGCACCACTCGGCGATCGAGCAGTTCAGCGCCAGGCCGATCCGGATGGTCGCCTCGATGGCCGCCCGGTTCGCCACCGGCAGGGAGCCGGGCAGGCCCAGGCAGACCGGGCAGACCCGGGTGTTCGGCTCGCCACCGAAGTCGGTCGGGCAGCCGCAGAACATCTTGGTGTTCGTGCCCAGCTCGACGTGGGTCTCCAGGCCGATCACCGGTTCGTAGCGCGCGACGACCTCGTCGTACGCGGGCAGTGTCGTCGTCATCTGAGTTCCTGCCTCACAGTGCCGGTGGGGTGAACGTGCCGACGGCGCTCTCCAGCGCGGCGGCGACCCGGTACATCCGGTCGTCGGCCATCGTCGGGGCCATGATCTGGAAGCCGACCGGCAGCCCGTCGGAGAGCCCGCACGGCACCGAGATGCCCGGCCCGCCGTACAGGTTCGTCGGGATGGTGAACAGGTCGGCCAGGTACATCTGGTAGGGGTCGGCGGTGCGCGCCCCGAGCGGGAACGCCACGAACGGGGTGGTCGGCGAGATCAGCGCGTCGACCTGCTCGAACGCCGCGGTGAAGTCCCGCGTGATGAGGGTACGGACCTTCTGCGCCTGCCCGTAGTAGGCGTCGTAGTAGCCCGACGAGAGCGCGTACGTGCCGATCATGATGCGGCGCTTGACCTCGGCGCCGAAGCCGGCCTCCCGGGTCAGCGACATGACCTCCTCCAGCGACCGGTTGCCGTCGTCGCCGACCCGCAGGCCGAAGCGGACGCCGTCGAACCGGGCCAGGTTGGAGGAGGCCTCACTCGGGGCGATCAGGTAGTACGCCGGCAGCGCGTAGCGGAAGTGGGGGCAGGACACCTCGACGATCTCGGCGCCCAGCTTGGCCAGCGCGTCGACCGACTCGCGGAACGCCGCCATCACGCCCGGCTCGGCGCCCTCGCCGACGAACTCGCTGACGATGCCGAGCTTCACGCCGGTCAGGTCGCCGGTCGCGCCGAGCCTGGCGGCGGCCACCACGTCCGGCACGGGCTGCGGGATCGAGGTGGAGTCGCGCGGGTCGTGCCCGCCGATCACCTCGTGCAGCAGCGCCGCGTCCAGCACGTTCCGGGCGCAGGGGCCGGGAGTGTCCAGGGAGGACGAGAACGCCACCAGGCCGTAGCGGGAGGTGCCGCCGTAGGTGGGCTTCGCGCCGACGGTGCCGGTGACCGCGCCGGGCTGGCGGATCGAGCCGCCGGTGTCGGAGCCGATCGCCAGCGGCGCCTCGTACGCGGCCAGCGCCGCGGAGCTGCCGCCGCCCGAGCCGCCCGGGATGCGGCTCAGGTCCCACGGGTTGTGCGTCGGCCCGTACGCCGAGTATTCCGTGGAGGAGCCCATCGCGAACTCGTCCATGTTGGTCTTGCCGAGCATCACCGTGCCGGCGGCGCGCAGCCGCTGCACGATCGTCGAGTCGTACGGCGGGCGCCAGCCCTCCAGGATCTTCGACCCGACGGTGGTCGGCACGCCCTTGGTGGTCAGCACGTCCTTGACGGCGACCGGCACGCCGGCCAGCGGGCCCAGCTCCTCGCCGGCGGCGCGGCGGGCGTCCACCTCGGCGGCGGCGGCGAGCGCGCCCTCGGAGTCGACGTGCAGGAACGCGTTCACCCGGTCGTCGACGGCGGCGATCCGGTCCAGGTGCGCCCGGGTCACCTCGACGGCGGAGGCGTCACCGGAGGCGACGAGCCCCGCGATCTCCGTCGCGGTCAGTCTGATCAGATCGCTCATGACGCCACATCCTCGTCCAGGATCCGCGGTACGCGGAACCGCTGCTCCTCGGCGTCGGGCGCACCCGACAGCGCCTCCTGCGGGGTCAACCCGGGCACCACGACGTCGTCGCGCAGGACGTTGGTCAGCGGCACCGAGTGCGACGTCGGCGGGATGTCCGCCGCGGTGACCTCGCCGACCTGCGCGACCGCCTGGAGGATCACGTCGAGCTGGCCGGCGAAGGTGTCCAGCTCCTCCTCCGTGACGGCTAGCCGCGACAGTCGCGCCAGGTGCGCGACCTCCTCGCGGGAGATGGCGGCCATCGGTGCCCCCTTCGTGACGGTGCTGCGGGTCGGACCGGGTGTCGGCCGCGCGGCCGAGATGCGTGACGCGCGGTGACCGGAGCGAGTCTATTGTTCCGCCCCGGCGGCGCGTCCCCGACTCCCCCTCCGGCGCGGCGGGCGCCTCCAACTTCCTCTCCGAGCCCACGCCACCGGACCGCCGGCCGGGGACACGACGCGACCGACGCGGCGGGGCGTCGTGTGCCGACGGCCGCGCCGCGCGGGCCGGCGATTCAGCGGGCGTGCCGGCGGGGAATCTCCGCGTCGGGGCTGGGCGTCGGGCGGACCGGCCGGTAGCGGGCCAGCCAACCGACCAGCTCCTCGGCCGGCATCGGGCGGGCGTAGAACCAGCCCTGTGCCGCGTCGCAGCCCGCCGCGTGCAGCATGCGCCAGGTGCGCTCGTCCTCGACGCCCTCGGCGACCACTCGCAGCCCGAGCGCCTTCGCCAGCTCGATCGTCGACTTGACGATCGCCGCGTCGTCGGCGTCCTCGACCATTCCCAGCACGAAGGAGCGGTCCACCTTCACCTCGGACAGTGGCAGCCGCCGCAGGTGCTGGAGGGAGGAGTAGCCGGTGCCGAAGTCGTCCAGGGAGATGCCCACGCCGATCCGGTGCAGCCGGGTGATGGTGGCCAGCACCCGACGCGGGTCGGCCATCAGGGCGCCCTCGGTGATCTCCAGTTGCAGCCGCTGCGGCGGCACGCCGTACCGGGCGAGCCGGTCGGCGATCTGATCGGCGATCTCCCCGGTGTGCAGGTCCCGCACGCTGACGTTGAGCGCCGCCGGCAGGCCCATCCCGGCGGCCGACCACTTGGCGAGCTGTTCCACCACGTCGTCCACCACCCGGCGGGTGAGCAGCCGCATCACCGCGCTCTGCTCGGCGACCCGGATCAGCTCCTCCGGGTCCACCATCCCCCGGCGGGGGTGCCGCCAGCGCAGCAGCGCCTCCACGCCGACCACCTCGCCGGTCGCGATGGCGACCTGCGGCTGGTAGTACATGGTGATCTCGCCCGCGTCGGCGGCCGCAGCGGTGTCCGCGTCGCGCCGGCCGGCCGCGTCGTGCCGGGCACCGCGCCGGCCCGTCGGGGCCCGGTCGCCGCCGCGGTCCCCCGCGCCGTCGTCGCCGGGCGCTCCCTGCCGGCGTACGACCGCGCCGCCCTGCCCGCCGGGGTGCCCGGCGCCGTTGCGGCGGCCGGGACCGTCGCCCCGGTCGGGGCCGGTCTCCCCCGCCGCCAACGTCCGTCGGCGGATCGGGTCCGCGGCCGTCACGATCCGGTTGATCAGCTCGTCGCCGGGCGGCGGACCGGGCCGCTGCCGGCGGCGGCGCAGCCACCAACGGCCGGAGCCGGACGTGAGGCCGGCGACGTCGGCCGGGAGTTCGGCCCCGTCCCCGCCCCGCGCGCCGCCGGCCCGCCCGTCACCCGGCAGCCGGCCGCCCGGCGTCGGTCCCGCCGGGACGGCCACCGCCCCGTCGTCCGGGGCGCCGGCACCGTCCCCGGCGGGCCGGGCGGCCGCGGGACGGCCCGCCTCCAGCACCCGGCGCAGGTCCGCGAGCAGACCGAGCCGCTCGGCGGAGTTGTGGTCGGACTCGGCCGCGTAGACCGCCACGGTGTCGTTGCGGTGCTTGGCGTCGTACATCGCCACGTCGGCGTGGCGCATCAGGGTCGCGAAGTCCTCGCCGTGCTCCGGGAAGAGCGCGATGCCGATCGAGCCGCCCACGTCGAGCGGCAACCCGTCCAGCGACACCGGCTCGGCCAGCGCCCGGACCACCCGGCCGGCGAGCTCCCGGGCCTCGTCGACGTCGGCCAGGCCGGTCATCACGATGGCGAACTCGTCCCCGCCCAGCCGGGCGACCATGCCCTCGCCGACCACGTCGGTCAGCCGCGCGCTCACCTCGACCAGCAGCCGGTCCCCCACCGCGTGCCCGAGCGCGTCGTTGACGTTCTTGAACCGGTCGAGGTCGATCAGGAGCAGGGCCAGCCGGGCGGCGGGCTCGCCGCGGGCCACCCGTTCGGAGTGCACGTGCACCTGCTCGCCGACCTCGGCCAGCAACGCCTTGCGGTTGGGCAGGCCGGTGAGCGGGTCCAGGGAGGCGAGCTGCTGCTGCTCGACGCTGAGCCGCGCCATCCGGTAGACGGCGAACAGCGGCACCAGCACCAGCGGGATCAGCGCTGCGCTGGCCCGCGCCGCCGCGACCAGCACCGGAGCGAGCAGCAGCAACGAGCCGGTGGAGAGCAGCTCGAAGCCCAGCCCCTGCCGCAGGCTGGGCCACCACCGGTCGCCGAAGCGCAGCCGGACGGCCGCGCTGACCAGCGCGTAGTTGACGGCGAACCAGGCCACCGTCGCGCCGCCCACCGCCAACACGTCCGTGCCGCGCAGCCGGCCGTCGTCGAAGATGCTCCCGGGCCCCAGCCAGGTGACCGCGTACGCGGCGCCCAGGGCTGCCGCGTACTGGGCGGCGTTGAAGGCGGTCCGCCACGGGGCGTGGCCCATCCGCCAGCCGGAGACGACGACGGCCACCGCCTGCACCAGGACCGCCGGGCCGAACCCCCAGCCGAGCAGGATGGCGAACGTGAAGCAGGTGGACGGGAAGACCGCGGAGGTCTGCCGGCGCCCGGGCGGGACGAACGGGCGCGCGTCACAGCCGACGGCCAGGGCCGCCATCACCCAGAACGCCGCCGGCAGTCGCGGTAGTTCGGCCGGGAGGTCGAGCAGCGGGCGTACGCAGAGCACCGCCGCCAGCGCGGCCACCGACCAGACGAAGGCGAAGAACGGGCGTGCCCGGCCAGGAGGAACGGAGTTTCGCGAGTCCGCGGACTCCATCACACCTCCCGAGGGCTCGGTCCACGGGCGTGACCGGTCGCACGCCGTGCCACCAATGAAACGCCCTCCGTGTCGTAATGCCCGGCACGACAGTCGCGAATCGGTCGTAGTCGTAATTAAGTTGGTATCTCGACCTGCCCCGGCCGGGTCGGTGGCCGCTTCCGCCCGGTCGTCACTCCTCGGTGCGGGCGACCTCGCGGGCGGCCTCCGGGCCGGCGTCGAGCAGCACCCGGAAGCCGTCCTCGTCCAGCACCGGCAGCTTGAGGCTGGCCGCCTTGTCGGCCTTCGAGCCGGGATTCTCGCCCACCACGACGAAGGACGTCTTCTTGGAGACGGACCCGCTCACCTTGCCGCCCCGGCTCTGGATCGCCTCGGACGCCTGGTCACGGCTGAACCCGGGCAGCGTGCCGGTCACCACGACGGTGAGCCCCTCCAGGGGACGCGGCCCCTCGTCGACCGCCTCCTCCGCCATCCGTACGCCGGCCTCGCGCCACTTACGGACCACCTCGCGGTGCCAGTCGACGGCGAACCACTCCCGGATGCTCGCCGCGATCGTCGGCCCGACGCCGTCGACCGAGGAGAGCTCCTCCTCACCGGCCCGGTCGATCGCCTCGATGGAGCGGAAGTGCCGGGCGAGCGCCTGCGCGGCGGTGGGGCCGACGTGCCGGATGGACAGGCCCACCAGCACCCGCCACAGGTCGCGTTCCCTGGCCACGGCCAGGTTGTCCAGCAGCTTGACGGCGTTGCTGCCGAGCGTGCCGTCCTTGTTGACGAAGAAGGGCGAGCGGGACAGCTGCTTCTCGTCCAACGAGAACAGGTCGCCCTCGTCGGTGATGACCTCCGCGTCGAGCAGCGCCGCCGCGCCCTTGTGGCCGAGCGCCTCGATGTCGAACACCTTGCGGCCGGCGAGGTGGTAGACCCGCTCGCGCAGCTGACCGGGGCAGGTGCGCGAGTTGGGGCAGCGGATGTCGACGTCCGCTTCCTTCGCCGGGGCGAGCGGCGTGCCGCAGGCCGGGCAGGTGGTGGGCATGACGAACGGCCGGGCGTCGGCGGGACGCAGGTCGACCACCGGGCCGAGCACCTCGGGGATGACGTCGCCGGCCTTGCGCAGCACCACGGTGTCGCCGATCAGGACGCCCTTGCGTTCGACCTCCCGGGCGTTGTGCAGGGTGGCGTAGGCGACGGTGGAGCCGGCCACCTTGACCGGTTGGAGGACGGCGCGCGGCGTGACCCGGCCGGTGCGTCCGACCTCGACGTCGATGTCGAGCAGCTTCGTGTTCACCTCCTCCGGCGGGTACTTGAAGGCGATCGCCCAGCGCGGCGCCCGGCTGGTCGAGCCGAGCCGCCCCTGGATGGAGACCGGGTCGACCTTGACCACCACGCCGTCGATCTCGTGCTCGACGTCGTGCCGGTGCTCGGCGTAGTGGGCGATGTATTCCGCGACACCGGCCAGGTCGGGCACCACCCGCCAGCGGTCACTGGTCGGCAGCCCCCACGCCTGCAACGCCGCGTAGGACTCGGACTGCGTGACCGGCTGGAAGCCGCGGCGGGCGCCGATGCCGTGCACCACCAGGCGTAGCGGCCGGGAGGCGGTGACCCGCGGGTCCTTCTGGCGCAGGCTGCCGGCGGCGGCGTTGCGCGGGTTGGCGAACGGCGGCTTGCCCTGCTCGACCAGCCCGGCGTTGAGGTCGGCGAAGGCCGCCACCGGGAAGTAGATCTCGCCCCGGACCTCGACGAACTCGGGCACGTCGCCGAACTCGGCCGACGTGGCGAGTTGGCCCGGCACGTCGCGGATGCTGCGCACGTTGGCGGTGACGTCCTCGCCGGTGCGGCCGTCGCCCCGGGTCGCCGCCCGGACCAGCCGCCCGCGCTCATAGGTGAGGTTGATGGCGAGCCCGTCGACCTTCAGCTCGCACAGGTAGGGCACCGACCCGCCCGCGTCGCGCTCGACCCGCTCGGCCCAGGCCGCCAGCTCCTCGTCGGCGAAGGCGTTGTCGAGTGAGAGCATCCGCTCGGCGTGGGCGACGGGGGTGAAGTCGGTGGAGAAGGTGCCGCCGACCCGCTGCGTCGGCGACTCGGGGGTGCGCAGCGCCGGGAACTTCTCCTCCAGCGCCTCCAGCTCCCGCAGCTGCCGGTCGAACTCGGCGTCGGGGATGGTCGGTGCGTCCAGCACGTAGTAGCGGTACTGGTGCTCCGTCAGCTCCTGGCTGAGCGTGGCGTGCCGTTCCCGGGCATCGGGGGTCGGTTCGGCGCCGGCCGCCGCCTCCTGTGCCGGAGTGACCTGCTGGGCAATGGTTTCCTCGGACACCGTGCGACCTCCCGTGATTCCGCTACCTCGGCACCGTATCGGTCCGGTGGGACAATCCGCCGGCCACCCGTCGCGCCCGATCGGCGCGGGGGCCCCGGCCGTGCGAGGATCGCCGGACGGCGGGGCCGCGGGGGCGGATCCGCTCCGCCGTCGAACCCGCGGCGTCCGCGCCGCGCCCACTGACCAGGCGGGGGTAGGGATGCCGGAATGGCTGCTCTGGGCGGCGGCGATCGTGCTGGCCGTGGCCGCCGGCTGGGCGTGGAACGAGCGACGGCGGGGCGGCCGTGACGCCGCTCCGCGTCCGCCCCGCCGATCGGGCACCCGGCCCGGCCGCCGGACGCCGTCGGGCGGTCCCGGCCGGTCCACCGCGCCGCCCCGACCGCGTACCGCCGAACGGTCTTCCGCCGGGGCGCCGCGTGCCGGCGAAATCTGGTGGGCCGACGTGCCGTACGCCGACGGCACCGGCTCGAAGGTGCGGCCCTGCCTGGTGCTGCGGACCGACGGCGGGGGTGCCGACGTCCTGAAGATCACCAGTCAGGACAAGAGCACCCGGGACGACCACGTCCGCATCCCGACCCGCGAGTGGGACCCCGACGCCGACCACGACAGCTTCGTCGACCTGGCCGAGCCGGCGCACGTCCCGCTCGCCGACTTCTCCCGCCGTGCCGGCGACTGCGACCCCGCCCTGTGGCGGCGCATCCGCCGCCTCCCCCACCTGCCGGGCGCCTGACCCGCGCCGAGCGGACCGCCGTGCCGGGTGCCTGACCGCGTGGGAGCGGGCGACCGTGCCGGGTGCCTGACCCGCGTTGGGGCGTGGCCGCCGCGACGGTGGCGGCCCGCCGTCCCGGGCCGGCCGCACCGCCGGTGCCACCCGCCCGGGACTTCGCGGGTCAGTCCCAGGCCCGGGCCAGGGTGGTCAGCTGGTCGGCGTACTCGATGCGGGCGGCCCACGGGGCGGGCCAGGCCGCCATGCCCAGCGCGGTGCCGACGAAGGCGCCGGCCAGCGCGGCGATCGAGTCGGAGTCGCCGGCGGTGGTGGCGCCCCGGGCCAGCGCCGCCACCGGGTCGTCGGCGTGCCTGATCGCGCAGAACAGGGCCGTGGCCAGCGCCTCCTCGGCGATCCAGCCCTCGCCGGTGTGCCGGCACGGGTCGCCGCCGTCGTCCGGGCCGGCGAGCGCGGCGTCGAGGCGGCCGAGGACCGCGAGGCACTCGTCCCAGCCCCGGGCGATGAAGTCCTCCGGCGCGTCCACGCCGGGGCGCTGCCACAGGTCGCCGAGCCAGTCGGCGCGGTAGACCCGCCGCTGGTCGCTGGCCCGGTCGACGAGCAGCCGGGGCAGCTCCGCCAGCGCCGCGCCGTCGCGCAGCAGCCGCACCGCGTACGCGGTCAGCTCGCTGGCCGCGAGGCCGGTCGGGTGGCCGTGGGTCAGCCCCGCCTGGAGCTGGGCCAGCCCGGCGAGGGTGTCGAGGTCGACGTCGACCAGGCCGACCGGGGTGACCCGCATGTTGGCCCCGCAGCCCTTCGAGCCGGCCACCGTCGCCTCCTGCCAGCGCACCCCGCGCTCCAGTTCGGCGCAGGCGCGCAGGCAGGTCATGCCCGGCGCCCGGTTGTTCTCCGGGCTGGCCGCCCAGTCGAGGAAACGCCTCCGCAGCAGCGGCTCGACCGCCTCCGGGGTCGGCGCCGGCGCGTCGTGCAGCGCCCAGCCGACCGCCAGCGCCATCTGCGTGTCGTCGGTCACCAGCGCCGGGTCACCGGCGAGGTCGCGCGGGCCGGCTGGCCCGTAGCGGCGAACGATCTCGGCGACGGTCAGGAACTCGGTCGGCTTGCCCAGCGCGTCACCGTAGGCGAGGCCGAAGAGGGAGCCGGCGGCCCGCCGGAGCGAGGTGTCGATCATTCCCGCGATCATGCCGCCCGCCCGCAACCCGCACCACTCGGCGCCGTCACCGGCACCCGCGTGACGGGTCCGGTTCAGTCGGAGAAGACCAGGCAGAAGGGTGACCGGCCGACGGCAAACGTCAGTCCTCGGCGAGCCGCCGACCCGCGTCCCGGCAGGCGGCGAGCACCGCGCGCGCGTACTGCCCGGTGGCGCTGGCGAGGCCGCAGGCCGGGGTCACCACGACCTGCTCGGCGAGCTGGCGGCGGGGGAACCCGAGGCGGTCCCAGAGCTGGCGTACGCGATCGGCGACCTGCGCCGAGGTCGGCGCGCGACCGGCGGCCGACGGCCTGGTGGGCACGGCGCCGGCCAGCAGCCCGAGCCCCGCGTCGATCGCCTCGCCCAGCGGATCCAGGTCGGTGACGAGGCCGAGGTCGAGGGCCACGCCGACGGCGCCCGTCGAGCGGATCAGCTCCAGCGGCACGTCCGGCGCGCAGCAGTGCACCACGGTCGGCACCCCGGCCGCCTCGACGACCGTACGCAGCAGCGACGCGGCGACGATCGGATCCACGGCCCGGTACGCGCCGAGCCCGCTCTCGGTGGGCACCCGCCCGGCGAGCACCGTCGGCAGCGACGGCTCGTCGAGCTGGAGCAGCACGGTGGCGCGCGGCAGCCGGTGGGCGACCGCCGCCACGTGCCCGCGCAGCCCCTCGGCGAGCGAGTTGGTGAGATCGCGCACCGCGCCGGGATCGCGCAGCATCCGACCGCCGATCGGCAGTTCCAGGGACGCGGCCAGGGTCAACGGGCCGCCGACCTGGATCTTGACCGGCCCCGCGTACTCCTCGGCCTGCTCGGCGAGCTGGTCGAGGTCGCGTTCCATCAGGTCGCGGGCGCGGCGCACGTCCCGTCCCGGGCGCGGCGCGATCCGCCAGCGGGCGGCGTACAACTCCACCGGCAGCTCGACCAGCAGGCCGGCGGTCCGGCCGATGAGGTCGGCGCCGGGGCCCCGGCCCGGCAGCTCCGGCAGGTGGGGCAGGGCGGGAAGCTCCCCGAGGACGATCCGCTGCGCCTCGGCGATGTCGGTGCCGGGAAGCGAACCGATGCCGGTCGCCGCGCCGGCCGGCCAGGGCCACACCTGATCTGTCACGGCCGAAGACTATCCGGTACGCGGACGCCCACCGCGCGGCCGCTCGGGACCGGACCGGGGCGCCCTGCCGACGCCCGCGCCGGACGCACCCGGTCCCGGGTCAGCCGGCGATGGTGGCGGAGCCGAGCACGACGTCGCCGGCCGGGTCCGGCCGGTACGCCACGACGGCCTGGCCGGCGGCGACCCCACGGACGGGGCGGCGCAGCTCGGCGCGCAGCCCGTCGGCGGTCAGCTCGACCGTCGCCGGCACCACGTCCCCGTGCGCCCGCAGCTGCACCTCGCACTCCAGCGGCGCGTCGGGGCGCGGGCCGCCCGTCCACACCGGACGCTCGGCGCGTACCCGGGAGACCTCCAGCGCCTCGGCCGGGCCCACGGTCACGGTGTTGGTCTTCGGCGTGATGGAGAGCACGTAGCGGGGCCGGCCGTCCGGCGCCGGGCGGTCCAGGTGCAGGCCGCGTCGCTGCCCGACCGTGTACGCGTACGCGCCGGTATGGCTGCCGACCACGGCGCCGGTGGCGGCGTCCACCACCTCGCCGGGCGCCTCGCCGAGCCGCTCGGCGAGGAAGCCGCGGGTGTCCCCGTCGGCGATGAAACAGATGTCGTGCGAGTCCGGCTTGTCGGCCACCGCCAGCCCCCGCCGCGCGGCCTCCTCGCGGACCTGCGCCTTCGTCGAGTCCCCGAGCGGGAAGATCGACCGGTCCAGCTGCTCGCGGGTGAGCACCGCCAGCACGTACGACTGGTCCTTGGGCAGGTCGACGCTGCGACGCAGCAGGCCGTCCGCGCCGAGCCGGGCATGGTGGCCGGTGACCACGGCGTCGAAGCCCAGGGCCACGGCCCGGTCCAGCACCGCGGCGAACTTGATCTTCTCATTGCAGCGCAGGCAGGGATTGGGCGTACGGCCGGCCGCGTACTCGGCGACGAAGTCGTCCACCACCTCGGCGTGGAAGCGGTCGGCCAGGTCCCAGACGTAGAACGGGATGCCGATGACGTCCGCGGCCCGTCGGGCGTCCCGGGAGTCCTCCAGGGTGCAGCAGCCGCGCGCGCCCGTGCGGTAGGTCTGCGGGTTGCGGGCCAGCGCCAGGTGCACGCCGGTCACGTCGTGTCCCGCCTCGACGGCCCGCGCCGCCGCGACCGCCGAGTCGACCCCGCCCGACATCGCCGCCAACACCCTCACCGGCTCACTCCCTTCACCCCACCGACCCTATCCCCGCCCCACCCCCACCCACCCCGCCCACCCCGTCCTCCCGCCACGCTGAGGGGCGTCAGCGGGGGGTGCGGAGGGCGGCGGCGCGGCGGGCGCGCTCGACGGCGGCCGGGAGGGCGGCGATGAGGGCGTCGACGTCGGCGGGGGTGCTGGTGTGGCCGAGGGTGAAGCGCAGCGAGGAGCGGGCGCGGTCGTCGTCGGCGCCCATGGCGAGCAGCACGTGTGAGGGCTGGGCCACCCCGGCGGAGCAGGCGGAGCCGGTCGAACAGGCGATGCCCTGCGCGTCGAGCAGGAGCAGCAGGGCGTCGCCCTCGCAGCCCGGGAAGGAGAAGTGCGCGTTGCCCGGCAGCCGGTCGTTCGGGTCGCCGTTGAAGACGACCTCGGGCACCGCGTGCCGGACCCGCTCCACCAGGTCGTCGCGGAGCGCGGCGACGCGGGCCGCGTACTCCTGCTGGCCCTTGACCGCCGCCTCCACGGCGACCGCGAAGGCCACGATGCCGGCGGTGTCGAGGGTGCCGGAGCGTACGTCGCGCTCCTGGCCGCCGCCGTGCAGCAGCGGGGTGGCCGACACGTCGCGGGCGAGCAGCAGGGCGCCGACCCCGGCGGGACCGCCGAGCTTGTGCCCGGTGACGGTCAGCGCGGCGACCCCGGCGGCGGAGAAGTCGACCGGCACCTGCCCGACCGCCTGGATCGCGTCGGTGTGGAACGGCACCCCGTGCTCGGCGGCGACCGCGGCCAGCTCGGCGACCGGCTGCACGGTGCCGACCTCGTTGTTGGCCCACATCGCGGTCACCACCGCGACCCGGTCGCCGTGGGCGGTCAGCTCGGCGCGCAGCTCGTCGGGGCTGAGCCGGCCGTCGGCGTCGGCGGAGAGCCAGCCCACGCCGGCCCCCTCGTGGTCGACGAGCCAGTCCACCACGTCGAGCACGGCGTGGTGCTCGACGGCGCTGGAGACCACCCGGTCCCGCCGGGGGTCGACGGACCGGCGGGCCCAGAAGATGCCCTTCACCGCGAGGTTGTCGCTCTCGGTCCCGCCGCCGGTGAAGACGACCTCGGAGGGCCGGGCGCCCAGCGCGGCGGCCACCCGCTCCCGCGACTCCTCCACCCGCCGCCGGGCACGGCGGCCCGCCGCGTGCAGTGAGGACGCGTTGCCGACCTCGCGGGCGGTGGCGACGTACGCCTCCAGTGCCTCGTCGAGCATCGGAGTGGTCGCCGCGTGATCCAGGTAAGCCATCACGGTTCAGCCTACGACCGGAGCCGGACCCGGCGGAGGCCGGAGTACGCCGTGCGGGGGCCGGGGGCGGGAGGCGTGCGCCCCCGTCCCCGGCCCGCGCCCGCGTCGACCCGGCGATCCGGTCAGGCCGGCACGGCGGTGACCACGATGTTGTCGCGGTACCGGCGTGCCTCGGCGTCGAACGGCCCGCCGCAGGTGATCAGGGTCAGCCGGGGCTTGCCGTCCCGGGCGAAGTAGCGGTCGAGGGGGATCTTCGTCTTCCGGTACTCCTCCCGGGCGACGACCCGGTACTCCCTGCGGACGCCGTCGCCGCCGGTGGCGGTGAGGGTGTCGCCGCGGTCCAGTTCCCGGAGCCGGAAGAAGGCGCCCTCGCCCTGGGTGGCGCTGTCCACGTGCCCAGCGACGACCACCGACCCGGCCTGCGCCTCCAGCCCGGGGCCGTGGCGGTACCAGCCGATCCGGTCCACGCTGGGCGGCACCTCGAACTCGCCGGTCGCGCCGTTGACGCCCACCGCGTCGACCGTGGCGGTGACGTCGATGGCCGGGATGACCAGCCGTACGGGCGGGACGGTCCGCGTACCGCCGGGCAGTCCGCCCCGGGTCACCGGCACCGACGGGCCGGCGGCCGGCGGGCTCGCGGCGGCGCCGGCCAGGTCGGCGGCCTCGGTCGCGCCGACGTTCCCGGCCGGCCGGGAGCCGCAGGCGACCACGGTCGCGACGGTGAGCGCGGCGACGCCGGCGGCCACGGCCGCCAGCGCCCCGCGGTGGCGCACCTTCACCGGCGACCGGTCCGGGCGGTGGCCACCCGCGCCCCGCCGCCGACCAGGAGCAGCACGCCAGCGCCGGTCAGCACGTACC
Source organism: Micromonospora sp. DT62 (assembly GCF_049847285.1). Taxonomy (NCBI): domain Bacteria; kingdom Bacillati; phylum Actinomycetota; class Actinomycetes; order Micromonosporales; family Micromonosporaceae; genus Micromonospora; species Micromonospora sp. DT62. Next base: position 738,915 of record NZ_JBNCOB010000001.1, read on the forward strand.
ACCAGGTGTCGACGCCGGTGCCGGCCCGGCCGCCGTCGCCGCTGGGCACCCCGGCCGGGGCCGAGTGCAGGCCCGTGATGGTCTGCGCCACGACGCCGAGGTTCTTCGCCTCGGCCGAGCCGATGGCGTACACGATCGTCGCGGTGCCCTCCTTGAGGTCGAGGTCCGCCGGCCCGATCGCCACGGTGTCGGTGCCGGCGAGCACCACGTCGGCCTTGACGGCGCCCGCGTCGACGTCGCCCTTGGCCTCGTTCGGGTTGGTGAGGTCCTCGAAGACGGGGGTGCCGCCGGCACGCACGTCCACCGCCGGGGCGGCGGCGGTGTGCCGGACGATCAGCCGGGCCTTGCCGGCGGCGACCTTGCCGGTGTCGTTGACGAACGGCGTGATCTTCGGCTTGCCGGCGGCGTCGAGGTGGGCGGCGATGCTGATGTTGGCGCCGCCCGGCACCGCGGCGTCGTCGACGCTGAGGATGGCCTGGGCGATCGGCTCGCCGGGCTTGGTGAGGGCGATGTCGTACGCGCCCTCCTCGAGGTTCAGCGGGCCGGCCACGTCGCCGGGCTTGAAGTTGTCCAGCGTCTTCTCGCCGTTGACGTACACGTCGACCGGGGTGTCCGGGATGCCGTGCACGACGGAGACCTTGGACGAGGCGGCGTACGCGGGAGTGGCGGTGAGGGCGCCGGCTCCGGCGAACGTCAGCGCGGCGACCGCGCCGCCCGCGGCGACCCGACGGAAGTACGAGAGCTGCATGTCTGCCTCCTGGTGATTGGTGCTGGTTCGTCAGGCCTGGTTGCAAAACGAGTTACGCCCGGTCCACCGCCGCCGGATGCGACCGGAGACAACTTCTTTTCGTCCGGCGGAGCCGCATCCGAGAGCCGCCCGCAGAGCGAAGAGCTGCTGAGACCAGACCGACCGGAGTGGGGGCGATGGCTGTGGGAGCTACAGTCGGGCATGCCCCCTGGAAGGCGAGCCGCCCTGTGACAGCGGCACGGCAGGAGCCGTACCCACCCGAGGACGACCTCGCCGCGCGCTTCCGTGCGGGCGACGAACGGGCACTGCGGGAGGCGTACGACCGGTACGGCCGGGCGGTCCTGCACCTGGCCACCAGCACGTTGGCCAACCGCAGCGACGCGGAGGACGTGACCCAGACCACCTTCGTCGCCGCCTGGCTGGGGCGGGACACCTTCGACCCGGCCAAGGGCTCGCTGGTCGGCTGGCTGCTCGGCATCGGCCGCCGCAAGGTGATCGACCGGCTGCGGGCCTCCGCGCGGGAGACCCGGGTGGTGGAGACGGTCCGGCAGCTGCCGGAGTCGGCACCGACCGGCCCGGATCCGGACACGGTGGTCGACCGGCTGGTGGTCGCCGACGAGCTGGCCCGACTGCCCGACGACCAGCGGCGGATGCTGGAGTTGGCGTTCTTCGACGACCTGACCCACCAGCAGATCGCGACGGTGACCGGGGTGCCGCTTGGCACGGTCAAGAGTCACATCCGGCGCGGCATGGCGAGCTTGAAACGCAGATGGGAGGTGGACGGTGCCGCACCTGGACCACGACCGGCTGGTCTTCCTGGCGCTCGGTGAGACCGAGGCGGACGCCGGAGAGAACACCCACCTCGACACCTGCGCGCACTGCCGGGCCGAGATGGAGACCCTCCAGCACGTGGCCGGACTCGGCGCCGGCGCCCAGGGCCTGCACGACCTGCCCGATCCGCCGGAGCACGTCTGGCAGGGCATCGTCACGGAGATCCGCGCGGCGCAGACCCTCCCGGCGCTGCCCGGGCCGCGCGCCGAGCGGTCGCCCGACGAGCGCCCCTCGGGCGGCCAGCCGTCCGACCGGTCGGGCGGGGTGCTCCTCGCGCCGCGGCGTGGGCGCTGGTCGCGCTGGGCCGTGACCGCCGCGACGGCGGTGGCCGCCGCCGCGATCGGGGTCGTCGGCACCGTCGCCGTGCTCGACGCGACCGGGCCGACGCCGGAGCCCACCCCACGGCGGGTTCTGCTGGCCAGCGCGCCGCTGAAGGCGTACGGCAAGACGCCGCCGGACGCCAACGGCGAGGCCCGGGTCTTCGACGACGGCCGGCTGCATCTGCACGTGGCGAATCTCCCGGACGTCCCGGGGTACTACGAGGTATGGCTCATCGACCCGCGGACCATGAAGATGTTCTCGGTCGGCGTGCTCGGCGACGCGACGGACGAGTTGCTGCCGTTGCCGCCGAACGTGGATCTTGAGGCATACTCGGTTGTCGACGTCTCCGCCGAGACGTACGACAACAACACCGCCCACTCCGGCAAGAGCCTGGTGAGGGGCACCCTGACGGGCTGATCGGCGGGCCGGCTCAGCTCCCCGGCCCGCCGATCAGCTCCCATCGCCGGCCCCGGCCGGCGGGTCCCGCAGGCTCAGCCGAGCCGGCGGCCGAAGCGGCCGAACCGCTTGTCGAGCGCGACGATGGCGGAGACCACGACGGCGATGCCCAGGATCCGCAGCCACGCCTGCCCGCCGATGGGCGCCGTGCGGAACAGGTCGTTCATCACCGGCAGGTAGGTCAGGGCGAGTTGGCCGAGGGCCTGCACCAGCACGCCGACGATCAACCAGCGGTTGCTGAACAGGCCCAGGCGCCAGGGCGAGCGGGTCAGGGAGCGGCAGCTGAACAGGTAGAACGCCATCACGGTGACGAAGAGGTTCACCGCGGCGGTGCGCGCCTGCGCCAGGCCGGCTCCGCCGGATCGTTCCCACTCGAACAGCCACCAGGCGCCCACCACCAGCAACGCGGAGACCAGCAGGACCCGGACCACCAGCGCGACGGTCAGCAGGGGCTGACCGGGGTCGCGGGGCGGTCGTTCCATGATCCCGGGCTCCCTCGGCTCGAAGGCGAGCGTCAGGCCGAGGAACACCGCCGTGGTCATGTTGATCCAGAGGATCTGGCTCGGCAGGATCGGCAGCGCCGAGCCGAGCACGATCGCGACGAGGATGACCAGCCCCTCCGCCGCGTTGGTGGGCAGCGTCCAGGTGATGAACTTGGTCAGGTTGGCGAAGACGCCGCGCCCCTCCGCGACGGCCGTCTCGATGGTGGCGAAGTCGTCGTCGGTCAGCACGACGTCGGCGGCCTCCTTGGCCACCTCGGTGCCGCTGCGGCCCATGGCCACGCCGATGTTGGCCTGGCGCAACGCGGGGGCGTCGTTGACCCCGTCACCGGTCATCGCCACCACCTGGCCGTCGGCCTGCAACGCCTCCACCAGCCGCAGCTTCTGCTCGGGCGAGACCCGGGCGAACACCGACGCCCGCCGTACCGCCGCGGGCAGTTCCCCGGCTGGCAGCGCCGCCAGGTCGGCGCCGGTCAGCACGTCGCCCGGGCCGGGCTCGGTACGCAGCAGCCCGATCCGGCGCGCGATGGCGCTGGCGGTGGCCAGGTGGTCCCCGGTGATCATCTTCACGTCGATCCCGGCGCGGTGGCAGGACCTGACGGCCGCCGCGGCGGCGGCCCGGGGCGGGTCGAGCATCGCGTGCAGCCCGGTGAAGACCAGGGTGCCGGCCAGTTCCTCCTCCACGAGCCCGTCCGTCGGGCCGATCGGCCGCATCGCGGTAGCGAGCACCCGCAGCCCCTCGGCGGCCAACTCGTGGGCAGCGGCCAGCACGGCCGGGGCGTCGAGCGGCCCCGTCGAGCCGTCGGGACGCGCCGCCGAGCCGGACCACTCGACCACCCGCTCCACGGCCCCCTTGACCAGCACCGTCCGCCCGCCGTCGGGACGCTCGTGCAGGGTCGCCATGAACTGCCGCTCCGAGGTGAACGGGACGGCCGCCACCCGGGGCAGCTCGGCGGCGACCTCGTGCGCGTGCAGCCCCACCTTGGCGCCCGCCACCAGCATCGCCCCCTCGGTGGGGTCGCCCAGCACGACCCACCGGCCGTCCTGCTCGTCCAGCCGGGCGTCGTTGCAGCCCACGCCGGCCAGCAGCGACCAGCGCAGCGCGCCCTCCCCGGTCGGGGCCGGGCCGCCCCCGGGGTCCCGGATCTCGCCGGTCGGGGCGTAGCCGGTGCCGCCGACCTCGTAGCGACCCTGCGGCGTCCAGAGCACCTGGACCGTCATCTGGTTCTCCGTGAGGGTGCCGGTCTTGTCGGTGCAGATCACCGTGGTGCTGCCCAGCGTCTCCACCGCCGGCAGCCGCCGGATCACCGCCCGCCGGCGGGCCATCCGGGACACGCCGATCGCCAGGGTGATCGTCACGGCGGCGGGCAGCCCCTCCGGGATCGCGCCGACGGCCAGCGCCACAGCGGCGGTGAACGTCTCGCCGGCGTCCTGCCCCCGTGCCACGCCGATGCCGAAGGTCACCGCGGCGAGGAACAGGATCGCCACGGTGAGCAGCCGGCTGAACCGGGCGAGCTTGACCGTCAGCGGCGTGTCCAGCACCTCCGCGCCGCCGACCAGGCGATGGATCCGGCCCAGCTCCGTCTCCGCCCCGGTGGCGACCGCGACGCCGACCGCCGTGCCGCCGGTGAGCAGGGTGCCGGAGTAGAGCAGGTTGCGGCGGTCGGCCACCGGCGTCTCGGCCGGTACGACCAGCTCGTCCTTGCGTACGGGCAGCGACTCGCCGGTCAGCGCCGACTCGTCGGCCCGCAGTTCGGCGGCGCGGACCAGCCGCAGGTCGGCGGGCACCTTCTCCCCCGCCTCCAGGAGCACCAGGTCCCCGGGTACCACGACGTCCGACGGCACGTGGCGCTGCCGGCCGCCGCGCAGCACCCGGGCCTGCGTACGCACCATCGCCCGCAGCGCGTCGAGGGCCGCCTCCGCACGGGACTCCTGGAGGAAGCCGACGACGGCGTTGACGAGCACCACCGCGAAGATCACCGCCGAGTCGACGTACTCGGCGAGCAGCAGGGTGACCACGCCGGCGGCGACCAGCACGTAGATCAGCGGGTTGTGGAACTGCCGCAGCAGGCGGCGGAGCGCTCCGCCCTCGGCCGCGCGGGGCAGCACGTTGGGCCCGTACCGCTGGAGCCGGGCCGCCGCCTCCTCGTCGGTCAGCCCGTGCTCGGTGTCGGTCCCGAGCAACAGCACGACCTCGTGCACGGCGAGCGCGTGGTGATCGCCCTCGGACGTCCTGGCCGGCATCGGCACACTCCTGTTCCGCACGGGGACGGCCGGGGCCGGGTACCCCGGGGAGAGCGTCTCCATCGTCGCAGGCCGGCACGGGGCACGCGGGTCGTTCGGGCGCGGCCGGAGGAACGGCGAGGGCCGGGAACCGTGTCACGGTTCCCGGCCCTCGCGCGGACGGACGTCAGCTCACTTGCGCTTGCGGATCTCGTCCGCGGCCTGCGGGACGATCTTGAACAGGTCGCCCACCACTCCGAAGTCGGCCAGCTCGAAGATCGGCGCCTCGCCGTCCTTGTTGACCGCGACGATCGTCTTCGAGGTCTGCATGCCCGCCCGGTGCTGGATGGCGCCGGAGATGCCCAGGGCGACGTAGAGCTGCGGGGAGACCGTCTTGCCGGTCTGGCCCACCTGGAACTGGTGCGGGTAGTAGCCGGAGTCGACGGCCGCGCGGGACGCGCCGACGGCGCCGCCGAGCAGGTCGGCCAGCTCCTCGACCAGCTTGAAGTTGTCGGCGTTGCCGACGCCGCGACCGCCGGAGACGACCACGCCGGCCTCGGTGAGCTCCGGGCGGGAGCCCTTCTGCTCGGCGACCCGGTCGACGACCCGGGCCAGCTTGTCGGTGTCCGTGACCGCGACCGTGAGCTGCTCGACAGCCGGGGTGGCCGCCGCCGGGGTCGGGTTGACCGAGTTCGGCCGGACGGTGACCAGCGGCAGGCCGCGGGTGACCTTGGACTTGACGATCGTGGAGCCGGCGAAGGCCACCTGGGTGGCGGTGCCGTCGGCGGCCAGGCCGACCACGTCGGTCAGGATGCCGTTGTCCAGCTTGACGGCCAGCCGGGCGGCGATCTCCTTGCCCTCCTGGGACGACGCCAGCAGCACGGCGGCCGGCTGCGTCCGGGAGACCAGCTCGGCCACGACGGTCGCCTTGGGGGCCACCAGGTAGCCGTCGATCTCCTCGCTCTCGGCCGCGTAGATCTTCTCCGCGCCGTACTCGCCCAGCTTGGCGCTCAGTGCCTCGGCGGCGCCGGGGCCACCGAGCACGACCGCGCTCGGGGTGCCCAGCTCGCGGGCGAGGGTGAGCATCTCCAGGGTGACCTTCTTGACGCCGAATTCCCGGGTGGCTTCGACGACGACGAGAACCTCAGACATGTTCAGACCTCTCACACGAACTTCTCGGTGGCGAGGAACTCGACCAGCTTGACGCCGCCGTCGCCCTCGTCGGTGATCTTCGCGCCGCCGGAGCGCGGCGGGCGCTTGGTGTGCTCCAGCACGGTGCTGGTCGCGCCCTCGAAGCCCACCTCGGCCGGGGCGACGCCGAGGTCACCCAGGGAGAACGTCTGCACCGGCTTCTTCTTCGCGGCCATGATGCCCTTGAAGGACGGGTAGCGCGGCTCGTTGATGGTGTCCCAGACGGAGACCACAGCGGGGGCGGTGGCGGTGACCACCTCGTAGCCCTCCTCGGTCTGCCGCTCGACGGTCAGCGTCGAGCCGTCGACGGTGAGCTTGCGGGCGCCGGTCAGCGCCGCGATGCCCAGCCGCTCGGCGATCATGTGCGGCAGGACCTGCACCCGGCCGTCGGTCGACTCGCTGCCGCAGAGCACCAGGTCGGCGTTCAACTGACCGAGCGCGGCGGCGAGCACCTTCGAGGTGGCGACGGCGCAGGACCCGTGCAGGGCGTCGTCCACCACGTGCACGGCCTTGTCCGGCCCCATGGAGAGCGCCTTGCGGATCGACTCGGTCGCCCGGTCCGGACCCATGGTCAGGACGGTCACCTCGCCCCCGTGCGCCTCCTTGATCTTCAACGCCTCCTCGATGGCGTACTCGTCCATCTCGTTGATGACGTTGTTCGCCGAACCGCGGTCGACGGTGTTGTCGTCAGTGCGCAGGTTGCGGTCCGCGCCCGAATCGGGCACCTGCTTGACGAGTACGACGATGTTCATCGCGCTTCGACGACCCTCCTGTTGGTGTTGCGATCGCTCGCCCGGTCTGGGGCGCAGCCTCGCGCGTCCGTTGACGCCGGTCAACCGCGCGGTGCTGTGCAGTTGCCCACGGCGCAATGTTACCTGCCAGTAGCATCCGCCTCCGGCGACCTCAGGGTGACACAGCTCACGAACGACCCTGCGGGCGGGTAATCTGACGAATCGGGAGGTGTCACTAAATGTCAGAAAACGCCAGCGAAAGCCATCCCGACGTTCCGCGGCACCGCTGCCGCCGGACGCGGCCCGAGGCGTACCGGTGCGCCTGCGGCCGGCTCCGCGACCGCTGCGTCCGGGTTACCGTCCGGGCGCTCTGGTCACCGACCCGGCTCACGCCGGCTGATCGAGCGCGTCCCGGATCCGCTCGATGACCGCCGCCTCGGCCGGGGCCACCCCCCGGTGCGCGGCGGCCACCCGCTCGGCCGCGGACAGCACGACCTCGCGGTAGCCCGCCACGTCCCCGGGCGACTTCTCCCGCAGGATCCGCACGGAACTGCCCAGCGCCGGCAGCACCACCGCCTCGATCTCCAGCGCCGAGTCCCGGGGCAGCTTCGGCAGCGGACCGCTGGTCAGCGCCTCCTTCACCACCCCGCTGCTGTCGGCCATCGCACCGGAGGCGGCGAAGCTCTCCCGGAACAGGGCGAGCATCCCCGGGTCCGCATTGGCCACCAGGAACACCGCCCCGAACGCGCCCGTCTTGAGGGTCAGCCGCTCCTCGGCCGTCAACCGCTGCTCCATGATCACGGAGTGTAGACGTACGGGGTGGTGGTCGTGACCGGGACGAGACCGAGCCGCTCCAGGATCGGCCGGCTGTCGTCGGACGCGTCCACCTGCAGCAGCGTCCGGCCGCGCTGGGCCGCCAGCCGGGCCCGGTGGTTGACCAGCGCGCGGTAGATGCCCCGGCGGCGCCACGGCGTCAGCGTCGAACCGCCCCAGAGGGTGGCGAACCCTGTTCCCGGCACGTACCGCACCCAACCCGCGCTCACCACCTCGTCGCCCGCCTCCGCCACCACCACCGTGATCGAGTGCGGGTCGGCGGCGATCTCCTTCTCCAGGCCGGTCGCCAGGTGACTGCGGTCGGAGTTCCAGACCGCCTCCTCCATCGCCACGATCCGGTCCAGGTCCGCCCGGGCGGTCACCTCGCGCAGGCGTACGCCCTCGGGGACGACCGGGAGCGCGGCGGCGAGCGGCGCGACCGGCCCGATCACCACGGTCTCCCGCTCCTCCGGCACGAATCCCGCCGCGCGCAGCCGGTCCGGCAGGTCCGCCGGCTCGTCGTGACCGTGCAGCTTCCACTCGACCGACTCGCCGCGCGCCCGGAAGAACTCCACCTGCCGGGCGATCAGCTCGTCCAGCGCCGCGCCGCTGAGCCCGCCGAGGTCACGGTAGGTGAGGAAGCCGCCGTGGTCGAGGCCGAGGACGCGGATCAGCGGGCCGTCCCGTTCCACCGCCACCCCGGCCGGCAGCGGGTCGGGCACCAGCGCCCGCAACTGGTCGTCGTAGGTCTTCCGCAGCGTCGTCACGTCAAGATCCGTCACCGCCCCAGGCTACGACCGGACGGAAGCGGATAATAGCCACGTGTGGCCGGCGATCAGGCGATGGTTCGACCCGCGCGAACTGCGCGCGGTCGGCAGCACCCCCGACTACCGGTTCTCGCTGGCCAACGAGCGGACCTTCCTGGCCTGGCTGCGTACCGGGTTGGCGCTGGTCGCGGGTGGACTGGCCGCCGCGCAGTTCCTGCCGCCGCTGCCGCTGGCGCACCTGCGCGAGGCGATCGCCGTCGCACTGCTGCTGCTCGGCGGCACGGTCGCCGTCCGGGCGGTCGACCACTGGGCGCGTACGGAGCGGGCCATCCGCCTCGGCGAGGAACTGCCCGCCTCGCGTTTCCCGGCGGTGCTCGCCCTCGCCGTCGGCCTCGGCGCGTTGCTGCTGGTGGCGGCCGTGCTGGCCCGGGCGGTCGGCGGCCCGTGAACCACCGGACGGAGCCGCCACGGCGGGACCGGCCGGCGCGCGACCCCGGGCTGCAACCCGAGCGGACCCGGCTGGCCTGGCGGCGTACGGCGCTGGCGCTCACCGTGATCATGGTGCTGACCGTGCGGCTCGCGTTCACCGGCCCGGGCGCCGGCGGGACGCTCGACGCGCTGGTCGCCGGGGTCGCCGTGCTGGGTTGGGGCGCGGCGCTGGCGGTCTGCTGGCGGCGGGCCACCGGCACCGGTCCGCTCCCCGGCTACGGGCGGTCGCTGCCCCTGGTCGCCCTCGCCACGGCCGGCTTCGCGCTGCTCGGCACCCTCCTGGCGGCGCGCGGCCTGGGTTGACGGGAGCCGGTGCGCCATGATTGACGCATGCCCCGGCTCTACGTCCTCCTCTTCGTCGTGCAGATCGTCCTCGCCGTCTGCGCGCTGATCAGCTGCCTCTCCGCCGAGGAGGGCGAGATCAAAGCCCTGCCCCGGATCGTCTGGGTGCTGATCATCCTGTTCTTCCCGCTGCTCGGCTCCCTCGCCTGGTTCGCCGCCGGGCGCGAGCGCGTCCCCGGGCGGCCCGCCGGCGGAACGCCGAAGGGCCGGATCCTGCCGCCCCGGGAGCGGCCCCGCCCGGTCGCCCCCGACGACGACCCCGAGTTCCTCCGCTCGCTCGGCGAGCGCTCCCGGCGCGAGGACGGGGAGCTGTTCCGCCGCTGGGAGGAGGACCTGCGCCGCCGCGAGGACGAGATGCGCCGGCGCGACGGCGAGCCGCCGCGCGAGGAGGACCGGCCCGAGGGGTCCACGCCCACGTCCTGAGCCCGCCGCCGTCGCCGGCCTCCCGGCGACGGCAGCGGGCCTTCTCAGGCCAGGTTCGACGAGCGGGGGTACGCGTCGGCCGGGTCGGTGAGCACGTTGACCAGGTACGGCACGCCGGCGTCGAACGCCCGCCGCAGAGCCGGGCCGAGGTCGCCCGCCTTCGCCACCGTCTCGCCGGCCCCGCCGAGGGCGCTCACGACATGGTCGTAGCGCAGCTCCGGCTGGAGGTCGGCGGCGACGTCGTAGCCGTACATGGCGCGCATGGGGTGCTTCTCCAGGCCCCAGATGCCGTTGTTGCCGACCACGATCACCACCGGCAGCTTCTGCCGGGCGAGGGACTCCACGTCCATGAGCGAGAAGCCGGCCGCGCCGTCGCCCATGAGGACGCAGATCTGCCGGTCGGGGTGGCTGACCCGGGCGCCCATCGCGTAGCCCATGCCGGTGCCCAGGCAGCCGTACGGGCCGGGGTCGAGCCAGGTGCCGGGCTGCGCGGGCTCCAGGTAGCGGCCGGCGTACGAGACGAAGTCGCCGCCGTCGCCGATGGTGATGGCGTCGCGGGCGAGGACCTTGCGCAGCTCGCCGTAGACCCGGGCGGGCCGGATCGGGTCCGTCTCGGCGGACATCTCCTCGGCGTCGCGGGCCTTCGCGGCGTCCTCGGCGGTACGCAGCTCGGCGATCCAGTCGGCGTGGTCGGCCCGGTCGCCCGGGTGGTCGGCCAGGGCGGTGAGGATCAGCCGGAGGTCGCCGGCGGGGGCGGCGGCCGGCTGCACGTGCGCGGCCCGCTGGCTGGGCGCGTCGACGATGTGCACCACCTGGGCGTCGCCGAAGTCGCCGAAGCTGAGCCGGAAGTCGAGCGGGGTGCCGATCACCACGACCACGTCGGCCCCCCGCAACGCCACGCGACGGGCCTTGGCGAAGGCGAGCGGGTGCTCCGGCGGCAGCGCGCCCCGGCCCATCCCGTTGGTGAAGACCGGCACCTGGAGCGACTCGGCGGCGGCCCGCAGGGCGTCGACCGCGTCCCCGGCGTAGACGTCGGAGCCGGCGATGATCACCGGGCGGCTCGCGGCGGCGACCAGGCCGGCCGCCTTCGCCACCTCGTCGGGGTCGGGCTCGACCGGCGCGATGCCCGGCAGCGCGGGCAGCTCGACGTCGGAGACCGAGAAGACCGCCTCCAGGGGGAAGTCGAGGAAGACCGGGCCCCGGTGCGGGGTGAGCGCCGTGGTCAGCGCCGCGGTCACCGCGCGCGGGATGTCGTCGGGGCTGAACACCGTCTCGGCGTGCTTGGTGACGGGGGCGACCAGCGGCAGGTGGTCCATCTCCTGGAGGCTGCCCGAGCCCCAGCGGAACTGCGGGGCCCGGCCGCCCAGCACCAGCACCGGGGAGGCGTTGAAGTACGCGCTCGTCAGCCCGGAGATGCCGTTGGTGACGCCGGGGCCGGCGGTGAGCACGGCGAGGCCGGGTCGGCGCTGGAGCTTCGCCACCGCCTCGGCGGCGAAGACCGCCGACTGCTCGTGCCGTACGTCGTAGAGGGGGAAGCCGGCCTTGTGCGCGGCGTCGTAGAGCGGAAAGACGTGCCCGCCGGAGAGGGTGAACATCTCCCGCACCCCGTACGCACGCAGCGCCGCGAGCGCGAGCTCCCCGCCGTGACCTTCGATCCGCTCCGTCATCGCCGCTCTTCCCTTCGTCCGCCTGGCCGGAGTCACACGCTACTCACCGGTAGGCGGAATGTGAACAGTTCTCGACTCGATGCCTGGGCCGGCGGGTCACCCCGCCGGCCCGGGCCGATCAACGACCGGTGAAGTCCGGCTTGCGCTTCGCCACGAACGCCGCCATGCCCTCGCGCCGGTCGTCGGTGGCGAACAGCGCCGCGAAGAGCTGGCTCTCCCAGGCCAGGCCGGAGTTCAGGTCCATGTCCAGACCGGCGTCGACGGCGAGCTTGGCGGCGCGCAGGGCCTGCGCCGGACCGGTGAGGTACGGGCGGACCAGCTCGACCGCGGTGTCGTAGACCTCGGCCGCCGGGGCGACCCGGTCGGCCAGGCCGATCCGCAGGGCCTCCTGGGCGTCGACCATCCGGCCGGACATGATCAGGTCCTTGGCACGGGCCGGGCCGACCAGACGGGCCAGCCGCTGGGTGCCGCCCGCGCCGGGGATGATGCCGAGCTTGATCTCCGGCTGCCCGAGCTTGGCGTCCTCGGCCACCACCCGCCAGTCGCACGCCAGCGCCAGCTCGCAGCCGCCGCCGAGGGCGTAGCCGGTGATCGCGGCGACGACCGGCTTGGGGATCCGGGAGATCGCGCCGAGCGCGCTGGACAGGTCGGCCGCCCGGTCCGCCATGTCCACGTAGGACATGTCGGCCATCTCCTTGATGTCCGCGCCGGCCGCGAAGACCTTCTCCCCGCCGTACACGATGACGGCGCGGACGCCCGGGTCGGTGGTGGCCGCCGCGGCGGCGGCGCGCAACTCCTCCTGCACCTGGGTGTTCAGGGCGTTCATCGGCGGCCGCTCCAGCCGGATGGTGCCGATGCCGTCCTTGGTCTCCAACCGCACGAACTCGCCCACGCTGGCCCTCACTTCCTCGTCGAAGTCGCGTGCCAACCTTACGGCCCGGATCGTTGGGGTAAGTACTGTGGTCTCAGGCCCGCCACCGGGAGTACCGCCATGATCACGTACTACGACGACAGGTCCGTGCAGGTCACCTCGACCGCCGTCCGGGTGGACGGCCGGACCTTCCGGCTGGCCGACATCAGCATGGTCTGGCACCAACGCGGCAGCCGGTCCTGGCGGGTGCTCGTCGGACGCGGCGCGATCGGCGCGGCGCTCGCCGGCCCCCTGGTCGCCGCCGCCCTGGGCATCGCGCTGGCGCTCTGGCTGGACCGCTCCCTCACCGTCACCATCGCCATCGTCGGCGCCTCGGTGCTGATCGGGCTCGCGGTCGGCCCGGTCGCCGACTTCCTCTTCGAGCACCTCGACCGCTCGTACGCCCGGGGCAGCCGGCAGCTGGAGATCTGGGCCCGCTGGCGCGGCCAGCCGGTGCGCCTGCTGTGCACCGGCGACGCGCTGCGCTTCGGCCAGATCTACCGGGCGGTGCAGCGGGCCGTCGAGGCGGGCCAGCCCGTGTCGCCCCGCCGCCGCTAGAACCTGATCGGACCGTCCGGCAGCATGCCCAGGCCACGCAGCAGTCCGAACAGGTCCTGCTCGCCCCAGAACTGCACGATCCGGCCACCGGCCAGCCGGTACATCTTGCAGGCGCTCTGCACCGCCGTCGCGCCGGTCGCGTCCCGCCGGTAGGTCTGCGCCAGCGACACCACCACGCGGTCGCCGGCCGCGAAGATCTCGACGATCTCCTGGTCGAGCACCGTCAGCCCCGGCGAGGCGACGGCCCCCTCGACGAAGTGCCGCCCCCGGACCGGCGTGCCCGAGCCGTAGATGAGCACGTCCTCGTCGACCACCGCGCGCAGCTCCGCCAGGTCCTTGGTGACGAAGGTCCGCAGGTATCGGCGGACCACCTCGACGTTGCGCTCCTGCTCCGTCATGACCGGTCACGGTACCGCCCTGGACTGCCCGGGACCGCCCTGGCCGCCCGGTGCCGCCGGGCCGCCCGGTGTCGCCCTGTGCCGCCCGGGCCGCCCGAACCGCCGGTGGCCGTCCGGGCCCGCCCGGGCCACCCTGGACCGCCCTGGACGACGCCCTGGTGACGCGGGCCGCGAGACCCCTCGTCGGGCGCGGTGGCGGATCCAGGCGCACCCGTCGCACGGCAGGGATGGGTACGCCTCTCGCGCCCTTTCGAGCTGATGACGTAAACGACTCAGCCGGTCCAGCCTGCAGACGAGCGCCAGCGACCCACAGGGTGATGTCATAGACGATTCAGCTCCATAGGGCCGACGTGACATCATCTCCGCCCGACACGGCGCCCACGCCTGACGCCACCTCCGCCCGACACGGCTCCGCCTGACCCCACCTCCGCCCGACACGGCCCACGCCTGACACCGCCTTCGCCCGACACGGCCCAGGCCTGACACCGCCTCGCCCGGCACGGCCCCCGCCCGGCCACAAGCTCCACGCGACAACACCTCCGCCCGGCCCTGCAGCGCCCCGCCCGGCGACACCCCCGCCGGAGCGGACGAAGCGAGCGGCGCAACCCAGCCGGCGCAACCCACCCGGCGCAACCCGCCCGACGCCACCCCCGCCGGAGCGGACGGCGCGAGCGGCGCGGCCCGCCCCGCAGTGGTTAGGCTTAGTGATGACCATCTATTACCGGGACGACGCGGTGCAGGTGACGTCGGAGTCGATCCGGGCCGGGGGCCACGCCGTGGCGATCGCCGACGTGACGTACGTCTGGCACGCGCAGGGGCCGAAGACGCTGGCGGTACGGGGGCGGGTGCTGGGACGCGGCGTCCTGGTCCTGCTCCTCTCGCTGCCTCCCCTGGTCGCGGTGGTCTGCGTGCTCTCGCTGGCCTGGTCGGCGCAGGACCGGGGCGAGTGGCAGCTGGCGCTGCTCATCCTCGCCGCGTGCGTGGTCGGCGCGCTGGCCCTGGCCCCCTTCCTGGAGATCCCGCTCGGCTGGCTCGACCGCTCCTACGAGCGGGGCAGCAAGGTGCACGAACTCTGGGTCCAGCACCACGGCCGGGAGGTGCTGCTGCTGCGCACCCCGGACGCGCTGCGGTTCGGGCAGATCTACCGGGCGGTGCAGCGCGCGGTCGAGCAGTACACCGACTCCTGACCCCGCTCCCGCCGCCCTGTCCGGCGGTGCGGGCGCGGGCGACGCACACTTGGTGCCATGGTGATTCCCCTCCCCCGGCCCGCCGCGGTCGTCGGTCTGACCCGTTCCGCCCTCGACCAGGCCCTCGGCTCGGCGGCCTCGTTCGCCGCCGTGCCGGCCCGCGCGTTCGCCGTGCTGGACTCGGTGGAGGCCCTGCTGAAGCGGGTCGACGGCGTGGTGGACCGCATCGACGGCGTGGTGGACCGGATCGAGCAGACCCTCGACCGCACCGACCGGGTGCTCACCGACGCCGAGGGCGCGGTACGGGAGGTGGCCGTCATCAGCGCCGCCGCGACCACCGCGATCGAGACGGCCACCGGGGTGGCCGCCGCCGCGGCCGTCGTGGTGGGCGAGGCGGAGAAGGTGTCGCGTACGGCCGGCGCGGTGGTCGCCGAGGCCGACGCGGTGGCCGTACGGGCCGCCGGCACCGTGGGCACCGCGGCGGAGGCGGCGGCCACCGCCGCCGAGCTGCTGACGGCGTACGAGCCGGCGCTGCGCCGGGGCGCCCCGATGGCGAACCGCTTCGTCGAGCAGCTCAGCCACGAGGAGGTGAACGCCGCGATCCGGCTCGTCGACGAGCTGCCGAAGCTCAAGCAGCACCTGACCGCGGACATCCTGCCGATCCTGGCCACCCTGGACCGGGTCGGCCCGGACCTGCACGACCTGCTCGACGTCACCCGCGACCTGAAGCTCGCCGTCGCCGGCATCCCCGGGCTGGGCATGCTCCGCCGCCGGGGCGAGAAGCTCACCGACGACGCCGAGGCGTGACCGCCGCGCACCGTCGCGATGGTCCTGTCGGACGGACTCCCCCGGATGGCGGGTCGACCGGATCAGCCAGGGACGTACAGCTCGTCGATCTCGGCCCGGGTGGGCAGCGCCACGGAGGCGCCGAGCCGGCGGGCGCAGGCCGCCCCGGCCGCCGCCGCCCAGCGCACCGCGTCGACGACGTCGCGGCCCTCGCCCCAGGCCACGGCGAGCGCGGCGGTGAAGGCGTCCCCGGCGGCCGTGGAGTCCACCACGTCGACCTTGACCGCCGGCACGTGCACGGCGGTGCCGTCCCGGTCCCCGTACCAGGCGCCGTCCGCGCCGAGGGTGAGCACCGCCCGGGGTGCCAGGTCGAGCAGGGCCGACGGCTCGTCCCGGCCACGCCCGGTGAGCGCCTGCGCCTCGGTCTCGTTGACCACCAGCAGGTCGGTCGCCGCCAGCAGCTCCGGCGGCACCGGCACGGCCGGGGCGGCGTTGAGCACCACCCGGGTGCCGGCCGCCCGGGCGACGACGGCCGCCTCGGTCACCGTCGCGACCGGGATCTCCAGCTGCGCGAGCAGCACGTCCGCCCCGCGTACGGCGGTCAGCTCGGGCTCGGTCAGGCCGGTCATCGAGGCGTTGGCGCCCGGGCTGACCAGGATCGCGTTCTCGCCCTCGGCGTTGACCATCACCAGCGCCACGCCCGACGTGCCGTACGTCGTGCGGAGCTGCCCGGTGTCGACCCCGGCGGCGGTGATCCGCGCCCGCAGGGTGACGCCGAACGAGTCGGAGCCGATCGCCCCGAGGAAGGCGCAGGAGGCACCGGCCCGGGCGGCGGCGACGGCCTGATTGGCGCCCTTGCCACCGGGCACCATGACGAAGTCGGTGCCGAGCAGGGTCTCCCCCGGCCGGGGCAGTGCGGGGGCGGTGCCCACCAGGTCCATGTTGGCGCTGCCCACCACGACGACCCGGGTCTGGCGCATCAGGCGGCGCGGGCGGTGAACCGGTCGCCGGAGCGCTCGACCACCAGCGGCAGCCCGAAGGTCTTGGAGAGGTTGTCCCCGGTCAGCGTGTCGTCGAGGAGCCCCTGCGCCACCACGCCGCCCTCGCGCAGCAGCAGCGCGTGGGTGAAGCCGGGCGGGATCTCCTCCACGTGGTGGGTCACCAGCACCAGCGCCGGGGCGTCCGGGTCGTACGCCAGCTCGGCCAGCCGGGCGACCAGGTCCTCGCGCCCGCCCAGGTCGAGCCCGGCGGCGGGCTCGTCGAGCAGCAGCAGCTCCGGGTCCGTCATCAGCGCGCGGGCGATCTGCACCCGCTTGCGTTCGCCCTCGGAGAGGGTGCCGTAGGCGCGTTCGGCGAGGCCGCCGATGCCGAGCTGCCCCAGCAGGGCGCGGGCCCGGGCCTCGTCGCTGCTGTCGTAGCTCTCCCGCCAGCGACCGACGACCGACCAGGCGGCCGTGACGACGACGTCGCTGACCCGCTCGTCGGCGGGCACCCGCTCGGCGAGGGCGGCGGTGGAGAGCCCGATGCGGGTCCGCAGCTCGTTGACGTCGGTGCGGCCGATCCGCTCGCCAAGCACGTGGGCGGTGCCGGTGGTCGGGTGCAGCCGACCGGCGGCGAGGTTGAGCAGGGTCGTCTTTCCCGCGCCGTTCGGCCCGAGCACCACCCAGCGCTCGTCCAGCTCGACCCGCCAGTCGACGTCGTGCAGCAGTGCCGTGCCAGCCCGGCGTACGCCGACGCCGTCGAGGCTGACCACCAGATCCTCGTCCCCAGTCACCCGACCATCCAACCACGCAATGCGGGGCGCCCCCCACGGGCGGCGCCCCGGCCATAGGGTGGGGCGCCGTGTCGTTGGTCACCACAACCGGAGGACGGTCCATGCCCGGTCGGAGCAGGGAGCCGCGCGGATGAGCGCGGTCATCGAGATCGAGGGGCTGCGTAAGACCTTCCACAGCGTGCGGCAGGGCCGCCGGGTGGCGGTCGACGGCTTCGACCTGCTGGTGGAGGCCGGCCAGATCCACGGTTTCCTCGGCCCCAACGGGTCGGGCAAGACCACCACGCTGCGCGCCCTGCTCGGGCTGGTGCGGGCCGACGCGGGTCGGATGACGGTGCTGGGCGCCCCCTCGCCGGACGGGCTGCCTCTGGTGGCCGGGCGGGTCGGCGCGATCGTGGAGAGCCCGCAGTTCTTCGGCAACTTCACCGGCCACCGCACCCTGCGCCTGCTCGCCCGGGCCGGCGGGGTGCCGGTCGCCCGGGTCGACGAGGTGCTGGAGCAGGTGGGCCTGCGGGACCGGGGCGACGAGCGGGTCAAGGGCTACTCGCTGGGCATGAAGCAGCGGCTGGCGGTGGCGTCCGCCCTGCTCAAGGACCCGGAGCTGCTGATCCTGGACGAGCCGGCGAACGGCCTGGACCCGGCCGGCATCCGGGAGATGCGGGACCTGATGCGCTCGCTGGCGGAGGCCGGCGTGACCGTGCTGGTCTCCAGCCACATCCTGGCCGAGATCCAACTGATCTGCGACCACGTGACGATCATCTCGCGGGGCCGGCGGGTGGCCGCCGGGCGCGTCGACGAGGTGCTGGCCGGCTTCGACCGGCACGAGCTGCTGGTGCGGGTGGACGATCCGCAGCGGGCCGTGGAGCTGCTGACGGCGGCCGGGCTGGCGGCGACCGGGCACGACGACCACCTGGTGGTGGGCGACGTGGACGACGCCACCCAGGTCAGCCGCACCCTCGGCGAGGCGGGCCTCTGGGTGCGCGAGCTGACCCCGCTGCGGCCCGACCTGGAGAGTGCCTTCCTCGAACTGACCGGCACGACGACGCACCCGACGCTGCCCCGGCAGGTGGACGACTCGGTGCTGCCCGACGGCGGGACCTCCGAACCGGTGATCGACCTCGACGAGCGGGGAGTGGACGCGTGAACCTGGTCCGTGCCGAACTGGAGCGTCTCGGCGCCCGGCGCTTCGTGCAGCTCATGCTCGTCCTGCTGGTGCTCGCGTTCGGCGTCACGGCGGCGACCACCCTGGCGAGTTCCCACCGGCCCACCGCCCAGGAGGTCTTCGACGCCCAGCAGGCCGCCGCCGCGGCGCGCAGCGAACTGGAGCGCACCCACCAGCTCTGCCTGGACCGACAGCGCGGCGTCGTGCAGGCGGACGACGTGCAGGAGTACGTCCCCGTCGACTGCAGCGAGGTCGACCCGGCCCTGATGGAGCGGGCGCCCGTGGCGTCCGACTACCTCGCCGGGGTGTTCACCTTCGCCGAGGAGGCCAAGCCGCTGCTCTACTTCCTCATCGCATTCCTGGCCCTCTTCGGGTTCCTCGTCGGCGCCTCCTACATCGGCGCCGACCTGAACTCCGGTGGCGTGGTCAACCTGCTGCTCTGGCGTCCCCGGCGGATGACAGTGCTCGGCACCAAGTTGGGCACGCTGTTCGGCGGGACGGCGCTGCTGTCCGTGCTGGCCTCGGCGGCGTACCTCGGGACGTTCTGGCTGATCGCGCAGGTCGCCGGGCGGCCGGGGCGGCTCGACGGGGAGTTCTGGGGCTCGCTGGGCGCGACCTGGGGCCGCGGCATGCTGCTGGTGCTGCTGCTCACCGTGGTCGGGTTCGCCGTCGCCACCCTGGGCCGGCACACCTCGGCGGCGCTCGGCGCGATCGCCGGCTACCTGGTGGTGTGGGAGCTGGGCGCCCGGCTGGTGATGGAGATCCTGGAGGTCGTCAAGGTGGACCGGTACATGCTCTCCAGCTACGCCGCCGCCCTGCTCAACGGCCGGGTCGAGTTCTGGGACTACCGGGCGTGCGACAACGGGGTCTCCAACTCCTGCAACGGCCTCTACGTGGTGACCTGGCAGCCGGCGCTGGTGTTGCTGCTCGGGCTGACCGGCGCGTTGGTCGCCGCCGCCTTCGTGGCGTTCCGCCGCCGCGACCTGATGTGACGCCGGTCCGCCGTCGACGGTGCGGCCGCGGGCGCGGCAGGACCTTGCAGCATCACGGCCCGCGATGAAATATTCCTTCACATGACGCCGGGCCGCCGCCGACCTCGCCGACCCTGGTCGGCGGGGTCCGGCGCGCGGTCCGCGCCGCCGGGCGGCCGGCCCCGGTCAGCCGACGGTCGAGCCGAAGACCTCGTCGCGGACGGCGTCCAGCGCGATACGCAGCGCACCCCGCAGGATCGGCTCCTCGGTCAGCCCCGTCGGCACGACCCGGGGACGCACCAGTGTGATCGCCGCGACCTCGTGCTGCACCCGCTCGGCCAGCGCCGCCCCGCCGGCCTGGCCGACCTCGCCGGCGAGCACCACCAGCGGCGGGTCCAGCACCACGCAGGTGCTCGCCACGCCCAGCGCCAGCCGGCGGGCCACCTCGTCGAGCATGGGACCGCCCGCCGTGCCGTCGGCCACCGCCGCCCGTACCGCCGTGGCGCCGCTGTCGTCCGGGTAGCCGTGCGCGCGGGCCAGGTCGCGGACCGCGTCCGCGCCGATCAGCTGCTGGAACGCCGGCTTCGCCCGGCGGGACACGTCACGCGGGATGGGCGCCCCGGGCACCGGCAGGTAGCCGATCTCGCCGGCGGCGCCGCTGCTGCCGTGGTGCAGCCGGCCGCCCAGCACGATCGCCAGGCCGACGCCGGCGCCGACCCAGACCAGCACGAAGTCCGTCAGCCCCTGGGCCGCGCCCGACTGCGCCTCGGCGACGGCGGCCAGGTTCACGTCGTTCTCGAAGACCACCGGGGTGTGCAGGTCGTCCCGGAGCGCGGCGAGCAGACCGCTGTGCCAGCGGGGCAGGTTGAAGGCGAACGTGATGTCGCCCGTGCCCGGGTCGACCAGGCCCGGGGTGCCCAGCACGATCCGCCGTACGCTCGACAGCTGCGCCCCGGCGCTGCTCGCGGCCTGGACGACCGCGTTGTGCACGACCCCGACGGGGTCGTCGGTGTCGCGGGTCGACTGTTCGACGCGGCCGATCACCGCCCCGGTGATGTCCGCGCAGGCGGCGACCACCCGGTCGGCGCCCACGTCCACCCCGACCACGTGCGCGCTGCCGGGCCGTACGGCGTAGAGCTGGGCGTTGGGCCCCCGCCCGCCGGCCTGCTCGCCGACCCGCGTGACGAGGCCCCGCTCCTCCAGCCGCTCGACGAGCTGGGAGGCGGTGACCTTGGACAGCCCGGTCAGCTCGCCGAGCCGGGCCCGGGTCAGCGGCCCCCGCTCCAGCAGCAGCTCCAACGCCGCGCGGTCGTTCAGCGCCCGCAACAGGCGGGGGGTGCCGGGCAGCCGGGTCGCACTCATGCCACGTCCTCTAGTTTTGGTAAACCTTGCTAACTGTAAACCGACCTGCGAGCGGGTAGCCGACAGCGTATCGGCCGCCCGGGAGCGGGGTGGTCGGCCGACCCGGTACGTCACCGACCCCCGCCGGTACGACTTCCGTGCCGCGGGGACGAAAGGGGAAGATCACGTGGGGCTGGATCCAGGACTGCGCCGGCTCGCGCTCGGCACGCTGCTCGCCGCGTACCCGGGGCCGGTTCCCCCGGGCTGGGCGGTCGACCTGGTCGCCGAGGGGCTCGCGGGGCACACCCTGTTCGGCACCAACGTCCACGACCCGGGGCAGGTGGCGGCGAGCACCGCCGCCCTGCGGGCCGGCCGCCCGGACGTGCTGATCGCGATCGACGAGGAGGGCGGCGACGTCACCCGGCTGGCGCACGCCACCGGCAGCCCGTACCCGGGCAACGCGGCGCTCGGCGCGATCGACGAGGTGGCGCTGACCCGCCGCGTCTACGAGGCCATCGGCGCGGAGCTGGCCGCCCTCGGCGTCACCGTCAACCTCGCGCCGACCGTGGACGTGAACACCGCCGACGAGAACCCGGTGATCGGCACCCGCTCGTTCGGCGCCGACCCGGCCCGGGTCGCCGCGCACTCCGCCGCCGCGGTGGCCGGCCTCCAGGCCGCCGGGGTCGCCGCCTGCGCCAAGCACTTCCCGGGCCACGGCGCGACGGTCGCCGACTCCCACCACGAGCTGCCCACCGTGGACGTGCCGCTCGACGTGCTGCGCCGGCGCGACCTGCCGCCGTTCGCCGCTGTCGTCGAGGCCGGCGCGCGGGCCGTGATGACCGCGCACATCCGGGTGCCGGCGCTGACCGGCGACGGCCCCGCCACGTTCAGCCGGGCGGTCCTGGTCGACCTGCTCCGCAACGAGTACGGCTTCACCGGCACGGTCATCACCGACGCGCTGGAGATGAAGGGCGCCGCGGTGGCGGCCGGCGGGGTCGGCCCGGCCGCCGTCCGGGCTCTCGCCGCCGGCGCCGACCTGCTGTGCATCGGCGCCCAGGTCGACGCCGAGCTGGTCGAGCGGGTGGTCGCGGAGATCGTCGGCGCGCTCGGCGACGGCCGCCTGGACCGCTCGCGGGTGGAGGAGGCGGCCGGCCGCGCCGCCGCGCTCGCCGCCTGGACCCGGACCACCGGCGCGACGCCGGCCGCCCCCGACGGACTCGGGTACGCCGCGGCGCGGCGCGCCGTGCGGGTGGAGGGCGAGCTGACCGGCCTGGACCGCCCGCTGGTCGTCCAGCTGCACGCCGCCTCGACCATCGCCGAGGGGCGGGTGCCGTGGGGCCTCGGCCCGCATCTGGACGGCACGGAGGAGCTGCGGGTGGTCGCCACCGAGACCGGGCCGGCCGCCCTGCGCCAGCTCGCCGGGGACCGGCCGATCGTGCTGGTCGGGCGCCATCTGCACCGGTTGCCGGGCGGCGCGGACCTGGTGACCGCGCTGGCCGCCGAGCACCCGGTGACCGTGGTCGAGATGGGCTGGCCCTCCCGGTGGCGTCCGGCCGGCGTACGGGCGTTCGTCACCACGTACGGCGCGAGCCACGCCTGCGGCCGCGCGGCCGCCGAGGTGCTCGGCCTGGCCGGCTGACGCCGACACCGGGGGTACGCGCCGACAGGTGGCGGTCGCTCCCGGGCGGGCTCGGCCGGCTTCGACCGGGCCCGGCCGGGGTACGCGACAGCATGACCGCCACCGACCCATGGCACCGGGCCCTGGCCGACCTGGTGTCCCGGTCCCACCGGCTGCCCCCGGACGAGCTCGCGGCCACGCTCGACGCCGCGCTCCGGCCGTTGGGCGTGACGGCGACGGTGTACCTGGTCGACGCCGAGCAGCACGGCCTGCGCCCGCTGCCCGGGACGAGGCGGGCGGCGCCGGAGGTGCTGCCGATCGACACCAGCCTCGCGGGGCGCGCATTCACCCAGGTCGAGGTGCACGCGGGGCAGGGGCCACCGCCCCGGCTGTGGGTGCCGATCGTCAACGGCACCGACCGGCTGGGACTGCTGGAGGTGTTTCCGCCGGCCGACGCCGACCTCGCCGACGGGGCGCTGCGGGACGGCTGCCGGCTCGTCTCCGGGCTCGTCGGCCACCTGGTCACCAGCAAGAGGGACTACGGGGACGCCCTGCACCGGGTGCGGCGCAGCCGGCCGATGGGGGTCTCCGCCGAGCTGCTCTGGAACCTGCTCCCGCCGCTGACCTTCGCCACCTCGGAGGCGGTGGTCAGTGCCCTGCTCGAGCCCTGCTACGAGGTCGGCGGCGACGCCTTCGACTACGCGGTGCACGGCGGGACCCTGACGCTGGCGATCCTCGACGGGGTCGGGCACGGCCTGCCGGCGGTGCTCACCACCTCGGTGGCGCTGGCGGCGCTGCGGGCGGCCCGGCGTACCGGCTCGGACCTGCCCGGCCTGGTCCGGGCGGTGGACGCCGCGATCGCCGGCCAGTGGAACGACGCGCGGTTCGTCACCGCCGTGCTCGCCGAGTTCGACACCGGCTCCGGAACGCTGCGGTACGTCAACGCGGGGCACCCGCCGCCGGTGCTGCTGCGCCGGGGACGGGCCGTGCAGGAGCTGGCCGGGGGCCGCCGGCTCCCGCTCGGCCTGCCCGACGGCCGCGTCGAGGTGGCGCGGACCCGGTTGGAGCGCGGTGACCGGCTGCTGCTGCACACCGACGGAGTGACCGAGGCGCGCGACGCGGCGGGCGAGATGTTCGGGCTCTCCCGCCTGGCGGACCTCGCCGAGCGGCACATCGGTTCCGGGCGGCCGGCGGCGGAGACGCTGCGCCGCCTCAGTCACGCGGTGACGGAACACCAGGGCGGGACACACCAGGACGACGCGACCCTGCTACTGGTCGAGTGGTCCGCCGCCGCGGCGGCGAACTCGGAGCCCTGAGTCAGTCCAGCCCGCGCCATCCCCGCGCGACGGGTTGGTCGGCGTCGGAGTCGGCGAGCCCGAGCAGGGTGCCGACCCCGGTGATCCGAAGGACCCGCGCCACGCCCGGCTGCGGGCCGGTCACCCGCATCGTCACGTCGCGCTCGCGGCCCACGGAGACGCCGTGCACCAGGACGCGCACGCCGCTGGAGTCCAGGAACCGCAGGTCGGCGAGGTCGACGACGACCTCCCGGACGCCGGGCCGGCGCAGCGCCTCGGTGAGCGTCGCCTCGAACTCGTCGGCGGTGGCCATATCGATCTCACCGACCGGGCGCAGGACCACCTGGCCCGGCTCCGCGTTCCACTCACCCCGGTCCATGGCCGCCTCACCGTCGAAGGTCGCGCCGGCTCCGGCGCGACTCGACCTTACCGACCCCCGCCCGACCGGACCACGCCGACGGCCACGAGGGACGACTTGAACGTGTTCAAGAAGTCGCCTACGCTGAGGCGACAACATTTGAACACGTTCAAGAGGGGCGTCGGCGATGGACACGAAGGTCTGGATGTACCTGGTCTACCTGGCGATCAGCATCGGGCTGACCGTCTGGGTGGCCCGGGCGCTGTCGCGCAACGGGCTGGTCTTCCTGGAGGAGGTCTTCGCCGACGAACGGCTGGCGAAGGCCGTCAACAGCCTGCTCGTCGTCGGCTTCTACCTGCTCAACCTCGGCTACGTCACGGTGGCCATGAAGCACCCCGACCCGGTCGGTTCCACCGCCCAGGCCATGGAGGAGCTGTCCCTCAAGATCGGCCTGGTGCTGCTGGTGCTCGGCGCGCTGCACTTCTTCAACGTCTTCGCGCTCGGCCGGTACCGCCGTGGCCGGCTGCGCCAGTTCGCCACCCATCCGCCGCTCGCCCCGGTCGGCCGGCTGCCGATGCCGCCCGCACCCCGCGGTCCGCACCCGGCCGGCCCGCACCCGGCCGGCCCGCACCCGGCCGGCCCGCACCCGGCCGGCCCGCACCCGGCCGGCCCGCACCCGGCCGGTCCGCACCCCGCCGGCCCGGGGGCGGAGACCGGGGCGGCCGGCGGCCCGCCCGTCCGATGACCGCCGGGTCCGTCAGGTCGGGCGGATTCCCGGACGCCACCGCACACGGGGGCGATGGCGTCCGGGGGTTCACCGTCCTCTACGACGCGCACTGCCCACTCTGCCGGTCCGCCCGACGCTGGCTGGCGTCCCGCGCCCAGCTCGTACCCCTGGAGTTCGTGCCGGCCGGCTCGGCCGAGGCCCGGCGGCGCTTCCCCGGCCTGGACCACGACGCCACGCTGCGCGACCTGACCGTGGTCGCGGACACCGGCGAGGTGTACGCGGGGGACGGCGCCTGGTTCGCCTGCCTCTGGGCCCTGGCCGACCACCGGGGCGCCGCCGAGCGGCTGGCCCGACCGCACCTGCTCCCCCTGGCCCGGCGGGTGGTCGCCGCCGCCGCCTCGGTCCGCGAACGCGTTCGCGACCCGTGGGCGGAGCCGGGCGACGACCTGGCGGGATACGGTGACCCCGATGACCGAGCAGACTGCGCCGACGACCGCTGCGGGTGAGCCGGCGACCGCGCGCGGCGAGCAGACCCGGCAGCTCATCCTGGACACCGCGATGCGGCTGTTCCGCGAGCGCGGGTACGCCCGGACCACCATGCGCGCCATCGCCCAGGAGGCCGGGGTGGCGGTGGGCAACGCCTACTACTACTTCGGCTCCAAGGAACACCTGATCCAGGAGTTCTACGCCCGTTCCCAGGTGGAGCACCGGGCGGCGGCCGGGCCGGTGCTCGCCCGGGAACCCGACCTCGCCGCCCGGCTGGCCGGGGTGATGCACGCCGGGATCGACGTGCTCACCCCGTCGCACTCCTTCGCCGCCAGCTTCTTCAAGACGGCGGCGGAGCCGACCTCCCCGCTGAGTCCCTTCTCGGCGGAGTCGTCCGGCCCGCGCGAGGCGGCGGTCGGTCTCTTCGCCGAGGCGCTGGAGGGCTCCACCGCCCGGGTCGACCCGGAGTTGCGCCCGCACCTGCCGGAGCTGCTCTGGTTGGCGTACATGGGGGTGGTGCTCTACTGGGTCTACGACCGCTCGCCCGGCCAGACCCGCACCCGGCAGCTGATCGACGGTGCGGTGCCGTTGGTCGACCGGCTGGTGGGGCTGTCCCGGTTGCGCGTGCTGCGCCCGGTGACCCGGCAGGTGCTCGACCTCATTCGTACGCTGCGTCACTGACCCCCCTGACGCCACCCCCCGAGTAGCAGCAGGTCAAGTCCGCTATTCGACACCCGGATCGCACCTTCGGCATCTTGCCTTCACCCTCACAGTTACGTAGCGTGATCGGTGCGCACGTCACCTGCGGGACCCTGGGGGAGACTGCGGACCGTGGATCCGGCCCGGGATCCACGGTCCGCGCCCCACCGCGAGGGGCACGCGAGCAGGGGTGCGGCCGGGCGCGCTCAGAGCGGGTAGACGCCGAACGAGCGCCAGCCCCGGTCGGGGAAGCCGGCGGCGGTCGCCACCCGCGCGGAGGCAATGTTGGCGGGGTCGTGCAGGTACGTCGGGACGGCCCCCTCGTCGAGCACCCGGCGCGCCGCCTGGGCGACCAGCCGCCGGGCCAGCCCCCGCCCCCGGGCCGCCGGCACGGTGCCGACGGCGAGTTCGTGGCCGTACGCGTCGTACCGCTTGATCCCGACCCCGGCCTGGTACCGCCCCCGGGCGTCGCGCACCACCAGCACCGGCCGGTCGAACAGGCGCAGCCAGGACGGCAGCCCGGCGGCGCTCGGGGGTGTCCACTCCCCCACGTCCGGCAGCGGGGCCGGCGCCACGCTCCACCGGAACACGTCGTCGTGCACCGCCCAGCCGGGTCGTCCGACCGCGGCGGGCAGCGCCGGAAGCGGCGGCCCGCCCGGCAGCCGGGCCAGCTCGCGCACCGCCGCGACCCGGTCGGGAGCCACGGAGAGCACGGTGCTCGCGCCGGCGGTCACCGCGACGGCGGGCCGGAGCCGGCCGTCCCAGGCCGGTCGGGCCCGTCGGTGCGAGCCGACCACGTGCAGCCCGGGCCCCGCCGGCCACTGGCCGAGCCAGCTCGCCAGGTGCAGGTGCAGCCGCCGGTCGAGCATCGCCGCCCACCTCCCCCGCGGCCGTCGGTGGTCATTCGGCGTCCGGGCCGCCGACGCCCGGCCCGCCTCGCCGACGATCACCGTACGCGGGCACGGCGGCACCGCGTCACGGAACCCGTCACGGGGCGGACCGCCGGGCGTCCCGTGACCCGGCGGGCCCGGTGCCGTGGCACGCGGGCCGGCGTCGAGGGTTGGGCGGCGCGGTGGGCGGGTAGACGTACCGGTACGCCGATGACCGCAGGTTCGTGGGACGGCGGCCGATCACGGGAACCAGACGCATCGACCGTCCGTCATATTCATTTTCATACATGGACAACTTTGTTTGGGACGGTATGGTCATGCCGAATCAGCCGAACGACCGGTACCACCAGGCCCCCGAGCGACTCTGGCGGGCCACCGAGGCCACCGGGCGGTTCCCGGCCCAGTCGGCGTACCGGGGTCACCGCGCCGGGACCGAGACGCTGCCGTGGAGCGAGGTGGACAAGCAGCCCGCCGGCGCCGCCTCGCGCGGCGGCCTGAACACCCGCTGACCGTCCCGCGTGGCGGGGGCGGCTCCGCGACACACCCGGACGGTCCACCGGCGGCTTTCGCACACCTGTCGGGTAATTTCTTCTGGTCCGGCATCCCGGCCTACGACAGGAGAAGCTCCGCGCATGGGCAAGAAGACGATCCACGTCTCCGACTTCAGCGGCACGGTCATCCAGCCCGACGACGAGGTGGTCCGCGTCGTCGTCCTGGAGCACCCTGACCTGGTCGCGGGGCCCGTGCGGCTGGACGCCACCCCGGTCGAGGTGGAGGGCATCGACGACGCCGCGCTGGACGTCGCGGTGGTCGAGATCCACGACCGGCACGGCGACGGCGAGCCGCGCCGGGTGGTGCTCACCGCGAGCGAGTTCGACGCGATGGCGACCGACGTGCCGATGGCGCAGCTGTTGAAGACGGCCGAGCGGGTCCGCCCGCCGAAGGCCCGCAAGGGCGCGGAACGGATCGACTACGGCACGATCGAGCACGCCGGCCGGCCGCACCGGGGCCGGGTCACCGAGGAGGAGTCCCGCTTGGTGCGCGAGCGGCTCGACGAGGTCAACAAGCGGCTCGCCGACGCCGGGATCCGTCAGGTCGACCCGACGGATCCCGAGCACGCCGCCCGCTACGGCTTCCCCACCGCGTCCTGAGCCGGGTCAGTCCCGCTCCTGGACGGCCCGCAACGCCGCCGCCACCGAGGCCTCGACCGCGGCCTTGGTCACGCCGAGCCCGCTGAGGGCGCCGGCACCGTTCTCGTGCTCCAGGAGCGCGAGCAGGATGTGCTCGGTGCCGATGTAGTTGTGCCCCAGCCGCAAAGCCTCCCGGAAGGTCAGCTCCAGCGCCTTCTTGCCCTGGGCGTCGTACGGGATCAGGTCGGGCACCTCGCCGGTCGAGGGCGGCAGCGCGGCCGTCGCGGCCTCACGCACCCGCTCCAGCGACACTCCCTGGGCGACGATCGCCTTCGCGGCCAGCGCCTCCGGCTCGCTGAGCAGCCCCAGCACCAGGTGCTCGGGGCGGGTCTCGGCGTGCCCGGTGGCGCGGGCCTCGTTCTGCGCGGCCATCACCACGTTGCGGGCCCGGGGAGTGAACCGGGCGAAGCCCTGTTGCGGGTCCAGCGGCGTCTCGTCGGCCTTCGGCACGAAGCGCTTCTGTGCCGCCTGCTTGCTGACGCCCATGCTGCGGCCGATGTCGGTCCAGGACGCGCCCGAGCGGCGGGCCTGGTCGACGAAGTGGCCGATCAGGTGGTCGGCGACGTCGCCGAGGTGGTCGGCCGCGATGACCGCGTCGGTGAGCTGGTCGAGCGCGTCGGTGTGCGCCTTCTTGATCGCCTGGATCAGGTCGTCCAGACGTACCGGGTTGTTCATCTGCACTGGTTCCGTCATGCGTCAACCATAGGTTGACGATGGACGACCGTCAACCCGAAGTTGACGGTGATCGACCGTGGCGCCCCCGGGCCCGCGACCCCGGCGGATGACGGTGCGTGACGGATCGTAGGAAAGTTTCACCATTGCTCCCGGCGATATAGAAGATTTACGATCCGGTCTCCATCGTCCAACCGCCCCCTCGGGACGAACATCGGAGGCAACATGTGTGACGCACCGGAGACAGCCGGCCTGAGCCACGTACCGGCCCGACGCCGCACCCTCCTCACGGCGCTCGGCGTCGGCGTGGGGATCGGGGTCGTCGGCCTGCCCAGCCCCGCGATGGCCGCCGTCGCCGGCTGGAGCAACCCGACCCGCGGCACGCTGACCTCCGGCTACAAGAGCCCCAGCCGGCCCGGTCACCTGGGCTGGGACGTGGCCAACAGCCAGGGCACCCCGGTCTACGCCACCGCCGCCGGCACCGTCCGGGACATCAAGACCAACTCGTACCCGGGTGACACGACGAGCGGCCCGCTGGGCGGCCGCACCGGCAACAGCGTCCACCTCAACCACGCCGACGGCTACTTCTCCTACTACGGCCACCTGTACCGGGTGCTGGTCAGCGCCGGCCAGCAGGTCAGCTGCGGCCAGTTGGTCGGCCTGATGGGCACCACCGGCAACTCGACCGGCCCGCACCTGCACTTCGAGATCCACAACCCCCGGCTGACCTCGATGGACCCCCGGGTCTTCCTGGCCAACCGCGGCATCACCCTCGGCTCCACGGCCCCGGTGGGCAGCACCGGCTACCCGAGCGTCGGCCAGGGCGCCTCGGGCTGGGTGCCCCGGGTGATCCAGTACCTGGTGCGGGCGCGCGGCGTCTCCGTCGTGGTGGACGGGGTCTACGGGCCGGGCTGCGCCGCCTCGGTCAGGTCGTTCCAGAGCGGCCGGGGCCTCTACGCCGACGGCATGGTCGGCCCGATCACCTGGACCGCGCTCGTGCTCCCCCTGCGGGAGGGCAACTCCGGTGACCTGGTGCGCGGCCTCCAGACCGCGCTCAACGCCCGGGGGGCGAGCCTCCTCGTCGACGGCGGCTTCGGTGCGGTCACCACCAGCGCGGTACGCAGCTTCCAGAGCCGCAACGGCCTCGTCGTCGACGGTCTCGTCGGCCCGGTGACCTGGAGCGTGCTCATCTGAGCGGCCCCGTCAGAGCCAGCCGTTGTCCCGGGCGGTGCGGAACGCCTCCGCCCGGTTGGCCACCCCGAGCTTGTTGACCGCCGCGGAGAGGTGGTTGCGGACCGTGCCCGCCGACAGGTGGGTACGCCGGGCCACCTCCGCCACCGGCGTGTCGTACTCGGCCAGCCGCAGCACGTCCAGCTCGCGCGGCGTGAGCGGGCACTCGGGCGCGGTGAGCGCGTCGGCGGCCAGCGCCGGGTCGACGTACCGGCCGCCGGCGTGCACGCGGCGGATGACGTCGGCGAGCGTCCCGCCCGGTGCGCCCTTGGGCAGGAACCCCTTGGCCCCGGCCGCCAGCGCGCGTTGCAGGTGCGGCGGCCGGCCGTGCCCGGTCAGGATCACCACCCTGCAGGCGGGCAGGACGCGCGCCAGCTCCGCCGTCACCTCCAGCCCGTCCAGGGCCGGCATCTGGAGGTCCACCACGGCGACGTCCGGCCGGTGGGCGAGCGCGGCGGTCACGGCGGCCCGTCCGTCCGGCGCCTCGGTCACCACCTCCAGATCGGACTCCAGACCGAGCAGGGCGGCCAGCGCCGCCCGGATCAGGTCCTCGTCGTCGGCGAGCAGCACCCTGATCACGGGCGGGTCCGTACCGTCACGTCGAGGCGGAACACCCCGGCGTCGATCCCGTGGCGCAGGGTCCCCCCGGCCTCGGCCAGCCGCTCGGCCAGCCCGCGCAGCCCGAAGCTGTGCCGGTCCGGCGACGCCCCCTCGGCGCCGTCGTTCGTCATGGTCATCCGTACCTCGTCCTCGTCCTGGCTGATCTCGATGGTGCACCAGGTGGCCCGGCTGTGCCGCAACACGTTGGTGCTGGCCTCCCGCAGCACCGCGACGAGCTGCCGGGCGATCTCCGACGGTACGTCGTCCGGCGGCAGCGCGACCGCGCAGCGGATGCCGGAGGAACGCAGCACCTGCTCCACCGCGGCGATCTGGTCCCCGAGGTCCACCGCACGGTACCCGTGCACCACCTCGCGCAGCTCGACCAGCGCCGAGGCGGCCAGCCGCTGCACCTCGGCGGCCTCCCGGCTGGCGCGTCCGGCGTCCGTCGCCGCCAGCCGGGACGCCAGCTCGGCCTTGAGCGCGATGACCGAGAGGCTGTGCCCGAGCAGGTCGTGCACGTCGCGGGCGAAGCGCAGCCGCTCCTCGGTGGCGGCGAGCCGCCCCTGGGCGGCCCGCCCCCGCTGCGCCTGGACGAGTAGCCCCCACAGCCAGAGCTGGAGGGCGTTCCACGCGGCCATGGAGAGGCCGGCGACCAGCACGATGGTGACCTGGCCGCGGACCGGGGCCCCGTTCCAGGCTGCCACCCCGGCGGCCGTCGCCACGGACAGCAGCACGGCCGGTCCGGCGGCCCACCACTGCCGCAGCAGGGACACCGAGCCGATCACCGACGCGCCCAGGAATCCCCAGGTCGCCCACTCCGGCCCGCCCACGGGCCCGACCAGCGGTACGGAGAGCACGGCGGCGCAGACGAACCCGGCGAGCAGGCGGCGCCGCGTCGGCTCGGCCAGCCACGGGGTGATCGCCCCGTACAGCGCTCCGCTCTGCGCGGCGACGAACAGGACGACGCCCACCGCCCCGGCCGCCGCCCAGCGGGGATCCTCCTCCCGCGACACTCCGACGGCGGCCAGCAGCAGCGTGCCCAGGACGCCGCTGCCGACGGTGCTCAACGTGACGGCACGGGCGCGGCGCAGGCCGACGTCACGCTCGACCTGCGCCCGCTCCATGCTCACGCTCCCGATGCCAGGTGGCGCGATGACGTCGATCATCCGTGCCGGGGCTCCCATCGGAAGTACCGGGCGGCCGTGAACAGCGACACCGCCAGCCAGACCAGCAGCACCCCGAAGGAGGGCAGCGTCTCGACCAGCGTCCCGGCGAAGCTCAGGGCCTGGCCCTCGTCGGTGCGGGCGAGCCAGCCGACGCGCATGATCTCGGTGAACGGCCCCATGGGCAGGAACCAGAGGATCCGTTCCAGCGACTCCGGCAGCGCGCCGAGCGGCAGCAGCGCACCCGGCGTGGCCAGGAAGATCACCAGGGTCGGCAGGGTGGTCAGCATGGCCGCCTCGGAGCTGCGGGTGATCGCGGAGAGCGCCGCCGAGAAGGCCGCCATGATCGCGGACGCGATCAGCAGCGCCAGAGCCATGACCAGCGGGTTCTTCGGCATCGGCAGGCCCAGTACCAGGAGGGCGTAACCGACCAGCACGACGAACTGGCCGAGGAAGATCGCCACGGTGCTGCTGGCCGTGCCGAGCAGGATGGTGCGGTCCGAGGCGAGCCCCGCCCGCAGCCGCTTGAGCACCAGCTCCTGGCGGCGCGACGCGTACACGGTGGTCAGGTGGTGGTGCACCAGGAAGACCATGATCAGGGTGGTGATGCTGACGACCCGGCGGACGCCGGGCACCGCCTCGCCCCCGTACTCGCTGACGAGCAGGATGGCGATCATCAGCGGGGTCACCACGGACATGGCCGTGGCCGTCCAGTTGCGACGCAGCGCCAGCAGTTCCATCTTGAGCATCGCGGCCATCTGCCAGATCGGCCGGGTCGCCCGGTCGCGCGGGGTGGCGGTGGTGGGGCTCGGCGTCGTCATCGTCCCGCTCATCGGGCGGCCTCCGGTTCCGCGTGCTGGTCGGTCAGGTCGTGGTCGGCGGCGATGTCCAGGAAGACATCCTCCAGGGTGGCCGGTCGGGCCGACAGGGACGCCAGCCGGATGTCGGCCGCGTTGGCCCATTCGAGCAGCCGGGTGAGGTCGCTCTGGAGCTGGCGGGACTCGTACGTGACCCGGTCGCCGTCGACCATGCGGGCGGCGTGCGGCAGGTCGGGAAGGGCGTCCGTCGCCGGCAGCCGGAAGCTGATCCGGGCGGGCAGGGTGCGTACGACGTCCTCCGGGGCGCCCGTGGCGACGATGCTCCCGCCCCGCATGATGGCCACCCGGTCGGCGAGGACCTCCGCCTCCTCCAGGTAGTGCGTGGTGAGCAGGACGGTGGTCCCACCCTTCTGGAGCTCGCGGA
This sequence comes from Micromonospora sp. DT62, assembly GCF_049847285.1. Classification (NCBI taxonomy): domain Bacteria; kingdom Bacillati; phylum Actinomycetota; class Actinomycetes; order Micromonosporales; family Micromonosporaceae; genus Micromonospora; species Micromonospora sp. DT62. The sequence goes on from NZ_JBNCOB010000001.1 coordinate 771,671, forward strand.
CGACGTCCCAGGTGCGGCGCCGGGAGGCCGGGTCCATGCCGGTGGTGGGCTCGTCGAGGAAGAGCACCTCCGGCCGGCCGAGCACGGCCAGCGCCAGCTCCAGCCGCCGGCCCTCGCCGCCGGAGAGCTGCTCGACCGCCACGTTCATCCGGTCGCCGAGGTCGACCAGGTCCAGCACCTCCGCGGTGGTCTGCGGCCGGACGGTGAGGGAGCGCCAGATCTCCACCGTCTCCCGGACGGTCAGCGCACCGGTGAACCCGCCGTGCTGGAGCATCACCCCCGTCCGGGGGCGCAGCGCGGCCCGCTCCCGCACCGGATCCAGCCCGAGCACCCGGACCCGGCCGGAGGTGGCCGGTTGCAGTCCCTCCAGGACCTCGATGGTGGTGGTCTTGCCGGCACCGTTGGTGCCCAGCAGGGCGAACAGCTCGCCCCGGCGGATCCGCAGCGAGATCCCCCGCACCGCCTCGAACTCCCCGTAGCTGCGCCGCAGCCCGTCCACTTCGATCACGACGTCATCCATGCTTCACAGGCTGCCGTCGACCGGCGACAGAACCAACCCCCGCCGCGTCACGTTCCGACCGTGTCGTACGCATGCCTCACCCGTGCGTCCGCCACGTGCGCGACGCCTGCCCCCGGCGCTCAGTCGAGCCTGGCGGCGAACGGCGGCACGTCCACCGGGAGTTCCGGCAGCACCCCCGCGAGAGCCTGGACCTTCGACCACGTCATGGTCACCTGGTCGAGGTCCCCCTCCCCCAGCGGGACGCCCAGCTCGCCGAACGCCTGGGCCAGCCGCTCCCGCCGGACGGGGTCGACACCGTCGGCGGGCGTCTCCGGGGCGCAGACCGCCGCGAGGTCCGTCACGACCTCCAGCTTCGGCTCGCGCTCGTGCCAGCCCGTACGCCGCTGGTAGACGTCGGCGACGGCGGCCAGCTCGAAGTCGCGGCCGGGGGCGGCGGCCAGTTGCAGCGACAGCGGCAGCCCGTCGCCGTCGGCCCCCATCGGCAGCGCCAGCGCGGGGAAGCCGACCGCGCTCCAGATGCTGGGCAGGAAGGAGATCGTCTGGAGGCTGGCCTGGTCGTCGTAGCGGGGGGCGGCGGACGGCCAGGCGGGCGTGGCGATGACGTCCACGTCCCGCAACCGCGCCCGCAGGGCCTCGGCGCCCCACCCACGCACCCGCTGGGCCCGCAGGTACGTCTCCGCCGGGAGCACGCCGCCGAGCGCGACGTTCCACCGGAACGGCCGGCCGTAGTCGTTCCAGCGCGCCCGGAACTGCGCCCCGTGCACCTCGAACGCCTCCACCAGCATCGTCACGAGCTGCGCGGCGAAGAGCGGGAACGCCTCGTCGAGGGGCACGTCCACGACCTCCGCCCCGGCGGCCCGCAGCTCGTCGAGCGCGGCGTCGAAGGCGGCGGCGGTGTCGTCGGTCAGCGCGGCGGCGTACCGCACGAGGTCGCCCGGGACGCCGACGCGGACGCCCGCGAGGTCGGCGAGCGCCGGCCGGGACAGCTCCGCGGGCCGGTCCGCCATCACGGCGAGCAGCCGCGCGCACTCCCGGGCCGTACGGGCCAGCGGACCCGCCGTCTCGACCGAGCGCGCCAGCGGGCGGACGCCCGCCGCCGGCAGGAGACCCTGCGTCGGCTTCAGCCCGGTCACGCCGCACAGCGCCGCCGGGATCCGGATGCTGCCGTTGCTGTCGGTGCCGACACCCGCGTCGAAGAACCCGGCGGGGATGCCGTTGGCGCTGCCGCAGCTCGACCCGCCGGTCCACCGGTGGGGGTCCCACGGGTTGCGCGGCACCGGGAAGGACGCGTCCGGGTCCGGCCGGGACAGCGCGTGCTCGGCCATCGTGGTCTTGCCCACGATCACCGCGCCCGCCGCGCGCAGCCGTGCCACCACGGTCGCGTCGCGGTCGGCCCACCAGCTCGCGTCGTGCACGACGCTCTGGCAGGTGCTCGGCGCGCCGGCGACGGCCACGACGTCCTTGACGCCGATCAGCGTGCCGCGCAGCGGCCCGTCCGTGCCGGACTCGTCGACCGGGAAGCGGTGCAGGAAGGTGCCGAGCATCGGCCCGAGCCGGTCGGCCCGCTCGGCTGCGGCGGCGAGGCGGTCCATGTCAGCCCACCACCTGGTGACCGGGCCGGCCGGTCGCGACGGTTCGCGGGGCGGCGGAATTGACGGGCCGATTACCGGCCAATTCCCGTTCGATGCCCGTCACGGTTTCCCGAAAGAAGTCGGTGTGTGGAAAGGCGAACAACTCGGCCGTGGCGTCGTCACGACCCATGACATCCGTTCCCGCGTCGACGGTCGACGAATGACCGTCACCGTTCCAGCTCTGACGTGTCACGAACACCTCCCCGCACGGGCCACGGAATGCGCAGCCCAGGACCACGACAGGTCCGACGATGGCGGGTACGGCCATCGCGGGGTAACCCCTACGGTCACCCCTCACCACCCCGGAATAAGGCGCCTCGGACGCCGATTCTCGCGGCGGCGGCCCCGGAATTCCTGGCTCCCCGCTCCCTACCGCTGCTAAATACTATTCGCATACCCGCACCGATCTAAATGGGGAAATCAATGAGCAACGCAATCGCGAACCTCGTGGCCACACCCACGCTCGGTGCGGTGGACCCACAGGCGATCGACGTGGCGGACGTGCACAAGAGCTACGGCGACGTGCGCGCCGTCAACGGCATCGACCTGCGGATCGCTCCCGGCGAGGTGGTCGCGTTGCTCGGGCCCAACGGTGCGGGGAAGTCCACGCTCGTCGACATGATCCTGGGGCTCACCCGCCCCGACCGTGGCGAGATCCGCGTCTTCGGGCACACCCCCCGGGAGGCCATCACCCGGGGCGTCATCGGGGCGACGCTCCAGGACGGCGCGCTGCTCGACGACGTGTCGATCCGCGAGCTGCTCACGATGGTGGCGTCGCTGCACACCGCCCCGTTGCCGATCGCCGAGGTGCTGCGCCGTACCGACCTCACCGACGTCGCCGACCGCCGCAGCCGGCTCTCCGGCGGTCAGCGCCAGCGGCTGCGGCTGGCCATGACCCTCGTGTCCGACCCGAAGCTGCTGGTGCTGGACGAGCCGACGGTGGCGATGGACGTCGAGTCCCGCCACGTGTTCTGGGCCGCCATGCGGGAGTTCACCGACTCCGGGCGCACCGTGGTGTTCGCCTCCCACTACATGGAGGAGGCCGAGGAGTTCGCCGACCGGGTGGTGCTCGTCCAGGCCGGGAAGATCATCGCCGACGGCACGGTCACGGAGATCCGCTCCGTGGTGGCGGGGCGTTCGCTGTCGGCCACCGTCCCGGACGCGACGGTGGAGCAGCTGCGCACGCTGCCCGGCGTGATGACCGCCGAGGCCCGGGGCCAGCGCGTCGAGATCGTCAGTTCCGACTCCGACGCCACCGCCCGGGAGTTGTTCGCGCGCTTTCCCCAGGCGTACGACGTCGAGATCGGCGCCCTCGGCCTGGAACAGGCGTTCCTGGCCCTCACCGCGACGAAGGGCGGGGCAGCCTGATGAGCGCCGGTTTCCTCAAGCTCGAAGTGAAACGGGTGATCCGGGCCCGCAAGTTCTGGATCGTCGCGTTCCTGTTCCCGACGCTGCTCTACCTGATGCAGGCCAACCTGTTCGACATGATGCAGGTCAACCTCTCCCGCGGTGGGGCCGGCGGAGGCGCCGGCATCAACTTCAGCGAGCACCTGCTCGGCGGTCTCGCCGCCTTCGGGGCGATCTTCGTCGCGCTGAACGTCGGCACGCGGGTGGCGATCGAGCGGTCCACCGGATGGCAGCGCCAACTGCGCATCACCCCCCTGTCGCCGACCTCCTACCTGGCGGCGAAGCTGGCCGCGGCGATGGTGGTGGCGCTGCCGGCGATCACGGCGGTGGCGCTCACCGGCGCGCTGTTGCAGGGCGTCCGGCTGCCGGTGGGCGGCTGGCTCCAACTGGTGCTCGGGGTATGGCTCGGCACGCTGCCGTTCGCGCTGCTGGGCGTCTTCATCGGCCAGGTCGCCACGGCCGAGAGCGTGCAGGTCCTCACCTCCGTCTCGCACATGCTGCTCGGCGTGCTCGGCGGCGCGCTGGTCCCGTCGCTCGCGTTCCCCGAGTGGATGCAGACGGCGTCCGCGATCATGCCGAGCCACTGGCTGGCCGAGGTCGGGCACAGCCCGTTCGAGGACAGCGCCCGGCTCGGGCTCGCCGCCGCGGTGCTCGCGGGCTGGACCGTCGTGCTCGGCGGCGCCGTGCTCCTGCGGTACCTGAAGGACAGCGCCCGCGTCTGAGCGCCCGCGACCGGGAGCGCACGGGCCGCACCCCCTGAACGACGAACGTACGCACCGCTACGACGAGGGATCCCAACGTGAAGAAGAACTCCTGGCAGATACTGCGCAAGGGCGGGCCGGGCGGCCTCACGCTCACCGTCGACTTCACCAGCACCGGTCGTACCCAGGCGTGCTTCCGCGACCTGGTGCCCCTGTTGAGCGCGCCCGGCGAGATCTGGGAGACCGTGGCACCCGCCTCCGGCGCCGAGGACACCATGTCCGGCGCCGACTACGTCGAGCGGTGGGCGAAGGGCGTACGCCGGCGGGAACGCACCGTCGACACCGTGATCGGCTACTGCGTGGGCGCGGTGTTCGCCGCCCCCCTCGCGTCCCGGCTGGCCGAGTCGCAGGACGAGGCGCCGAGGCTGGTCCTCCTGGACCCCGAGCTGCCGAACATCGTCGGGCTGTACCGGGACTTCCACGCCGCCGCGGACGCGCTGCGGACCATCCTCACCCCCGAGGAGATCGCCGCGTTCCACGCCGACGGCCAGGCGGTGCAGGAGAAGCACGGGCTCGAGGACCTCACCCTCATCGGTCCCGCGCTCGCCGGGATCTTCTCCGACGCGATCGACGTGGCGGGCCGCCGGCTCGGCCTGGACGACGACGTCCGGGCCGAACTGGGCGGCAGCTTCGCCTCGTTCGTCGGCTACCTGCGGGCGGCGACGGAGATCGACCCGGCCCCGCAGTGGGCGACGGCGACGGCGATCACCTCCGCGCACTCGACCCAGCGCGGGCAGGGCTTCGGGCGCACCATCCCGCTCGCCGTCGACCACGACCAGATGCTGCGCCACCCCGACGTCGCCGCGACGGTCTCCGGCCTGATGACCGGTGCGGACGCCGGTCAGCGGATCGCGGGGTAGCGCGGTGGCACCGGGCCCGGCGGGCGGCGAGCCCGCGCTCTTCACCGACCTGTTCGCGGAACAGGTGCGGCGCACCCCGGACGCCACCGCCGTCGTGTGGGGCGAGCACCGCAGGACGTACGCCGAACTGGACGCCGAGGCGAACCGCCTCGCGCACCGGCTGGTGTCGCTCGGCGCGGGCCCGGAGCGGCTCGTCGCGATCGGGATCCGCTCGGCGCACCTGGTGGTCGCCGCCCTCGCCACCCTCAAGGCCGGGGCGGCCTACCTGCCGCTGGACCTCAGCCACCCGCCGCAGCGGCTGGAGCACATGCTCACCGACGCGCGGCCCATGCTGCTGCTGACCACCGGCGACGACCAGCACGCGGTGCCGGCGGCCGACCTGCCGCGGGTCCTGCTCGACGACCCGGACGCGTACGCCGGCGAGCCGGACACCGACGTCACCGACGCCGACCGGCTCGCCCCGCTGCGGCCCGCCAACGTCGCGTACGTCATCTACACCTCCGGCTCCACCGGCAGCCCGAAGGGCGTGGTGATCGAGCACCGCCAGCTCGGCACGTACCTGCGCCACGTCGTGCGGTCCTACCCGGGCGTACGCGGCCGGGCGCTGCTGCACTCCTCGTTCGCGTTCGACCTGACGGTCACCGCGTTCTGCGCGCCGCTGATGACGGGCGGCTGCGTGCACATCGGTGCCCTGGAGGAGATGGGCACGCCCGCCGCCGGACCCGCCGGGCAGCAGCGGCCCACCTTCGTCAAGGTGACGCCCTCGCACATCCCGCTGCTCACCGCGCTGCCGGCCCAGGCGTCCCCGACCGGGGAGCTGATGGCCGGCGGCGAACTGCTGCTCGGCGAGACCGTCGACGCCTGGCGCCGCCGGCACCCCGGCGCGCGGGTGGTCAACGAGTACGGCCCGACGGAGACGACCGTCGGGTGCAGCACCGTGGTCATCGAGCCCGACCAGCCGGTGCCGCCGGGGCCGCTGCCCATCGGCCAGCCCATGCCCGACGTGCGCTACCACGTGCTGGACGACGAGCTGCGCCCGGTGCCGCCCGGCCAGATCGGCGAGCTGCACATCGCGGGCGGCCAGCTGGCCCGGGGCTACCTGCACCGGCCAAGCCTGACCGCCGAGCGGTTCCTGCCCGACCCGTTCGGCCCGCCCGGCTCGCGCATGTACCGCTCCGGGGACCGGGTCCGGCCCACCGAGGACGGCGAGTACGAGTTCTGCGGGCGGGTCGACAACCAGGCCAAGATCCGCGGCTACCGCATCGAGCTGGGCGAGATCGAGGCGGCACTGCTGCGCCGTCCGGAGGTGCGGCACGCGGCGGCGGTGATCCGTACCGACAGGCCGGAGGTCAAGCAGCTCGTCGCGTACGTCGTGCCCGGGGAGGGCGCGCGGATCGACGCGCAGCAGCTGCGCAAGGACCTCGCCGAGACGCTGCCGGAGTACATGGTGCCGAGCGCCGTGGTGAGCCTCCCGGCGCTGCCGCTGACCGTGAACCGCAAGCTCGACACGGCCGCCCTGCCGGCGCCGGAGGTCGCGGCGACCCCGGGCGGGCGGGCGCCGGCCGACGAGTTGCAGGCGCTGCTCTGCGAACTCTTCGCCACCTACACGGCCGTCTCCTCGATCGGCGTCGACGACGACTTCTTCGTCCGGGGCGGCACCAGCCTCGGCGCCGCCCAACTGGTCAATGAGGCACGCCGGCGGGGGCTCACCCTGTCGCTGCGCGACGTGCTGGAAAACCGGACCGTGGCGCGGCTCGCCGAGGTCTGCGCCGACACCGACCGAGGGGACGAGTGAGCATGAGCATCGCGGCCAGCAGGAAGGAAGCAGCCATGTGGCTGCTCGAGCGGCTGGTGCCGGACACCGGGGTCAACAACGTGGCGGTCGCCTTCGAGGTGGCTGGCCGGATCGACCGCGGGCTGTTCACGGCGGCGCTGCGGGCGGTGCTGGCCCGGCACGAGGTGTTGCGCACCGTGTTCCGCTCCGACGACGCGACGCTGACCCGGGAGGTGCTCGCCGCCGACCAGCTCGACGTGCCCGTGGTGGACGTCCCGGCCGGCGACGACGGGATGGACGCCGACCTGACCGCGTTCGCCGCCGAGCCCTTCGAGATCGACGGCCGCCCCCTGCTGCGGGCGGGGATCCGCGCGGGCGCGGACGCCGACGTGTGCTGCGTCGTCGTGCACCACCTGAACTTCGACGCCATGTCGACCACGATCCTGCTCCGCGAACTGCTCGCCGGCTACGAGGCGCTCGCGGCGGGCGGCCGGCCCGACGGCGCCCCGATGGCCGCGCTCGCGGAGCGCGCCCCGAACGAGCGCAGCGTCGCGTACTGGCGCAAGAACCTCGACGGGCTGCGGGCCGCCGAGGCGGGCCTGTGGTGCGCCCTGCCGCCCGTCGGGGCGCCGTCCCTGCGCGCCCGCACCGTCCACCACGAGCTCTCCGCGCCGGCCCGCGCCGTGGTGCGCCGCTTCCAGCGCGAACTGCGCGCCTCCGAGGCCGTCGTGCTGCTCGCGGCGTACTCGGTGCTGCTCGCCCAGCACGGCGCGGGCTCCGACGTGGTCATCGGCACCCCGGTGAACGTGCGCGACCAGCGCAGCATGAACGCCATCGGCTACCACGCGAACCTGGTGCCGCTGCGGGTGCGGGTCGACCCGGACGCCGACTTCCGCGCCGTCGTGAAGCAGACGCGCAGCACCTTCCTCGAGGCCATCAGCCACGCCGACGTACCGCTGGAGCACGTCTCCCCCGCCGTGCTCGGCGACGCGCCGTCGTCGTGGCGCAGCTCGTTCTTCCGGCACCTGTTCAACTACGTGCCCGGCACCGTCGACGCCTCCGCCACCCTCACCGGGATGCCGGTGCGCCACGTCATGGTGGAGAACGGCTACAGCCGCTTCGACCTGGAATTCTTCATCATGCCGGGCGAGGACGCGACCACCGTCCGCGCGGCGTTCTGCGTCGACGCCTTCGACGCCGCCGACGTCGGGCTGCTGCTGCAACGGTACGACGCGCTGCTCGTGCGGCTGGGCGACGACCTGGACCGGCCGGTGGCGCAGCTGTCCCGCCGGGGCGCGGACGACCTCGCCCTGCCGGCGTCGCCGGAGACGGCCACCACGGCGTCCGTGCTGGACGCCGTGCACGCGACGGTCGCCGCGAGCCCGGACCTCGTGGCGGTGCGGGACGGCGCCCACGACGTGTCGTACGGCCGGCTGTGGTCGGCGGCGCTCGCCACCCGGGACCTGGTCGCCGCCTCGGACGGGGACACGGTCGCCGTGCTGGCGCCGCGCGGCGCGGAGCTGGCCGCCGCGTGGCTCGGCGTGTGGCTGGCGGGCAGGCGCTGCGTCCTGCTCGACCCGACCCAGCCGATCCCCGACCTCGCCGCGCGGCTGGCCGACTCGGGTGCCGCCCCGATACTGGCGGCCGAGGGCCTCCCCGTGCCCGGCGCGGTACGCATCCCCGCCGTCCCCGCCGCCAGCGACGCGGTCCGCACCGACGCGCCGTCCGGTGTCGACCTCGACGCGGTGGCCTACCTGGAGTACGACCTCGACGCGCCCGCCCCGCTCGCGGTGACCGTCACCCACCGGGCCCTGGCCTGTGCGGTCGCGCGGCTCGCCGAGCGGGTCGCCGCCACCGGGCCGGCCGTCACCGCCTGGCTGGGCAGCGCCGCCACCGACGCGGCGCTGACGGAACTGCTGGTCGCGCTGACCACCGGCGGCCGGGTCGTCGTCGCCCCCGACCAGGCCCGCGCCGACGGCCACGCGCTCGGCGAGCTGGTCCAGCGGCACGACGTGACCGTGGTGCAGGCGTCGCCGGCGGTGTGGCGCCAGGTGGTCGAGCACGCGGGTGCCCGGCTCGCGGGCCGCACCGTCCTGGTGGCGCACGAACCGCTCCCCCGCCCGCTCGCCGCGCAGCTGCGTGCCACCGGCTGCACGCCGTACCACGGCTACACCACGCCCGGCGTCGCCGGGTACGCCGCGCTCGACGGCGGACGGGACGGCACGGGTGTCCTCCCGGCGACCCGCGTGTTCGTCACCGAGCCCGGCACCGATCACGAGCTGGGCATCGGCGTACGCGGGGAGCTGTGCGTCGCGGGCGACACGCTGGCCGCCGGCTACCACGGCCGGCCGGAGCTGACCGCCGCCCGGTTCGGCGAGCACCCCACGCACGGGCGGTTCCACCGCACCGGGGACCTCGCGCGACTGCTGCCGGACGGCCGGATCGACGTCGTCGGCCCCCTGTCGGCCCACGTACGCGTCGCCGGCCAGCGGATTCACCTCCGCGACATCGAGTCCGTCCTCGCCGCCCACCCGGACGTGGAGGCGGTCGCCGCCGTCGGGTCCACCGGCGACGCGCAGGACGGCACGGTCGTCGCGTTCGTCGAGTCCCGCAAGCCCGACGTGGCGGAGCGGCTGCGCGAGCACGCCCGTGCCGCCCTGCCGCTCACGCCCGACCTGGTCGTGCTGAACCAGTTGCCGGTCACCGTGGCGGGCACCGTGGACCGCGCGGCCCTCGTCGCGCTCGCGGCGGCGCGGGCGGCGGCCGAGGTCGACCCGCCGGACGAGACGACCGCCGCCCTGGTCGGGATCTGGACCGAGATGCTCGACCGGCCGGGCCTGCACGCGGACTCGAACTTCTTCGCCAGCGGTGGCCACTCGCTGCTGGGCGCCCAGCTCGTGCAGCGGGTGCGGACCGAACTGTCGATGCCGGTCCAGCTCGCCGACCTGTTCGCCAACCCGACGCCACGGCAGCTCGCGGAGCACCTGCAGGACGCGTTCTGGGACGACGACGAGGACGACGACTGACCGATCGCTCAACCCCCACACCGTCTCGGACCTCAGCAGAGGAGGCTCGGCGTGACCGTCGACGTCCAGCCCACACGTAGTACAGACCGTTCGATCGTCCTGACCCGCGAGGAGAACATCGAGGTCGACACGATCGCCCGCTACCTGGCGGGCCGACCGCCGCGCCTGGTGGACTCGGCCGCCTGGCTCGAAACGGCCCGCGAACTCTCCAGCAACCTGCCCGTACGCCTGCGCCAGATGGTGCGGCGCTTCGCCTGGGATCCCGGGCCCGACGCCGTGCTGCTGGTGCGGAACCTGCCCGTGGACGCCGACGAGCTGCCGTGCACGCCCACCGTGGCCGGCTCGGCGCAGCGCGAGTCCACCGTGCCCGCCGCCGCGCAGGTGCTGCTCGGGCTGCAACTCGGGGAGCTCATCGCCTTCAAGGAGGAGAAGAGCGGCGCGCTGGTGCAGGACGTCGTGCCGGTGCCGGGCATGGAGAAGTTCCAGGGCAACGCGGGCTCGGTGACGCTGTCCATGCACGTGGAGAACGCCTTCCACGTCTACCGTCCGGACTACGTCGGGCTGCACTGCCTGCGCAACGACCACGACAACGTGGCCGGGTTGCGGGTGACGTCGATCCGCAACGCGCTGCCCCTGCTGTCCGAGCAGGTCCGCAAGGTGCTGCACGAGCCACGGTTCGTCACCGAACCGCCGGCGTCGTTCGGCGACCTGCGCAGCGCGCCGGAACCGCACGGCATCCTCAGCGGCAGCCCCGAGGACCCGGACGTCCAGGTCGACTTCGAGAGTTCGTTCCCCCTCGACCCGGAGGCCACGCAGGCGCTGTCGATGCTCGGCGACGCGCTGCGCACCGTCCGCCGGACGTTCATCCTGGAACCCGGCGACCTCGCGTTCGTCGACAACCGGCTGGCCCTGCACGGCCGGACCGAGTTCACGCCCCGCTACGACGGCTACGACCGGTGGCTCCAGCGGATCTTCGTGCACCGCGACTTCCGGCGCTCCCGGGCCCTGCGCCCGCACGACGGGAACGTGCTCGACAGCGGCAACTGACGGCCCGACCGGAAGTCGACGAGCTGGCCCGTACGCACGGGACCAGCTCGTCGACGACGGACCGTGGGACGCGGTGGTGACCGGCGCGGAACGCGGCAGCCGCACCACCGCGTCCGTGCGGTAGCTCCACCAGCACGTCCGGGTCGCGCCCGGCGGACGTCGCCCACCGGCGACGGCATCCGCCCGCGCAGGCCCCGTCCCGCGCCGCGCATCCCGACCGGCCCGGATTCCCCGACCGCGGTGTCGAGCCCCGCGGTCGGGCGTGGCACCATTCGCACCTGACCGATCGGTGCGTGCCCCCACGAGGCCGCCATTCGCCTCCCGGCGCGAAGGTCGACCATTCCGCGCCCCCGGATCGTCCGCCCCGGCACATCAACCGGCCGGCGACTCCCGTCAATGCGTCGCGCGGAATCGTCGCGCCTGCCGGGGCGCGGCCTGCCGTGGCACGCCGGTTCTTTCCGCGCCCGGATCTGGGAAACGGCGGCGCCGGGCAGGCGGGCGGCGACGGGGAGAGAACGCGTCCCGGTCCACGTCGTTATCGATCCGCACCGGTGCGCGGGCGCCGTTCCCGCAGCGTGTGTGCGCGGTTCATCAGACCCGGATGACGGTCTCATGCCCCACCACCACCCGACAATGCCTGACCAGCAACTCCACACTGCCAAC